>NZ_JAPSMD010000125.1 GCF_027856955.1 Falsiroseomonas oryzae | reverse complement strand
CCGGAGGCCGCGCCGACCCCACGCGGCAGCGATTCGCCGCCGCGCGGTGCCGCGGCGCTCATCCGCAGGCCGGCAGCCGGCCGGCGGGCACGCCCTGGCAGACAGCGTTGCGGGGCGCCCAGCCGCCCTCGATCACCAGGGCGAGGTTGTCGCGCGTGATCGGCTGCGGGCGCAGGAACAGCGCGGTCATGTTGGCGCGCGAGGGGCCCTGGTTCCACTGCACGGCGCCCGGCACCTCGTTCAGCCGCGCGCCGCCGGCCAGCCGCACGGCGATCTCGCCCGCCGCCTTGCCGAGCTCCCGCGCATCCTTCCAGATCGTCACGGTCTGCGTGCCGAGCGCGATGCGGTTCAGCGCGGCGCGGTCGGCATCCTGGCCCGAGACCGGCACGCTGCCCGCCAGCCCCTGCGCCGCCAGCGCCGCGATGGCGCCGCCCGCCGTGCCGTCATTCGCCGCGATCACCGCATCCACGCGGTTGTTGTTGCGGGTCAGGATCTGCTCCATGTTCCGCTGCGCGTTGGCCGGCAGCCAGCCGTCGGTGAAGGCCTCTCCGACGTTGCGGATGCGGCCGGCATCGATCGCCGGCTTCAGGATCTCCATGCTGCCCTGGAACAGAAAGTTCGCGTTCGGGTCGGCCGAACTGCCCTTGATGAAGGCGTAGTTGCCCTCCGGCTTCGCCGCCTGGATGGCGCGGGCCATCATGCGGCCGACCTCGACATTGTCGAAGGTCAGGTAGAAGGCGCGCGGATTCTCGATGAGGCGGTCGTAGCCGATCACCGCCACGCCCTCGTTCAGCGCACGCTCCACCGCCGGGCGCACGGCCTGCGCGTCCTGCGCCAGCACGATCAGCGCCTTCACGCCGCGCGCCAGCAGGCTCTCGATGTCGGCCAGCTGCTTGGTCGGGTTCGATTGCGCATCGGCCGAGAGATAGGTCGCGCCACCGGCACGCAGCGCCGCCTGGATCGCCGCCTCGTCGGTCTTCCAGCGCTCCTCCTGGAAGTTGGACCAGGAGACGCCGACGGCGGTGCCGCGCTGCGCGCGCGCCTGGCCCGGCATGGCGAGGACGGGCAGGCCAAGCCCGGCCGCGACGAGGTGACGACGGTACATGCGGAGAGCTCCTCCCCGAGTTGCATGGCGACGCAGCGGCCGCCTTGCGACAATGGAGGCAAGAAGCCTGACCACCCGTCAAGGTCTAGTTGCAGGCGGCACGTCTCACGTTGCGGCGCGGCTGCATGACGCAGCTTCAAGACGCTCACGGCGCGACCGGAAGGGTGCCCCGTGCGTTCCGGCACGACACGCGGCGGAGAACCCATGACGCAGAAGGCTGCGGCACGGCAGGTGGCGCGCAACATCGAGGAGGTCGTACGGCTCGAGCAGGACGAGATGCGCCGCCGCCCGCCCTCCTCCCGGTTGGCCGACATTGTCGCGCGCGTCGCGGGGACGCCGCACTTCATCGTGCTGCATGGTCTGGCCATCGCGGCCTACGTCGCCGTGAACGTCGGCCTGGTGCCCGGCCTTCCCGCCTTCGATCCCTTCCCCTTCGGCCTGCTGGGCGGCTTCTTCTCCCTGGAAGGCGTCCTGCTGGCCGCCTTCGTGCTGATGAAGCAGAACCGCGCCGACGCCCGCGACGAGGAGCGCGCGCATCTCGACCTGCAGATCAGCCTGCTGGCCGAGCAGGAAGTGACGAAGGTCATCCAGATCCTCAACCGCATCAGCGCGGCCATCGGCATCGAGAAGCAGGTGGTGGACGAGGAGGCGCGCGAGCTCGGCGAGGTCACCGCGGTGGGCAACCTCGCGGAAACGCTCCACGAGAAGCTGCATCCGGAGGAGCGGCCGGATGAACCTGCCTGAGGCGCCGGGTGCGCAGTGGATGGCGCTGATGCGCCGCGGCGCGTGGGAGGAGGCCTGGCGCCTCTCCGACGTCGCGCTCGCGGCCAGGGACGGCCGACGTGACTGGACGCTGCCGCGCCACCTGCAGACGGTGTGGGACGGATCGCCGCTGGCCGGGCGGCGCGTGCTGGTGCGCTGCTATCACGGGCTCGGCGACACCATCCAGTTCATCCGGCTCATCCCCGGCCTGCAGGCGATCGCGCGCGACGTGACGGTCTGGGCGCAACCGGCGCTGATCCCACTCCTGGCGACGATGCGCAACGCGCCACGGCTGCTGCCGCTGCACGACGGAACGCCGGAGGCCGCGTTCGACGTGGACGTCGAGATCATGGAACTGGCGCACGCGCTGCGCCTGACGCCGGCGACGCTGCCGGCGCGCGTTCCGTATCTGCACCCGCCGGGGAGGCCGCGCTTACGGGATGGACGGCTTGCGGTGGGGCTCGCGTGGCGCGCCGGAGATTGGGATGCGCGGCGCAGCGTGCCGGTGGAGATGCTGCGCGTGTTCGCGGCGCTGCCGGGCATCGTGCTGCATGTCCTGCAGCGCGGACCGGCTCTGGACGAGCGGCCCGCCTGGCTCCCGAGCGATGCCGGATCCGATGACGTGCTGGAAGCGGCGGCGACGATGCGGTCGCTCGACCTGGTGGTCAGCATCGATTCGATGCCGGCGCATCTGGCGGGGGCGCTCGGCGTCCCGGTCTGGCTACTGCTGGCACACGACGCCGACTGGCGCTGGATGGAAGGCCGCGACGACAGTCCGTGGTATCCGACGATGCGTCTGTTCCGCCAGGCGCGGCCGGGCGACTGGGCGGATCCCCTCGGACGTCTCGCCGACGCCCTGCGGGGATGCACGAACCGCTAGCGCCCCCGGCGCGCCGCCGCACCACGCAGCGACAGCGGCATCGGCGGGACGCGACGGACATCGTCATTGGCTGCCGGCTGCGGCGCGTCCCACGCCATCTGCTTCTCGAACCAGGCGATCGTCGCCTTCAGTCCGGCGTCGAGGCCGGTCCGCGGCTGCCAGCCGAGCAGCCGGCGCGCCAGCGCGATGTCCGGCCGCCGCCGCTGCGGGTCGTCAACGGGAAGCGGGCGCCGAACGATGGCGGAGGCGGAGCCGGTCAGCGCCAGCACGCGCTCCACCAGGTCGCACACGCGCATCTCCTCGGGGTTGCCGAGATTCACCGGGCCGGGCGGGCTCGGGCTCACGGCCGCAAGTCGCATCAGGCCCGCCACCAGATCGTCCACGTAGCAGAAGGAACGCGTCTGACGCCCGTCGCCATAGATCGTGATGTCCTGGCCCGCCAGTGCCTGCGTGACCACGTTGGACACCACGCGCCCGTCATCGGCACGCATGCGCGGGCCGTAGGTATTGAAGATGCGCGCGACGCGCACCTCCACGCGGCCGGCGCGATGGTAGTCGAAGGCCAGCGTCTCCGCCGCACGCTTGCCTTCATCGTAGCACGCGCGCGGCCCGATCGGGTTGACGCAGCCGCGATACGCCTCGGTCTGTGGATGCTCCTCCGGGTCGCCATAGACCTCGCTGGTCGAGGCCAGCAGGAAGCGGGCCCCTGCGGCCTCGGCCAGCCGCAGCAGGTGGCGCGTGCCGAGCACGCAGGTCAGCAGCGTGTGCTCGGGATCGGCCTGGTAGTGCGGCGGGGAGGCCGCGCAGGCCAGGTTGAACACCGCTTCGATGCGCGGGGCGCGCCGCGGCAGCGCCGGCGGCAGCGGATCGCAGACGTCGCATTCCACCAGGTCGAAGCGCGGATCGCGCTCCAGATGGGCGATGTTCTGCCGCCGCCCGGTCCGGAAGCTGTCCACGCAGACGACATGCGCCCCATCGGCCAGCAGCGCATCGCAGAGATGCGAGCCGAGGAAGCCGGCACCGCCGGCGACAACGACAATGCCCTGCTTGCCGTTCCTCACGGGATGACCTGCTCCTCGGCACGGCGCAGTCCGACGGGCTCGCCTGCTGCGGCCATGGCCTCGCGCAGATGCGCCTCGAGTTCCGCGGCGCGATGGGCCGCGGTGTGCGACGCGAGAACCCGGGCGCGGGCCGCAGCGCCGATGCGGGCGCGGCGCGTGCCGTCACGGTCATCCAGTGCGGCCAGCACGTCGTCCGCACCCGTCGCCGTCAGGATCTCCTCTCCCGGCCGGAACAGCTCCTCGATGCCCGGCCAGGCATCGGAGATCACCGGCGTGCCGCAGGACGCCGCCTCGAACAGGCGCACGCTCGGGCTCCAGCCGGCGCGCAGCATGTCCGCGCGGGTGACGTTCAGCGTGAAGCGGCTGGCGGCGTAGAATCCGGGATGCGCGTCGGGCGCCACATGCTCGATGCGCTCCACATTGGCCGGCCAGTCGATCCCGTCGGGATACTGCGCACCGGCCACGACGCAGCGCAGCTGCGGCGCGCGGCGCGCGGGTTCCAGCAGCAGCCGTTCCAGCGCGGGCTGCCGGTCCGCGCTCCAGGTTCCGAGATAGGAGAGGTCCCAGCGGCACGGCCTGTCCAGCACGGGATAGCGCGCCGGATCGACGGAGCAGTAGAGCACGCGTGCCCTGGGCGTGCCGTGACGCTCTTCCAGGATACGCAGCGTGGGCCCGCCGGTGAAGGACAGGTAGAGGTCGTAGCGGCTGATCAGTTCCGGGGAGATGTAGTCGTGCTCTCCCCGCGCCAGCTTCGCCAGCGTCACCGGCGTGTCGATGTCGTAGAAGACGGTGATGCCGGCGGCGAGGCGCTGCACCAGCCTGCCCACCGCGACACCCTCCGGCACGTAGGAGCCGACCATCACGGCATCGCTCGCCGCGATCTCCCGGCGCCAGTTCGCCAGCTCGTCCAGGTCCCTATACAGCGCGAGGCGGCAGAAATCCGCCTCGGGCAGGTCGCGATGCGCGGCATACCAGGGCGTGTCGCGCTCCAGGAACAGCACGTCGTGGCCACGCGCCGCGAAGGCGCGCAGCAGGGCGCGCCAGGTCGTGGCATGCCCGTTGCCCCAGGCGGAGGAGAGGCTGAGGCCGAGGACGATAAGCTTCATGCCACCCGCGCCTCCCTTGCCCGGGCAAGGTGCTCGCGCAGCAGCGCATCCACCTGCACGCCGCGCCGGGCATAGGTGTGCTCCTCCAGGATGCGCGCCCGCGCCGCCTGGCCGATCGCCCGCGCTCGTGCCGGCGTGAGTTCCGCGAGATGCGCAGCGACCTCCGCCCCGTCCCGGGCGGACAGCACCTCCGCGCCCGGCGTCAGGAACAGCTCGAGGCCGGTCCAGGCATCGGTGATGAGGCAGGCCCCCGCGCCGGCCGCCTCGAAGACGCGGGTGGCCGGGGAGAAGCCGACCTCCGCCATGCTGTCGCGCGCAACGTTCAGCACCGCCAGCGCGGAGCAGTTGAAGGCGTTGTGCACGCCGGTGCCGACATGGCCCAGCCGCGCGACGTTGGGCGGCATCGCCTTGTCCTCCCACCCGTTGCCGCCAAGCGTGAAGCGCCGTTCCGGCAGCAGCGCCGCCGGGCGCAGGAAGAACTCCTCCACGCGCGCCTCGCGGTCCGGCAGGCGGTTGGCCAGGAAGCCCAGATCGGCGGCGAAGCGCGGATCCGGCGACACGGGATGATGCGTGTCCGGGTCCAGCGCGTTGTAGACGGGCACGCATCGCCGCGCCCCGAGTTCCCGATACGCCGCGACCACCGGCGGGCCGCCGCCATAGGTCAGCACGAGGTCGAGGCCAGGCAGCGCACGCCGCACGGGATGCGTCGGATCGGCGCGCATCGCCGCAAGCGTCGCGGGCGCGTCCACGTCCCAGAAGATGCGCAGGGCGCCGGGCCGTGCTGCCGCCATCACGCCGTGCAGCAGCTCGTCGTCGAATACGCCGACGCCGCTGGCCTTCACCACGGCATCGGCCTGCGCCGCGACGCCGATGGCCCGGTGCAGCCCGTCGGCATCGGCCGGCCAGACATGCACCTCCGCCCAGTCCGGCGGCTCCATGTCGCGGTGCTGCTGGCGGCCGAAGGCATCGGGTTCGTGAAAGGTGGTGCGGTGCCCGTGTCGCGCCAGTTCGCGGATGATGCCGCGATAGTAGGTCGCCGCACCGTTCCAGTAGGCGGAGAGCAGGCTCGATCCGTAGAACGCGATCCTCATGCCGCCTGCTCCGCCCGCGTGCCGAGCCGCGCGACCGCGGCGAGCAGCTCCGCCGCGCGATGGTCGCAGCTGTGGCGTGCGCGGATGGTGGCGAGACCGTTCGCCGCCAGCCGCGCGCGCAGCGCTGGCTCGGCGGCCAGCGCGCGCAGGTGGCGCGTCGCCTCCGCGCCGTCGCGCGCGACCAGGAAGTCCTCGCCGGGGCGAAACAGGCCCTCGCTGTCCTCCCAGGACGCCGAGACCAGCGGGATGCCGCAGGCCAGCGCCTCGAAGACGCGGATGGTCGGGATTCCGGGCAGCAGCGTCGCGTAGTAGCGGCGCGGCACGTGCAGCGTGGCGAGGTGGCGGGCGAAGACCGCCGGCGCCTGCGCGTTGGGCAGCCAGCCATGGTATCGCGCGCCATGGGCGGCGAGCCGGCGCAGCGCGTCCGCGGGGTACCGCACGCCGTGGATGTCGAGCGGCAGGCCGGCCGCGCGCGCGGGCCGCAGAAGGAACTCCTCGATCTCCGCGGCACGCTCGCCATCGCCCCAGTTGCCGATCCAGACCAGCCCCTCGCGCGGCCCTTCCGCTGCCGGCGGGTGGAACACCGTGGTGTCAGCGGCCTCGTGCCAGGTGGTCACGCGCGCGCCCCAGCCCCAGGCGCGATAGACCTCGGCCAGTGCCTCGCCGAAGGCCAGCACGCCGTCGTAGCCGTCCAGATCGAAGGCGCGGATCGCGTCCGGGTCGCTGACGGCGCGGTGATGCGTGTCGTGGAACAGCAGCGTGAACCGCGCACCGCGCAGGCGCATCGCACCGAGCGCCGCGACCAGCCAGGGCTCGTTCCATTCATGCACGACGACGACATCCGCGTCCTGCACAAGCGCAGCGAGATCGGCTGCGCATGCATAGGAGCGCCACGCGAGATCCGGGAAGGACACGCTGAAGCCGTCCAGTGCGGGGGCACCGTGCTCGCGCAGCAGGTTGGCGGCGCTCCACCCCGCAGCGGGCTCGCATGCCAGCGTCGAATGGCCGCGCGCCTGCAGCGCGCGCAGGACGCCGCGCAGGAAATGCGCATTGCCGTGGTTCCAGCAGGACCGGAGCGAGTGGGTGAACCAGACGAACCTCACGCGGCGACGTTCCTTCCCCTCCCGGCGGTGCGCGCGGCCAGCAGCCTTGCGTGGATGCGTGCCATGCCCGTCGCCATCGCCTGCGCGGTGAATCGACGGGCCCGCCTCCGGCCGGCAACGCAAAGGCTTCTTCTTTGTTCCTGGTCGCGCGACAGCATCATGACGGCGACCGCGAAGCCATCGGCGTCGCCCGGAGCGACGAAGCACGCGGCGCCGTCCCACAACTCGCGGAAGGTCGGGATGTCGCTCAGCACCAGGGCGCAGCCGGCCTGCGCGGCTTCCAGCACCGCGAGGCCGAACGGCTCGTAGCGCGCGGTCGAGACGAAGATCGGCCCGCGCGCCAGCATCTGCTGCACGGCGCCGGTTTCCAGCGCGCCGAGGCAGCGCAGCGCCGCGAAGGTGATTGCCGCGCCGTTGGGTCCGCGCCGCGCGCCGGCCGCGAGGACGGGCAGATCGAGCTGTGCGGCCGCGCGATCCAGCGTGGCCAGGTCCTTGCCGTCGTCCCACAGCCGACCGGCCGTGAACGCGAAGGATGCCATGCCGCTGGCCGAAGGCCCGGCAACGCGGCCGTTCCACACCACGTCGGGCGGCGCGGCCAGCGCATGCGCGCGCGCAGTGGCTGCGGCGAAGGCGCCACTCGGCGCGACCAGCGCATCGCAGGCCGCATAGCCGCGCCGCAGCAGCCCGCCGCGCCAGGCGAAATCGGCCGGCATGGGGCCGCTCCGCACCGCCTCCCACCACGTCGGCAGGCAGGAATGACACACGCCGACCACGGGGCAGGGGAACCGGGCCGCGGCCGCGAGCGCGGGGCTGTTGAGCTGCACGATGTCCGCGCCGCAGCGCGCGGCCGTGGCCGCCAGCGCGCGCCCGGCCTGCAGGATCTCCGCCTCCTCTGCCGCCAGCCAGTCGAGAGGCAGCCCCGTGTCGATCAGGGCCATGCCGGGAATTTGCGCCGCCTCCGCGCGCCGCGCCGCATCCAGGCCAGGGCCGAGCACCGCCAGCGTGATGCGCCGGCCATCCGCGGCCAGGGCGCCCGCAAGGTCGATGGCATGGGCCCAGACGCCGCCGACCGCATCGGTCGTGATGAGGATATGGGGCGGCGCGTCGCTCAACGCGCGCACGCCGCTTCCAGCGCGGGGAGCGGCAGCGGCCTGTCCTCCTGGATGTCGCTGAAGGCATCGAAGGCGGCGAGGTAGTGCGCGTGCGCGCGCTCCCATGCCTGGTCGTCGGGCTCGCCCCACAGGCGCCGGTAGTCCGGCGAGGAGGGATAGGGATAGAGCGGCACCGGGTCGTTGGCCCAGACGCCGCCGCGCTGCAGCGTCGCGCGCCACTCCGCGACCTGCGCCGCGTCGTCGCCTTCCACGCGGATCAGGTTGGCCTGCACGAAGGGCACGAAGCGCCGCGCGTGCAGCAGGCGCTCGGTCAGCGAATCGGTGTCCATGCGGCAGGCCTTGTCGAGCGCGGCGCGACCGGATTCCGTCAGGCTCTCTACCCCTGCCTCGATGGAGACGCAGCCGGCGCGGCCCAGGCGCTCCAGCATCTCCGGCTTCCACAGGTCGATCCGCGTCTGCACGCCGAAGCGAAGCCCGCGCCCGGTCAGCGCCTCCAGCAGCGCGCGGTCCGGCAGGAAGATCTCGTCGATGAAGTAGAGGTAGGTGACGCCCTGCGCGCGCAACGCGTCGATCTCCTCCAGCAGCGGCGCCAGGTCGCGCCGACGGTAGCGATCGCGGAAGTCGATCTTGGCGCAGAAGGTGCAGTGGTAGGGACAGCCGCGCGACGCCTCGACCTCAGCCCCGGGGCCCTCCGGCTCCGCGTCGAAGCGGTGGTGGTGATGCGCGTGGCGGGCGACCCAATCGTCCGGCCAGTGCAGCGCGGGCAGGTCCGTGAACCGCGCGGCTGCCGGCCCGCCCGTGACCTGCAGCCCTGCATCGCGGCCGAAGGCGATGGAGGGCACGCGCGCCAGGTCCTCCGCCTGCGCGAGCGCGACCAGCACCTCCTCGCACTCACCGCGCACCGCCACGTCGCAACCCAGCTTGCGCAGCGTCGCCCCGGGCGTGGCCGAGCCGTGCGGGCCGACTGCCACGGTGCGTCCGCCGCGATCGCCCAGCGCGTCCAGGAAAGCGCGGGGAATGCGCAGTTCGGGCGGCGCGCAGCGCCAGAACAGATAGGTCGGTGCCGTCGTCACCACCGTCATGCCCGGCGCGAAGGCTGCAACCTGGTCCGCTGCTTCGGCCTGGGAGAGGCCGCAGAGATGCGCGTCCAGCATCAGCACCTCGTGACCGGCGCGCTCCAGCAGCACTTTCGCGCAGCCCAGTTCCAGCGGCAGGTGCGGCGCGCGGCAGCCGAAATAGATGCTGCCGGCGAAGTCCCAGGCCGGATTGACCAGCGCGATCCTCACGGCAGCGCCTCCATCACGCGCGGCGCCGCGGCGGCGAGCCCGCGCTCCGTACGCAGCCACTCGGCCAGCTGGCGCAATCCGACCCGCCAGGGCTGCGGCTCCGCGAGACCCAGCACCGTGCGCGCCCGGCGCGTATCGGCCACGAACCAGCGCTGGTCGCCCGCGCGGACCGCGCCATGCGTCACGGCGACGCGGGGGCCGGTGAGGTCGCCGATGGCGTGCAGCACCTGCAGCAGGCTGACGGCATTGGCCGGCCCGCCGCCGAGGTTGAAGGCCCGGCCCGCCGCCGCGCCGATCCGTCGCCAGGCGCCGAGCCAGGCTGCGACCGCGTCGTCCACATGCAGCACGTCGCGCACCTGGCAACCATCGCCGTAGAGCGTCACGGGCTCGCCGCGCAGCGCGCGGATCAGGAAATGCGCGACCCAGCCCTGGTCCTCCGTGCCCATCTGCCGCGGGCCATAGACGCAGCTCATCCGCAGCACCGTGGCGGGCAGGCCGTAGCTGCGGGCGAAGTCCAGCACGTACTGGTCCGCTGCCCCCTTCGAGCAGCCATAGGGCGTGTGGAAGTCGAGCGGCCGGTCCTCCGCGATGCCGGCGTCGCGTAGCGCGGGGTCCCGCGGCAGCCAGGCGCCATTGCGCAGCTCCAGCGGGATGTCGCCCAGGTCGCCATAGACCTTGTTGGTGCTGGCGAAGACCAGCGGGCAGGGCCCGCCCGGACGACGCCGCAGCAGGTCCAGCAGCGTGAAGGTGGCATGCAGGTTGATGCCGAAATCCTCGGCCGGATCGGACAGGCTCGTCGTGACCGCGACCTGCGCCGCCAGGTGGAACACCGCCCCGACGTCGCGCAGCGCGTGCTGCAGGGCCGCGCGGTCTCGGATGTCGGCCGTGACGGAGGCGATGCGGGTGCCGTGGCGGCGACGTAGCCAGTCCAGGTTCTCCGCCACGCCGGGCCGCAGCAGGGCATCGTAGACGACGACGTCGTGCCCCTCGCGCGCGAGCCTGTCAGCCAGGCTCACGCCGATGAAGCCAGCACCGCCGGTGACGAGGACGGGGCCCGTCACGCCACCAGCCCCCGTGCTTCCAGTTCCCGCCGGGCCTCTGCGACGCGGTCCTCCGCCTGCTGGCGAGCGACCCATTCGGCAAGCTCCGCCAGACCATCGCGGAAGTCCTGCCGTGCGACGTAGCCAAGCCGCGCGCGCGCCAGCGTCAGGTCCGGTACGCAATGGCGGATGTCGCCGGCACGGGCCTTGCCCGTGATCTCGGGTGCGATGCCGAACCTGCCCATGGCCTCGGCGAGGAGTGCCGCGACCTCCGCCACCGTGCGCACCTCGCCACTGCCGATGTTGAACGCGCCGCCCGCCGCCTCCGGGCGCTCAAGCGCCAGCAGGAAGGCGCGCGCGACGTCGCCGACATGCACGAAGTCGCGCTGCTGGCGTCCGTCCTCGAAGATCATCGGCGGCTGGCCGTTGTGCAGCCGCGCCGCGAAGATCGCCAGCACGCCGGTGTAGGGGTTGGACAGCGCCTGGCCCGGCCCGTAGGCGTTCCACAGCCGCAGCGCGACGCCCTGCATGCCATAGGCCGGCGCCAGGGTGAGCGTCAGCCGTTCCTGCACGTATTTCGTGATGGCGTAGACCGAGGCAAGCGCCGGCCGCTTGTCTTCCGGCGTCGGCACCGGGACCAGCGGCCGGCCGTGCGAATCCAGCGGATCCCAGGGCTCTCGGGCAGAGCGGGTCGCCGCCTCGTGCAATGCGCCGTCGGCGCCGCGGTAGAGTCCCTCGCCGTATATGCTCATGGAGGAGGCGACGACGATACGCGCCACGGGCCGCTCGATCAGCGCCTGGAACAGCACCGCCGTGCCGTGGTCGTTCACCGACACATACCGATCCACGGCGTACATGCTCTGGCCGACGCCGACTTCCGCCGCCATGTGCACCACCTTGTCCACCCCGGCCAGGGCGCGCCGCGTCATCGCCTCGTCGCGCACGTCGCCGATCAGCAGTTCCACATCTGCCGGCAGGTCACGCGGCCGCTTCGCCTCGCCATGCACCTGCGGGATCAGGCTGTCCAGGACACGCACGCGGTGGCCATGCCGCAACAGCAGTGCTGCAAGGTGTCGGCCGATGAAGCCCGCGCCACCGGTGATCAGGATCCTGTCGGCCAACTGCTTCCTCCGCTCAACTTCTCGGCGGGCTGCAGCCGCCGCCCGACCGCGAGCGGAACGCAACGACGCAATACCGGTGCGAGAAGCGACCGCGTCACAATCGGGTGTCCTGCACGGCGTGTCCCCCGGAACCGCGGAACGCTGCCCTGCAAGGTGGGTTTCGCCGGCGCAACGCGCTGTGTCGCAGGGACAGGAGACAGTCGGGTTGATCACGGGCTCGTCCAGGGGATCGCTGCGCGTCGGCATCGCCGGCGTCGGCAACTGCGCCTCCTCCTTCGTGCAGGGCCTGGCGCATTACCGCGACGTGCGCGATCCGCAGCCGGGGCTGCCGCACCCCGTGCTCGGCGGCTACGCGGTCTCCGACATCGTGGTCGCCTCCGCCTTCGACATCGCATCCTCCAAGGTCGGGCAGGACGTCGCGCAGGCGATCCTCGCCGCGCCGAACAACACGCGCATCTTCGCCGAGGTGCCCGCGACCGGCGCCGTGGTGCGGCGCGGCCCGACGCTGGACGGGCTGGGCCGCTACCTCGTCGGCGAGATCACGGAATCGGACGCGGCGGTGGCGGACGTGGCCGACGTGCTGCGACGGTCGCGCACGGAGGTGCTGGTCTCCTGGCTGCCGGTCGGCGCGCAGCGCGCGACGGCATTCTATGCGGAGGCCGCGCTGGCGGCGGGCTGCGGCTTCGTCAACTGCATCCCGGTCTTCATCGCATCCGACCCCGCCTGGCGGGCCCGCTTCGAGGCGCGCGGCCTGCCCATCATCGGCGACGACATCAAGAGCCAGGTCGGCGCGACGATCCTGCACCGCGCCCTCGCCCAGCTGTTCCGCGACCGCGGCGTGCGGCTGGACCGCACCTACCAGCTGAACTTCGGCGGCAACACCGACTTCCTGAACATGCTGGAACGCGAGCGCCTCGCCTCCAAGAAAGTCTCCAAGACACGTGCGGTGACCAGCCAGATGGACGTGGTCCCGCGCGACGCAGATGTGCATGTCGGGCCGAGCGATTTCGTCCCCTGGCTCGAGGACCGGAAGTGGGCCTACATCCGGCTGGAAGGCACCGCTTTCGGCGGCGTGCCGCTGAACGTCGAGGTGAAGCTGGAGGTCTGGGACAGCCCGAACTCCGCCGGCGTGGTGATCGATGCGGTGCGCTGTGCGAAGCTCGCGCTCGATCGGGGTGTCGGCGGCGCGCTGCACGGTCCTTCGGCCTGGTTCATGAAGTCCCCGCCGGCACAGATGACCGACCATGCGGCGCGGGAGGCGGCGCTGCGCTTCGTCGAAGGCCTGGCGTGACGACGCTGCTGCTGCTGGCGCGCCACGCGCAGCACGAGGAGGCGGGGCAGGCGCTGAGCGGACGTTCCGACGCGGCCGGCCTCTCCGCCGCCGGGCGCGCACAGGCCGCGCGGCTGTCGCGCCGCCTGCTGC
>NZ_JAPSMD010000124.1 GCF_027856955.1 Falsiroseomonas oryzae | reverse complement strand
GGGCCGGGTTGCCTGGGCGCTGGTGGCGGACCGCGGCGGGGCGCGGCCGGTGCTGGTCACCTGCGGCCTGGGCGCCGCGGCGGCGGCGCTGGTGCTGGCGGCGGCGGATCCCGGCTGGCCGGGGATGGTCATCATCCTGGCCGGCATGCTGATGGGGGCAACCGCGGTTGGCTGGAACGGGGTGATGCTGGCCGAGGCTGCGCGGATCGCGCCGGCCGGCCAGGTGGGCGGGGCGACGGCCGCGCTGAACTTCGCCTTCGGGGTCACCATGCTGGTGGCGCCCCCCGCCTTCAGCGGACTGGTCGGACTGACCGGCGGCTACGGGGCGGGGTTCCTGCTCTGCGCCGTCGCGGCGCTGGCCGGGGCGCTGGCCATCGGCGCGCCGCCGCGCCGCTGACCGCGCCGGCGACTTGCCGCCGGCCGGGAGCCTGCCATGTTGGTGGCATGGTGACGTTTCTGACGGTGCTGGTCGTGGTCTCGATGCTGGCCACGCTCGGCGTGATGTTCGCGGGCATGATCGGGCTGGTCCGCAGCGAGCAGGGGGGCGGCGCGCGGTCCAACACGCTGATGCGATGGCGCGTCATCCTGCAGTTCGTGACGATCCTGCTGTTCCTGCTTCTCCTGTTGGTGATGCGCGGATGAGCCGCGCCGCGCCGCTGGGCGTGGCGCCCCGCCTTGCCCGGCCCGCCCCCCGGCCCTATGGTCCGCGCCGTTCCGCGGCCGCGATGCGTGGCCGGCGGGGTTGCGGCTTGCGCCGCGCCCCGGATGAGAGCCAGGGATCCGGCGACCGATGAAGATCCTCGTCCCCGTCAAGCGGGTGGTCGACTACAACGTGAAGGTGCGCGTCAAGTCCGACGGCACGGGCGTCGAGACGGCGAACGTCAAGATGTCCATGAACCCCTTCGACGAGATCGCGGTCGAGGAGGCGGTGCGCCTGAAGGAGAAGGGCGTGGCGACCGAGATCGTCGCCGTCTCCGTCGGGCCGACCGCCGCGCAGGAACAGATCCGCACCGCGCTGGCGATGGGGGCCGACCGCGGCATCCTGGTGGAGCATGACGGCGTGGTGGAGCCGCTGGCGGTCGCCAAGCTCCTGAAAGCGATCGTCGCGAAGGAATCGCCGCAGCTGGTCGTCATGGGCAAGCAGGCGATCGACGACGACATGAACGCCACGGGCCAGATGCTGGCCGCGCTGCTGGGCTGGCCGCAGGGCACCTTCGCCAGCAAGGTCGAGGTCGCCGATGGCGGCGTGAAAGTGACCCGCGAGGTGGATGGTGGCCTGGAGACGGTGGCGCTGAAGCTGCCGGCCATCGTCACCGCCGACCTGCGGCTGAACGAGCCGCGCTATGCCTCGCTGCCGAACATCATGAAGGCGCGCAAGAAGCCGATCGAGACGATGAAGCCGGATGCGCTGGGCGTGGACATGGCGCCGCGCCTGACCGTGCTGAAGGTGGAGGAGCCGCCGAAGCGCCAGGCCGGCGTGAAGGTCGGGTCCGTGCAGGAGCTGGTGGAGAAGCTCCGCAATGAGGCGAAGGTGATCTGACAGATGGCCGTCCTGGTTCTTGCCGACCGCAGCGGGTCGACCGTCTCGCAGCCCACCCGCAGCGCCGTCGCCGCGGCGCAGAAGATCGGCGGCGAGGTGCATGTGCTGGTGCTCGGCGGCGAAGGCACCGGCGCGGCGGCGCAGCTGCCCGGCGTGGCGAAGGTGCTGACCGCCGCCGGCCCGGCCTATGAGCACGGGCTGGCGGAGCCCGCAGCGGCGCTTCTGGTGAAGCTGGCGCCCGGCTATTCGCACCTGCTCGCGCCCGGGAGCGCGATGGGCAAGAACATCATGCCGCGCGTCGCGGCCCTGCTGGACGTGCAGGTCATCAGCGACGTGGCGGGGGTGGAGGGGCCGGACACCTTCCGCCGCTTCATCTATGCCGGCAACGCGCTGGCCACGGTGAAGACCAGCGACGCGACCAAGGTGATGACGGTGCGCGCCGCCAGCTTCGACCCGGTGCCGGCCGAGGGCGGCAGCGCCGCGACGGAGGCCGCGCCGGATGCCGAGGATCCGGCCGTGTCGAGCTTCGTCGGCGCGGAGATCGCCAAGCTGGAACGGCCGGAGCTGACGGCCGCGCGCGTCGTCGTCTCCGGCGGCCGCGCGATGGGCTCGGCGGACAGCTTCAAGATCCTGGAAGGCGTGGCGGACAAGCTGGGTGCGGCCATCGGCGCCAGCCGCGCGGCGGTGGATGCGGGCTATGCGCCGAACGACATGCAGGTCGGCCAGACCGGCAAGATCGTCGCGCCGGAGCTCTACATGGCCTTCGGCATCTCCGGCGCGATCCAGCACCTGGCCGGCATGAAGGACAGCAAGGTCATCGTCGCCGTGAACAAGGACGAGGAGGCGCCGATCTTCCAGGTCGCCGACTACGGCCTGGTCGGCGACGTGTTCAAGGTGATCCCGGAACTCGAGGCCGAGCTCGCCAAGAAGTAGGGCTGCCGCTCCGGGCGGAGGCGTCGCGCCGGCGGCGGGCCCCAGGCCCGCGCCGGCGCCTTGCGTAAGGGGAAGGTGGATGGCGAAGATCGAGAAGCTTGGCGTGATCGGCGCCGGGCAGATGGGCAACGGCATCGCCCATGTCGCGGCGCAGTCCGGCCTGCAGGTCGTGATGCTCGACGTGGCGGAGGCCGCGCTGCAGAAGGCGGTCGCGACCATCACGAAGAACATGGACCGCCAGGTGCAGAAGGGCACGCTCGCCGCGGCGGACAAGGATGCGGCGCTGGCGCGCATCGCCACCGCCACCGACTATGCTGCCTTCCGCGACTGCGACCTGGTCATCGAGGCGGCGACCGAGCGCGAGGACATCAAGCAGAAGATCTTCGCCACGCTGACGCCGCAGCTGAAGGCGGATGCGCTGGTCGCCACCAACACCTCCTCCATCCCCATCACGCGGCTGGCCGCGGCGACCGACCGGCCGGGCCGCTTCGTCGGCATGCATTTCTTCAACCCGGTGCCGCTGATGAAGCTGGTGGAGGTGATCCGCGGCCTGGCGACGGAGGATGCGACGGTGCAGGCCGTGGCGCAGCTCGCGGAGCGCATGGGCAAGACCGTCGCCTACGCCGCCGACTACCCGGCCTTCATCGTCAACCGCATCTTGGTGCCGATGATCAACGAGGCGGTCTTCGCCCTGCAGGAGGGCGTCGGCGACGTCGCCTCGATCGATGCCGGCATGAAGCTGGGCTGCAACCATCCGATGGGGCCGCTGGAACTGGCCGACTTCGTCGGGCTCGACGTCTGCCTCGCGGTGATGGAGGTGATGCAGCAGGGGCTGGGCGATTCGAAGTACCGGCCGAGCCCGCTGCTGCGCAAATACGTCGAGGCGGGCTGGCTCGGCCGGAAGTCCGGCAAGGGCTTCTACGACTACGGCGTGACGCCGCCCAAGCCGACGCGCTGATGCGCATCACCGGCCTCGCCGCCGCGGTCGAGCACCTGAAGCCGGCGCGCGCGGCCGATGCCTATGCGGGACGGGAGAGCCTGACCTTCCTGCGGCTGCGCGTGACCACGGAGGCCGGCATCGCCGGTGAAGGCGTCACCGGTCGCTTCCTGGCCGAGACCGTCGCGGGTCTGCTGAACCGCGAGGTCGCGGAGGTCGTGACCGGCCAGGACGCGCTGGCGCACGAGGCGCTGCGCGCGCGGCTGGTGCAGCGCCTCAACCCCCGCGGTGTGACGGGCGCCTTCGTCTCCGCCCTTTCGGCGCTCGACCTCGCGCTGTGGGACATCAAGGGCAAGGCGCTCGGCCAGCCGGTCGCGACGCTGGTCGGCGGTGCGCGCGACGGCGTCGCCGCCTACGCCACCGCCGGCCTGCCCGCCTTCACGGAGGCGGAACTCGTCGCCGCCTGCCAGGCCGCGCTGGCCGAGGGATTCCACGGCGTGAAGGTGCTGGTCGGCGCGGGGCGCGGCATTGCCGAGGACGCCGCGCGCATCCGTGCCGTGCGGCGCGCGATCGGCGACGCGGCGCTGATGCTGGATGCCAATTGCGGCCTGACCGTCGCGGAGGCGAAGCGCCTGGCGCAACGGGTGGCGGATTGCGACATCGCCTTCTTCGAGGAGCCGGTGCGCGACAACGACATCGCGTCGCTGGCGGCGCTGCGCCGCGCCACGCCAATCCCGCTGGCGGCCGGGCAGATGGTGCAGTCCGTCGCGTGGTTCCGCGACGCGCTGGCCGCCGGCGCGCTGGACATCCTGCAGCCCAACGCGGCCTTCTGCGGCGGGCTGACGACGATGCTGCGCATCCTGGCGATGGCGGAGGCGCATGGCGTGCCGGTGGCCGGCGCCGGCGGCTTCGAGGCCGCGAACCTGCCCGCCATGGCCGGGCACGCCCATGGCGGGATGCTGGAGGTGCACGGCGCCCACGCCGCGCTCCGCGACCGCTTCGCCGCGCATCCCGCCTTCCGCGACGGCCGGCTTTGGGTGCCGGAGGCGCCGGGCCTCGGCTTCGCCCTTCTGGATTGATCCGGCGCAGGGACCGGCCGGACCCGCGGCGTCGGTCGGGCCGCAGTGGATGCAATCCGCGCAGGTCGCAGCGGCCCGACGGGACGCAAGAAAAGCCTCACGACACGCGACTGTCGGCCTTCCTTACAGTTACATGCCGAACCGTCGATATTCCTTATAAATCGCTGGCGCTCGTCGCGACGACACACCGAAAACTCAAGGAGTTACAATCTGGCACAATGTTTGCTCCATGTCGCATGAACCGGGCCCGTGCATCCTGATCGCGGGATGGCGCGTCGGGAGGTCGAGGCAGGAGGGAGGAAACAGCGACATGAAGGCCGTCTCAAGAACCACAGCAGCAGCGGTGTTCAGCCTGGCTCTCGCCGCTGGCGCATCCGCCTCCACGCTGACCAACGCCCCGCTCTTCGCGGGCCTTTACACCGATGTCGCCTTCGATCCGAATGTTCCCAACCCGACCGTGGCTATCGGCCAGATATTCAGCGTTCCCGCTCCGCCATCCGAGAACACGCTCGTCAACTTCACCCTGACGCTCGGCCCGCCTTTTGACCCGCAGGCTATCCCAATCGGTCCGCTCGTCCTCCGCGCGCAGATCTTCGAATGGGATACAGCGAATTCAACGATCGGCAGCTCTGTGTGGCAGGCACCGACCGACACGCAGATCGACCTCGGCGCCGTCGCGGCTGGCGCGACGGCCTTCACCTTTTCCGTCGGCGTGCAACTCGACCCCTTGTTGACGTACATCGCTCTCCTGAACCTTGGCGGCAACGACCTTAGGGATCCAAATAATTTTGGCCGGTTGGGCTGGGCTATACTTACAGATTCTTCCAGCGCTTTCCCCGGTAACCTCGCTTTCCTGGGACTGATTCGACATCCGAATGACCCCAGTGTCATTGTGCCGACCTGGTTCGTCGGCCAGGGCTTCGACGCGCTGTTCACCGCCAACTTCCGGACAGGTTCGGACGTCGTCGGCGTGCCCGCGCCAGCAGCTCTCGCCGTGTTCGGGGTGGGCCTGGCCGGGCTTGGGATGGCCCTGCGACGGCGCGGTGCATAGGCGCCTGCCTGTCGGGTTTCTTGACGGGTTTCGGCGTATCGGAGTCGGCGCGATCGACGGGGTCGGTGGCGGCCCCCAATCGGCGCCGCGCTGCGCGACTGCCTCGCACCGGCTATGGGCGCCGACAGCGCCGGCTCTTGGCTTCGCCTGTCTAGACTGATCCGCCGCATGGACCGCCGGCGAAGCCGCGCCTAGCCTGCCCTGATGGCCGAGGGCTTCGCGAGGTTGCAGGGTGCAGCAGGTCGCCGCGGGGCGGCGGCCGCCTACTCCCTGCTCGCACTCGACCTCGTGGCGCTTGGCTGGGTGATCCTGGAATCCTTCCTGCCGCAAGATCCGCTGGTCTTCGCGGTGGACATCGCCTTCGGCCTGGTGCTGGCCGCCGAGCTGGTCCTGCGCCTGCGGAACTCGGCCTCCGCGCGGCGTGAACTGCTGCATCCCGGCGGCATCGCCGACGTCGTCTCCGTGCTCGCCTTCCTGATGGCACCCTTCTTCCCGGGCTGGGGCTTCCTGCGCAGCCTGCGCACGCTGCGCCTGCTGCGTTCCGCCCGGCTCGTCGCGCATCTGCGGCACGACCTACCGCTGTTCCGCCGCAACCAGGACGCCTTCGTCGCCGCGGCGGACCTGCTGGTCTTCATCGTGGTGATGACCGGCATCGTCCACGCCACGCAGCAGGCGACCAACCCGCACATCGCGAACTTCGCCGATGCGCTGTATTTCACCGTCACCGCCCTGACCACCACCGGCTTCGGCGACATCACCCTGCCCGGCACCAGCGGGCGGTTGATCTCGGTGGTGATCATGCTGGCCGGCGTCACGCTGTTCCTGCGGCTGGCGCAGGCGCTGTTCCGGCCGAACAAGGTGCGCTTCCGCTGCCAGGCCTGCGGGCTGGGCCGGCACGATCCCGATGCGGTGCACTGCAAGGCCTGCGGCGCGCTGCTCAACATCCCCGACGACGACGACTGACCGGTTGCGGCGCCTCCGGCACCGCGCCATCCTCGCTCCGCAGGGCCGCGCAGACGGCCGCCCAGGGAGACACGTCGCCATGACCACCCAGCGTCGCCGGCTTCTGCTCGGCCTTGCCGCCATGCCGCTCGCCGCGCCGCGGGTTGCGCGCGCGCAGGGCTGGCAGCCTACGCGGCCGATCCAGCTGATCGCCGGCTTCGCACCGGGCGGCGGCAGCGACATCATCGCCCGCACCATCGCGGAGGCCTGCACGCCGCTGTTCCCCGTGCCGCTTGTCGTGGTGAACCGTCCGGGCGCCGGCGGCGCGCTGGCGGCGGAGCAGGTCGCGCGCCTGCCGCCGGATGGTACGACGCTGCTGCTCGGCGGCGGCAGCGAGAGCACCTCGCTGCCGGCGCATCGCGACCTGCCCTATGACCCGAAGCGCAGCTTCACCGCCATCATCCGCCTGACGCGCAACGCGCATTTCATCTGCGTGCGCGGGCGCGGCGGCCGCTTCACCTCCATGCCGCAGGTGGTGGATGCGGCGAAGGCGGAGCCGGGCCGGCTGACGCATGGCTCCGCCGGCGTCGGCACGCTGTCGCACTCGATCTTCCTGCTGATGGAGCGCGCGGCGGGGATGGAGCTGCTGCACGTGCCCTATACCGGCGGCGGGCCGCAGCAGCAGGCGCTGATCGCCGGGCAGATCGACCTGGCGGTCCAGGCCTCCGACGAGCTTGGCGGGCTGGTAGCCTCGGGCGACATGCTGCCACTCGCGGTCGCCTCTGCCGCGCGTCACCCGGCCTATCCGCAGGTGCCGACGCTGCGCGAGCTCGGCATGGACGTCGTCGCCGACAACATGAAGGGCTGGATCGGCCCGGCCGGCATGCCGCCCGAGATGGTCGCGTATTTCCACGACCGCTTCCGCCAGGGCATGTCCGCGCCGGCCTGGCGCCGCTTCATGGAGCGCACCGGCGAGGCCGACGGCTATGCCGACGGCCCCGGCTTCCAGCGCGACATGGACACGCTGCTTGACGCGATCCGCGCCGCCATCCGGCGGACCTAGGAACCCAGCATGGACAGCATCGCGCCACCGGCCCCCGTGGCCTTCATCGGTCTCGGCGTCATGGGGGCCGCCATGGCGGCGAACCTGGCGAAGGCGGGCTTCGCGCTGACCGTCGCGTCGCGCACGCGCGCCAAGGCCACGGCGCTGGAAGCCGGCGGAGCGCGTTGGGCGGGAAGTGCGGCGGAGGCGGCGCGCGGCGCCGCCTCCGTCGGCATCTGCGTGCCCGACACGGCCGATGTGGAAGCCGTGCTGTTCGGGCCGGAGGGTGTGGCGCGCGGCGTGGCGCCGGGCACGGTCGTGGTGGATTTCTCGACCATCTCCGCGACCGCCGCGGCCGGCTTCGCGGCGCGGCTGGCGGCCGAGAGCGGCGCGGTCCTGCTGGACAGCCCGGTCTCCGGCGGCCCGCAGGGTGCGCGGGACGGCACGCTGACCTGCATGGTCGGCGGCGACGCGGCCGCCTTCGCGCGCGCCGAGCCGGTGTTCCGCGCAGTGGGCAAGACGTTGACGCATTTGGGGCCGGCCGGATCGGGGCAGGTCTGCAAATCGGCCAACCAGCTCGTCGTAGCCGCGACGATGCTGGCGGTGGCAGAGGCGCTGGCGCTCGGCGCCAAGGCCGGGCTGGACGGGAACGCGATGCGCGCCGCGCTGCTCGGCGGCAGCGCGCGCTCCTTCGTCATGGAGAACCACGCGGCGCGAATGCTGGCGGGCAGCTTCGCCCCGGGCTTCCGCGCGGAGCTGATGCGCAAGGACCTGCGCCTCTCGGCCGGCGCCATGCGCGACCACGGCGTCTTCGCGCCCGCCACCGGGCTCGCCGCCTCCGTGCTGGAGGCGGTGGTGGGCTCCGGCCGCGGCGGGCTCGACAGCGCCGCGGTCGGGGACCTGGTGCGGGAGCTGTCGGGGCTCCCGCCCGCTAGGCCGGCTTCCTGAACGCCACCTTGTCGTTGTCGCCGGCCTTCGGCGGCTCGCCGGTCAGGCGCGCCTTCACGTAGCCATACGCGTGCACGAAGGTGGAGGAGGGCGCGTCCCAGTATTCGGCGCCCTCGACCTCCACCTTCAGCAGCGCGGCCTTGGGATCGTCCGGCCCGCCGGGGAACCAGGTGCGCAGCGGCTCCGACCACAGCTCCTGCTGCTTCCGCGGGTCGCGGATCACCTGCGCCGTACCGGAGACGGCGACGTAGTTCTGGCTGCTCGGATCCGCATAGGCCAGCAGCACGCGGTCGTCGTGCCGGATCTCGTCGGTCTTCGGGCTCGGCTGGCTGGTGAAGAACCACAGCGTGCCGGCGAACTCCTTCATCGAGACCGCCCGCATCGGCCGGCCGCGCATGCGGCCCTGCTCGTCGAGCGTCACCATCATCGCGACCTGCACCTCGCGGATCAGCTCCCACACCTTGTCGCGCGCCGCCTGGTCGGTCCGTGTCTCCACCATCCTGGCCTCTCCCTCTCTGGTCGAGGCCCGGAACGGCGGGCGCGGCGCGGGGTTCCGGATCGCGGCCGGGTTGCGCGACGGGCGCGTTCTGCCATCTAGGCGGGATGACGCAGATCGGCACTGTTCCGCCCGCGGCGGCACGCCAGGCGCGGAAGGTCGCCCGCTACTACCGCTGGCTGGATGGCCTGTCCTGGTTCCATGAGCGGCGCGGCGAGGCCGGGCATGGCGCGCTGCCGGTGCACCGCGCGCTGGCCGATCCGGCGGGCGGCGACCCGACGCCCTACGTGATCCACCGCCTGATGCTGGAAGGGCTGGACCTGCCGCAGGCGCCGCGCGTGCTGGATGCCGGCTGCGGCTATGGCGCGACGATGCTCGACCTCGCGCCGAAGCTGGGCGGCGACTGGACCGGGCTGACGCTGTCGCCCGTGCAGGCGGAGCGCGGCATGGCGGAGGTCGCGGCGCGCGGCCTGGTCGGGCGCGTGCGCATCCATGTGCGGTCCTACGATGCGCCGATCGAGGGGCGCTGCGACCTGATCTACGGCATCGAGAGCCTGATCCACAGCGCCGATCCGGCGCGCACGGTCGCGAACCTGGCGGGCGCGCTGGCGCCGGGCGGTCATCTGGTCATCGTGGACGACATGCCGGAGGCGCGCATGCCGACGGAGGCGGTGACACGGCTGGATCGCTTCCGCCGGTTCTGGCGCTGCCCCGTCGCGCCGACGCGCGAGGGCTGGATCGCCGCCTGCCGCGATGCCGGCCTGCAGCCGGTGGCGGAGCGCGACCTCAACCCGCTGCTGCAGGTGCGCGGCATGGCGGACCTGGCGCCGCGGCTGGCGGCGCTGGAGCGCCGTGCGCGGCTGCCGCGGCTGCTCGGCCTGGGCGTACGGCTGGAAGCCGAGATCGGCGGCCTGCTGCTGGAGACGCTGCAGACCGAGGGCTTCGTCCGCTACCGCGTGCTGGCGGCGCGCCGGGGCTGACCCGCGATCACGCCGCCTGGCGGGCGCCGATGGTCGCAAGGGCCTGGTCGATCAGCGCGAGGGCGGCCGGATCCTGTCGGAAGGCGAAGGCCGCGCCATCCTCGGTGTGGCGCACCAGCCGCGCGGGAATCTGGTCCACGGTTCCGGGCAGCGCGATGCGCACCGGCGTGCCGATCGTCCAGCCCGCCAGCGCGCCGCGCAGCGAGATCCCGCCGCGGCCCATGTCGGCGATGCGCACCGCGACCTCGCCCTGGTTGCTGGAGATGCGCGCCGGCAGGTCGCGCCCGGAGACCCGCTCGTATTTCCGCCGCTCCTGCAGGTCGCGCATGGCGACCAGGAAGGCCTCGAGCTCGGCGCCAAGGGTGCGCGCCTCCTGCTCGACCTCGCCGGCGGCGGCAAGCACGCCGCGGCCGGACACGTCGGAGCGGTCGGCGAGCTGGCCGGCATCGCGCATCGCGCGCACCGCCTCCTGGCTGCTGCCGACAACCTGCTGCACCTTCGCCGCGATCTCGCGCGTCGCCTCGCCCTGCTGGCCGATCGCGCCGTCGATGGCATCGGCGATTTCGCGCACGCGGCCGACCTCGGCTCCGATCAGGCCGATGGACTGGCCGGTCGCCTCCGCGGAGGCCTGCACCGCGCCGATGCGCGCGGCGATGTCGGCGGTCGCCTTCGCGGTCTGCGCGGCCAGCGCCTTGACCTCCTGCGCGACCACGGCGAAGCCCTTGCCGGCTTCGCCGGCCCGCGCCGCCTCGATGGTGGCGTTCAGGGCGAGCAGGTTGGTCCGGCCGGCGATGTCCTCGATCAGGCGCACCACCTCGCCGATCTCCCGGGCGGCCGCAGCCAGTTCGGCCATGCGCGTCTCGCCGCGGCCGGCTTCCTCCGCCGTTGTGCCCACCGCCACCGTCGCCTCGCGCACCTGGCGCGCGATCTCCTGGATGGAGGCGACGAGCTGCTCGGTCGCGGCGGCGGCGGCGGAAAGGTCCTGCGCGCTCGACTCCGCCTGGGTGCCGGTGCGCGACGTGCCCTCCCGCATGCGGGCGGTGATCTCAGCCATCTCCTGCGAGGCGCGCGCCATGCCGGCGGCTGCTTCCGTCACGTTGCGCATCACTGCGGAGGCGCTGGTGCCGAAATCCTGCACATGCAGGTCCATCGCCGCCTGCCGCCGGTCCTTCTCGGCCTGGGCGGCCGCGGCATCGGCCTCGATGCGGCGCTTCTCCAGCCCCTGCTCGCGGAAGCCGTCCAGCGCGCGGGCCAGGGCGCCGATCTCGTCCCGGCGCGCCCCGCCATCCACCGGGCGATCGAGGTCACCGGCGGCCACGCGCGCCACTTCGCGCGACAGCGCGGCCATCGGCCGGGTGACGCCAAGCGCGAACAGCAGCAGCGCCGCGGCAAGGCCGGCCAGCAGCGCCACGCCCGCGACGACCAGCATGGTGTTCATGGTGCGGCGCGCCACCTCCGCCGCGTTCTGCTCCGCCTGGGCGAGCTGCCGCCGTGCGTCGAGCGCCAGCGCGTCCAGCCGGTCGCGCAGCGGATCGGCCAACGGATCCAGGCGCGTCTCGATCAGCCGTTCCGCCGCGGCGCGGTCGGTGCGTGCCACCTGCGCGACCTCCTGGACCAGCGCCTGCATGCCGGCCGTCTCCCGCAGGATGCGGCCGACATCGCCGGCCAGGGCCGGCTTCTGCCGCACGGCACCATCGAGTTCCGTCCGCAGCCGGCCGAACAGCTCGTCGAGCCGCGCGCGGATCGCCGCCTGGTCTGCCTCCTGCTCGTGGTCGGCCAGGCGCAGCGCCTGGCGCTGCACGCCCTGCAGGTAGCGCGAGGCGAGCGCCAGGTGGAAGGCCGACTCGGCATCGCTCTCGACGGCATGCACATAGGTCTGGCTGACCTGCTGCAGGCCACGGGCGGCGAAGCCGGTAACGGCGAGTTCCGAGGCGATGCCGATGGCGACGACCAGCAGCCCCTTCGCGAGGATGGGGAGTTCGGCAATGCGACGCAGCACGGGTGTGACTCCGGGATGTGCAGCGCCGCGGTTACAGTAGTGGAATGAAGCCGCGGTTAAGGCGCCGGCTGGCGCGCGCGGCCGGCCTTGGGTAGCGTCCGCCGGTCATGCCCCATCCGATGATCCGAACCGCGCGCGACGGCGACATCGCCGTCGTCACCATCGACCGCCCGGCGAAGCGCAACGCGCTGGACCTGCCCATGTGGATCGCCCTGGCCGAGGCGATGGAGGCGGCCTCCGCCGATGGCAGCCTGCGCTGCGTGGTGATCCGCGGGGCGGGAGAGGAGGCGCTGAGCGCCGGCGCCGACATCGCCGCCTTCGAGCGCGAGCGCGGCACGGTGGAGCGCGAGGAGGTCTATGGGCGGGAGCTGTCGCGGTCCTTCCAGTCGATCCGGCGCTGCGTGCATCCGGTGGTCGCGGCATGCCGCGGCTGGACGATGGGCGGCGGCTGCGGCATCGCGACGATGGCGGATTTCCGCGTTGGCGGGCCGGGGACGCGCATGGGCATCCCGGCGCGCAACCTCAGCCTGTTCTATCACTACGGCGAGCTGGACCCGCTGCTGCAGTCCGTCGGCTATGCGGTGGCGTGCGAGCTGCTGATCGAGGGCCGCGTCTTCACCGGCGAGGAGGCGCATCACAAGGGCCTCCTCTCCCGCCTGGTGCCGGACGAGGAGGTGATCCCGGAGGCGATGGCGCTGGCGCGGCGCATCGCGCAGGGTGCGCCGCTGTCCAATCGCTTCCACAAGGCTGCGCTGCAGAAGCTGCGCGGCGCGCTGCCCGTCACCGAGGCCGACCTGGCCGCCAATGCCGCCTTCGCCCTCACCGAAGACTTCCATGAGGCGGTGCGCGCCTTCATCGAGAAGCGCAAGCCGGTCTGGCGCGGCCGCTAAGCCTTCCTTCACGCCCGCCGCCGAGACTGCGGCGCCATGCGGCACCCTGCCTCCGGCATCGATCGCGAGATGCGCTCCGCCCTGGCAGCGGCGCCGGACACCAAGCTGGGCCGCATCGTGGGCATGCTCGACGCGCTGGAGGATCGGCGCGTGCTGGATGCCGTGCTGGCCGAGGCGCGGCCGCGCCTGGCGGCGCTGCGGCCGGCGCGCCCGCTGCGCTTCCCGCGCCTGCTCGCCCTGCCGCTGGAACCTGCGCTGGTCGCTTCCGAGGCGTGGGACGGC
>NZ_JAPSMD010000123.1 GCF_027856955.1 Falsiroseomonas oryzae | reverse complement strand
ACGGGCCGGCGCTTCCGCCGCGGGCGGCTGGTCCACGCGCTGCTGCAGCACCTGCCGGACCGCGCCCCTGCCGAGCGGGAGGACGCGGCGCGCGCCTTCCTCGCCCGGCCGGGCCATGACCTGGACGCGGCCGAGCAGGCCGAGACCCTGCGGGAGGTGCTGGACCTGCTGGCCACGCCGGACCTGGGCGCGGCGCTGGGCCCGGGCAGCCTGGCGGAGGCGCCGATCGCCGGGCGGCTAGGCGACAGGCTGGTCAGCGGCCAGGTGGACCGCCTGCTGGTCTCGCCGGAGCGGGTTCTGGTGCTGGACTACAAGACCAACCGCCCGCCGCCGGCCACGCTGGACCAGGTGCCGGCGCTCTATCTCCGGCAGATGGCGGCGTATCGTGCGGTGCTGCGCCTCGCCTTCCCCGACCGCGCGGTGGAGTGCGCGCTGGTGTGGACCTACGGGGCGCGCCTCATGCGCCTTCCGGGGGATCTGCTCGACAAACATGCGCCAGACGCATAAGTGCCGGGCACGACGGCGGGAGAGGCATTGCTTGACCCGACTGGCCCCCGCCACGATGTTGCCATCACTCGGCCGGGGCGCCCCCCGCCCGGCCTCTGGAGATCTCCGATGAGCGAACTCACCAAGGCGGTGACCGACGACAGCTTCAAGCAGGACGTGCTGGAGGCGCCCGGCCCGGTGCTGGTGGATTTCTGGGCCGAGTGGTGTGGCCCCTGCCGGATGGTCGGCCCGATCCTCGACGAGATCGCCAAGGAGTATGAGGGCAAGCTGACCGTCGCGAAGGTGAACATCGACGACAACCCGATGACGCCGAACGACTACGCCGTCCGCGGCATCCCGACGATGATCCTGTTCAAGGACGGCAAGCCGGTGGACACCAAGGTCGGTGCCCTGCCGAAGAGCGCGCTGAAGGACTGGGTCGCCAGCAAAGTCGGCTGACGCGCGCGTGAGGCGCCGCGCGGCTTCCCGCCCGGCGCCTCCGCCCCAACTGCGGCGGATGACGCGCCGCAGCCTGCTCGCCCTCCTCCTGGGCCTCCCCCTCTCCGCCCAGGCGCAGCAGGGCGAGGTCGTCCGGGCCCAGGGCACCAGCTTCCGCCTGACCACCTTCGCCTCGGGGCTCGAGCGCCCCTGGGGCGCCGCGGTGCTGCCCGATGGGCGGCTGCTGGTCACGGAACGGCCGGGACGGCTGCGGCTGCTCAGCGCCGATGGTGCCGTCTCCCCACCGCTCGCCGGCGTGCCGTCGGTGGAAGCGGCGCGGCAGGGCGGGCTGCTCGACGTCGCGCTGGCGCCGGATTTCGCGACGACGCGCGAGGTCTTCCTCTGCCACGCCATGCTGGTGCAGGGCGGCGCACTGACGCGGCTGACCAGGGCGCGGCTGGCCGAGAATTCGCGGGGGCTGGAGGAGGTCCGGCCGGTGCTGGATGCGACGCCGCCGCAATCCTCCGGCCGGCTGCATTACGGCTGCCGCATCGCCTTCGGGCGCGACGGCCACCTCTTCCTCTCAACCGGCGACCGCTACGAGACGAAGGAGCGCGCGCAGCGGCTGGACGACCTGGCCGGCAAGGTGCTGCGCCTGACGCGCGACGGCCGCGTACCGGCGGACAACCCCTTCGTGGGGCGGGTCGCGCCGGAGGCGCGCGGGCAGGGTTTGGCGCGGCCGGAGATCTGGTCCTACGGCCACCGCAATCCGCAGGGCCTGGCGCTCAACCCCTGGACCGGCAGCCTCTGGGCGGCCGAGTTCGGCGCCCGGGGCGGTGACGAGGTGAACCTGATCCGCCCCGGCGCCAACTACGGCTGGCCGCTGGTGAGCCATGGCGTGGACTACGACGGCAGTCGGATCGGCACCGGGCGGCAGACCGCGCCCGGCGTGACGGAGCCGCTGTTCCACTGGACGCCCTCGGTCAGCCCGTCCGGCATCGCCTTCTACGACGGCGCCGCCTTCCCGTCCTGGCGCGGCAGCCTGTTCCTGGCCGCGCTCAACCCGCCGGGGCTCGTGCGGCTCTCCACCGAGGGCGACCGGGTGACCGGGGAGGAGCGGCTGCTGTTCGACCGCGGTATCCGGATGCGCCACGTCGTCGTGGCGCCGGATGGCGCGCTGCTGGTACTGACGGATGAAGCGCGCGGGCGGATCCTGCGTCTGTCTCCAGGGTGAGTCCTAGGCTGGCCGTCGTGCCAGCGCCTCGATGAACGTAAGCCGACCCTCTTCCGCGCTGCGGGCAACGTTGATCTGCAACTCCCGGATCCGCTCGCCCATGAGGGTCTGCAGCCCGAGTGGCGGGAGGCCCTGCGTCTCGAGGCGGCGCCGGTTCTCGCGGAGATCCGGCAACACCTCCTCCGTCCTGTCGCGGAAGACCACAAGCTCGAAGCCGGCAGCGACGACCTGCTCCCGCGTGTCCTCGGGCGCCGTCAGGAAACTTGTCGCAGCGCCCGCCGCCCAAGGCAGCGGGTAGTCGGGCTCTCCCCTCGGGCCGGCGCCGTAGTAGGCGGTGTAGAAGACCCCGCCGGGGCGCAGCACGCGCAGGGCCTCCGCGTAGAAGCGCGGCTTGTCCGCGATGTTCATGCCGACATTCTCGGAGTAGGCCCGATCGAAGCCGCAGTCCGCGAACGGCAGTTCGGTCGCGCTGCCCTCGACGACGCGGACGTCGTCGGACAGGCCGGTCGCGGCATTAAGTTCCTCTGCCGCCCGGCAGAACTCGGGCGTGAGATCGAGGCAGGTGACATGGCATCCGAAGCGTGCCGCCACCCACCGAGCCGGTCCGCCGATGCCGCCGCCGATGTCGAGGATGCGCTCGCCGGGACGCGGGGCGAGCAGCGCTGCCATCTCCTGCGTCGCCTTGAGGCCACGTCCGTGGAAGTGGTCGAGCGGGGCCAGGCTGTCGGGCGTCACGGCGGCGGCTTCACCCTGAGCCGCCCTGAGCGCCGCCAGGACGCGGGCTGCTATGCCCGCGCTGGCATAATGGTCCTGGACCTTCCCGCCGGATGCTTCGGCCATCGGTCCTGCCCTCCCCCCGCCGCACCCGGTCTCCGCCGCTGACGGGCCGTATCCACGATAGGGCAATGAACGATCCGCGTGGGTGACAAACCGACGGGGGCTCGGACAAGCCGGCGAGAGCCAGCGAGCCTAATCCTCCAGCTCGCTCTTCCAGGTGATGAAGATGCCGACGTCGCCGGGCATGCCGTCGGGGTAGTTGATGATGCGCGCGGTGAAGCCGAAGCCGCCGGGCTTGAGCTTGGTCTCCCACCACTCGTAGACTTTGTGGAACACGCCGGGCAGCGTGTCCTGCCAGCCGTCGAGGGCGTTGTTGATCCGCCGGCCGCCATCCGCGCAGAGCGAGGAGGGGAACTGGGTGATCATCACCTCCTTCTCGCCGGCGTCGAAGGCCTTGGCGATCTTCGCCAGCGCCCGCTGCTCGTCCTCCTCGGTGATCTTGTAGGTCATCACCCGCTCGGCGAAGGCCTTGCGCTCGGCCTGGGCCTGGGCGGCGGCGGCCTCCGCCTCGGCACGGCGGCGGGCGGCCTCGGCTTGCCGGCGAGCCATCAGGTCGGCAACGTTGAGGGTCATGGTGGTCCTCCTTCCTCGGGTCCAGCCTATCGCCGCGAGGGGGGAGGATGGAATCGCGCAGCGCGGGAAACGCTATCGCGAATCCGTACCGCTCAGGCCGAGTCGAGCTTCAGCACCTCGCCGGCCAGGTAGAGGCTGCCGCAGACCAGGACGCGGGCAGGCGGGCCATCCTTCGGCAGGGCGGCGAGCGCCTGCGCCACCGTGCTTCCGGGACGGGCGACGCCGCCGCTGGCCTCCACGATGGCGTCCACTGGCATGGCCAGATGCTGGCCCGGCTCCGCCACGGCCCACAGCGTGGTCGCGTGCGGGAGGATGGGGCGGAGGAACTCGGCGGATTGCTTGCCGCCCTTCATGCCGACCAGCACATGCGCCGGCCGGTCGGCGAAGGCCTGGGCCAGGTGCTCCGCGATCACCAGCCCGGCGCCGGCATTGTGGCCGCCATCCAGCCAGAGCTCCCAGCCCGGGGGCAGCAGCGCGGCGAGGCGGCCCGTCAGGCGCTGCAGCCGCGCCGGCCATTCGGCGCGTGCGACGCCTTCGCGGATCGCATCCTCGGTCAGCCACGGCGGGTTCCAGGCGCGCAGCGCGGCGATGGCGATCCCGGCATTGTCGGCCTGGTGCGGCCCGGGCAGGCCGAGGGACGGGAGCCGGATCGTCTTGCCGCCACCCTGCCAGTCCAGCGTGCCGTCGGCGTGCCGCGCGACGTCCCAGTCGCGGCCGCGGGCGTGCAGCGTCGCGCCGCGCTCCGCGGCGACGCGGGCGATCACCTCGGAGGCGGCCGGGTCCTGCGCTCCGGTGGCGCAGGGCACGCCGGGCTTGAGGATGCCCGCCTTCTCGAAGGCGATCTTCGCCAGCGTGTCGCCGAGGAAATCCATGTGGTCCATGGAGATGCTGGTGATCGCGGTCGCGGCGGGCGTGTCCACCACGTTGGTCGCGTCGAAACGCCCGCCGAGCCCGACTTCCAGCACCAGCAGGTCGGCGGGCACGGTGGCGAAGAGGTGGAAGGCGACGGCGGTCGTCACCTCGAAGACAGTGATCGGCTCGCCGGCGTTGATCCGCTCCACATGCTCCAGCGCGTCGGCCAGCTGCGCCTCTCCCACCAGCTCCCCGGACAGGCGGATGCGCTCATGGAAGCGGACGAGGTGGGGGGAGGTGTAGACATGCACGCGCAGCCCCGCCGCTTCCGCGATGGCGCGCAGGAAGGCGCAGGTGGAGCCCTTGCCGTTGGTGCCGGCGACATGGATCACGGGCGGCAGGCGGCGTTCCGGATTGCCGAGCGCGTCCAGGCAGCGCTGCATGCGGCCGAGGCTGAGGTCGATCAGCCGCGGGTGCAGCGCGTGCAGGCGTTCGATGATCGCCTCGCTGCGCGAGGGCGGCAGGCTGCTCACGCGGGCTTCGCGGGCTCGGCGGTCTCCTGCGGCTCGGGCTCGGCCGGCGCCGGCAGGGCGAGCGGCGGCTCCTCCGCGACCGGCGGCAGCTTCTCCCGCAGCAGGGAGATCAGGCGGGCCAGCGTGGCGCGCATCTCCTGCCGCTTCACCACCATGTCGAGGATGCCGTGCTCCAGCAGGTATTCGGCGCGCTGGAAGCCCTCGGGCAGCTTCTCCCGCACCGTCTGCTCGATGACGCGGGCGCCGGCGAAGCCGATCAGCGCGCCGGGCTCGGCGATCTGGATGTCACCCAGCATGGCGAAGCTGGCGGTGACGCCGCCGGTGGTCGGGTCGCAGAGCACGACGATGAAGGGCAGCCCGGCTTCCTTGACCAGCCGCGTCGCGATCACCGTGCGCGGCATCTGCATCAGGCTGATGGTGCCTTCCTGCATGCGCGCCCCGCCCGACGCGGTGAAGACGATCAGCGGCGCGTCCTGCAGCACGGCGAGCTTCGCGGCGGTGACCAGCGCCTCGCCCACGCCGGCGCCCATGGAGCCGCCGAGGAAGCTGAACTCGAAGGCGGCGACGACGGCGCGGCGGCCCTCGATGCTGCCCTGGGCGACGACGACGGCGTCGTCCATCGCGGTCTTGGTCTGGGCGTCCTTCAGCCGTTCCGAATAGCGGCGCTGGTCGCGGAAGCGCAGCGGGTCGGCCGGCGCCTTGGGCAGCTCGATGCGCGACCAGCCCTCGTCCAGCGTCGCGCGGATGCGGCCCTGGGCGGACAGGCGCATGTGGTGGCCGCAATTCGGGCAGACATGCAGGTTCCGCTCGAGGTCGCGGTGGAAGACCATCTGCTCGCAGGCCGGGCACTTCTGCCAGAGGTTGTCCGGCACCTCCCGCGGGCCGCCGAAGAGTCCCTTGATCTTCGGCAGGGCCCAGTCGCTGATCCAGTTCATTCCGTACCCTGTGCGCTCCGCCGGTCGGAGTAGGCGCGACCCGGCCCGGCACGCAAGGGGCGGGTGCCCCGGCTGGCGACGGGACTGCGGCGGTGGCGCGGTCAGATCGTATATGGCGAATGTATCAATATTGAGACTTCGCGTTGACAAATAGATTGGCGCTGCGCAGTTTGTCGTGGATTCGCAACGAAAGCCTGGCCGAGATGTCCCTGCTGCGCCTCCTGCTGCTTCCGCTTGTCCTGGCCGCCGCGCCAGCCTCGGCCTCGACCCTCTCGGCGCTCGACATCCTGCAGCAGTTCAACGCAGTGATCCGGAACAACTTCGCCTCGGGCCACGACGTGGAGGGGCGGACGGTGGTGGGCGGCAACGTCACCCAGGGTGCCACCTTCTTCAACAACCCGGGCGCGGCCGCGCCGTCCGCCTTCCGCGCGCTGACGGTCTACGGCGCCACCGCGCGCGACGACTTCAACGTCAACAACGCCGGCGGCGCCACCATCGCCGGGTCGAACGCGGCGAACATCAACATGAATGGCCGCGTGAACGGGGTGGGCGGCAGCCTGACGATCGGCGGGGCGAACAGCGGCAACATCAACATGAGCGGGGGCACGCTGCACATCGCCGGCGCCAGCAGCGGCACCATCAACCTCAACGGCGCGACCCGCCTTTCGGGCCCGGTGCCCGCCCTGCCCGATTTCCAGACGACCTTCGTGGACCCGCTGCTCGAGCTTGCGGACCAGCTGGCCGGCCTGGCGGCCAACAGCGTGGCGCCGACGCTCGTCGGCGGCGGCCCGTTCAACAACGTCGTCCTGATGGCGAGTGCGCCGACGGCCACCGATGGCGGGCTGGCCGTGTTCAACCTGGATGCCGCCTACCTGCAGCGCCTCGCGAGCTTCTCGGTGAACCTCAACGGCCGCCCGGGCGCGGTGTTCAACGTGAGCGGCGGCCGCTTCACCTGGAACGGCAACTTCAACGGCGACTCGCTGGCGCGCGACATGATCTGGAACTTCACCGACGCCACCTCGATCGGTTTCCAGCGGCGCTGGAACGGCACCGTGCTGGCGCCGGACGCCCATGTGACGCAGACGACCTCCAATCTCGGCACGCTGTTCGCCAATTCCTTCGGCGGCGGCGGGGAGCTGCACAGCCAGCCCTTCCGCCGAGCCTTGCCGGAGGGTGACATCCCCGCCGGGTCCGACGCGCTGCCGGTGCCGGAACCGGCCTCGCTCGCGCTGCTCGGCCTCGGCCTCGCCGCCCTGGCGGGCACGCGGCGCCTGCGGCGCGTGGGCCGCTGAGGCGCCGGCGCACGGCGTCATTCCGGTCCGCGCGGGCCCGTTCCGGTCACCGCCGTCTCGAGCGCGGCGCCCAGCGACACCTCGTCGAACGGCTTGCGCAGACTGGCCAGGCCGACCGGGCCGCCCGCGGGAAGCTCGCCATAGCCGGTCACCACGATGACCGGCAGGCCCGGGCGCAGGCGCCGCAGCTGCTCCGCCAGCGCGGTGCCGGACATGCCGGGCATGCCGTAATCCGTGACGACGACATCCACCGCGGCGCCTTCCTGCAGGCAGGCGAGCGCGCGGGCCCCGCTCTCCGCCTCGACGACGCCGTGGCCCATGTCCTCGAGGATGGCGGCGGTGCTGGCGAGCACAAGGGGATCGTCATCCACGAGCAGCACGCGGAATCGCCGCGCCGGGCGGCCGGGTGCCGGGCCCCCCGCCGGCGCCGGCGCCACCAGAGGCTCGGTCGAGCGTGGCAGCCAGAGCTCCGCCACCGTGCCTTCCCCGGGCTGGCTGTGCAGCAGCAGTCGCCCGCCGGACTGCGCGGCGAGGCCGTACGCCATCGGCAGCCCAAGGCCGGTCCCCTTGCCGACGCCCTTGGTGGTGAAGAAGGGTTCCGTCGCGCGCGCCAGCGTCGCGGCGTCCATCCCGATCCCGTGGTCGGTGACGCCGAGCACGACGTAGCGGCCTGGCAACAGGCCATCGGCGGTGGCGCCCATCGCCTCCTCGCGCCCAGCGATGCCGATCTCGCCGCCCTCCGGCATCGCGTCGCGCGCGTTCAGCACGAGGTTCAGGATCGCGAGCTCCAGCTGGTTCGGATCGACAAAGACAGGCGCGAGGTCCTTCGGCATACGGAAGACGAGCCGATGGCCGGGACCGATGGAGCGGCGCAGCAGGTCCGCCATGCCATCCAGTAGCGCGGCAAGGTCCACGATCGCGGGCCGCAGTGCCTGGCGGCGGCCGAAGGCCAGCAGGCGCTGCGTCAGCACTGCGCCGCGGTTCGCGCCGGCCACGGCGTTGTCGAGAAGACGAGTCGCCTGCGCGTCCCCGGCGGGCAGCCGCTTGCGCAGCAGGGCGAGGCTGCCGAGGACGACCATCAGCAGATTGTTGAAGTCGTGCGCGATGCCGCCGGTCAGCTGGCCCAGCGCCTCCATCTTCTGCGCCTGGTGCAGGCTGGCCGCGGTGGCGCCATGGTCCTTGACCTCCTGGCGCAGCCGCGCCCGGGCGGCCTCGAGCTCCCCGGCCTGCCGCCGCAGGTCGCGTCGCAGGCGGGCGAAGGCGCGGAACTGCGCGTTGGAGCGGTGGGCCGCGGCGGCGAGCGCGGCCAGAAAGACGAGGATCATCGCCGCGGCGACCGGGCCGCGCCCCGGCCCGGCCAGAGCGAAGCGCGCGGCGATGGGCAGGCCGGCGGGAAGGATGAAGGCGATGACGATAGGCAGGTGCGCGTAGTGCAGCGCCACGGCGCCGGCGCACATACCGCCGACGACGAAGACCCAGAACAGCTGGGCCGCCTCGGAATCCGGCCAGAGCAGGGCCGCGCCGCCGCCCCAGCCGAGGCCGGCGAGCGCCGCGCAGCCCGTGGCTATGCGCGCCCATCGCGCCACATCCTCGACCGCGGGGCGGCTGCGGCGGTGGGCCCACCACGTGGCCGTCCGGATGCCCGCGATCGCGAGCATCGACGCAAGCCAGCCGAGCGTCGCGGGATGCGGCACGCCGGAATCGACCGCGAAGGCGAGCAGGACGGCATTGATCGCCGAGACCGCGACGGCGGCGGGGATCTGGCCGTACACGGCGTGGACCTGGGCGGACTCGACCTCGGGGTCGCGCGCGCCCGTCACCCGGCCATTCCCACGCACCGGCGCCTGCGCGCAGCGTCGCGCCCGCGCGTCGTTGGCGCGGCCCTCATCCCAACCCTCCACCGCCATCGCTGCGGTGGGGTGAAGCTACACGGCCGCGCCGCCGATTGGTATACAATCGTCGCCGGATGTGCCGGCGTCGGCGTCAGGCCGCCTGCTTGCGGGCCGCGCGGATCGCCTGAGCCAGGCCGGCGACCTGGGAGAGCACCGCCGGCACGGTCGCGGCGGTCGCCCGGCCGTCCGCGTCCAGCGTGCCGGCCAGCGTGTCCACCAGCGCCGTGCCCACCACCGCGCCGTCGGCCACGGTGGCGGCGATCGCCGCCTGCTCGGGCGAGCGGATGCCGAAGCCGATCGCCACCGGGAGGTCGGTGTGCCGCTTCAGCGCTGCGATCGCCGGCGCGAGCGAGGCGTAGTCGGCGCTGCGCGTGCCGGTGATGCCGGTGATCGAGACGTAGTAGATGAAGCCCGTGGTGGCGCCGAGCACGCGCGGCAGCCGCGCCTCGTCGGTGGTGGGCGCGATCAGGCGGATCAGGTCGAGGCCGTTGGCCCGCGCATGCGGCTCGACCTCGTCGGCTTCCTCGGGCGGCACGTCCACGATGATGAGGCCGTCCACGCCGGCCGCCGCCGCATCCGCGCAGAAGCGCGTGACGCCATAGGCCAGGATCGGGTTGTAGTAGCCCATCAGGACGACGGGCGTGTCCGCCTCCGTCGCGCGCAGCGCGCGCACGAGGTCCAGCACGCCCGGCACCGTCGCGCCGGCCTTCAGCCCGCGCTGGCCGGCGCGCTGGATGGAGGGGCCGTCGGCCATCGGATCGGTGAAGGGTACGCCGATCTCGATGACGTCCACCCCCGCCTTCGGCAGGCCGCGCAGGATCTCGAGCGACGTGGCGCGGTCCGGGTCGAAGGCCGTGAGGAAGGTGACGAGCGCGCCGCGCCCTTCGGCCTTCGACTGCGCGAAGCGTGTCGCGATGCGGCTCATCGCGCGGGATCCCGTTCGATGCAGGTCATCTCAGATCTTCTCGCCCAGGTGGCGCGCCACGGTGAAGATGTCCTTGTCGCCGCGGCCGCAGAGATTCATCAGCACGATGCGGTCCTCCGGCAGCGTCGGCGCCATCTTCAGCACATGCGCCAGCGCGTGCGCGGGCTCCAGCGCGGGGATGATGCCTTCCTGCCGCGAGCAGAGCTGGAAGGCCTCCAGCGCTTCCTCGTCCGTGGCAGCGACGTACTGCACGCGGCCGATCTCGTGCAGCCAGGAGTGCTCCGGGCCGACGCCGGGGTAGTCGAGACCGGCGCTGATCGAATGCGCTTCCGTGATCTGGCCGTCGCCGTCCTGCAGCAGGTAGGTGCGGTTGCCATGCAGCACGCCGGGCCGGCCGCGCGACAGCGCCGCGGCGTGCTCATGCGTGTCGAGGCCCCGCCCCGCCGCCTCCACCCCGATCATCTGCACGTCCTTGTCGTCCAGGAAGGGGAAGAACAGGCCCATCGCGTTCGACCCGCCGCCGACGGCGGCGACCAGTGCGTCAGGCAGGCGACCTTCGGCGGCGCGCATCTGCTCCTTCGCCTCCTCGCCGATCACGCTCTGGAAGTCACGCACCATCTGCGGATAGGGGTGCGGCCCCGCGACGGTGCCGATGCAGTAGTAGGTGTCGTGGACATTCGCGACCCAGTCGCGCAGCCCCTCGTTCATCGCGTCCTTCAGCGTCGCCGCGCCGGAGGTGACGGGGCGGACCTCCGCGCCCAGCAGCTTCATGCGGAAGACGTTGGGCTGCTGCCGCTCCACGTCGGTGGCGCCCATGTAGACGATGCAGGGCAGGTCCATCAGCGCGCAGGCGGTGGCGGTGGCGACGCCGTGCTGGCCGGCGCCGGTCTCCGCGATGATGCGCGTCTTGCCCATCTTCTTGGCCAGCAGGATCTGGCCGAGCACCGCGTTGATCTTGTGCGCCCCGGTGTGGTTCAGCTCGTCGCGCTTGAAATAGATCTTCGCGCCCATGCCCTTCGGGGCCGACTTGCGCAGATGCGCGGTCAGGCGCTCGGCGAACCACAGCGGGCTGGGGCGGCCGACGTAATGGGTCAGCAGGCGGCGCCATTCGGCCTGGAAGGCGGCGTCCCGCTTCGCGGCCTCGTAGGCCTTCTCGACCTCGAGGATCAGCGGCATCAGCGTCTCGGCCACGAAGCGGCCGCCGAAGTCGCCGAAGCGGCCGCGGCTGTCGGGACCCTGGCGGAGGGAATTCGGAAGAGGCTTGTTCACTGCTGCTTTCCCGTGCGTACGGCCCTCATAGCGCGGCGGGTCGGCCGGGTCACGCCAGGCCGGCTGCCCGCCCGGCCTGCCGCGGGGTCAGGCGTCCAGCGCCGCCGGTTCGGCCGTCTCGGCACCGGGCAGCGGCGGACCGGCTTCCCCGCTGCCCGCGGCCAGGCGCGCAAGGGGCAGCCAGGCCTCCCACAGCAGCCCGTCCGCACGCCAGGTCGTCGTGATCCGGCCGCCGAGCTGGCGTGTCACTGTCGCGGCGACAAGCGAGGATCCGAAGCCGCGATGCGCGGGGGGCGCCGGGACCGGCGGACCGCCCGACTCGCTCCAGCTCAGGACGAGCTCCTCGGGCGCGGCGGCTGGGGCCAGGCGCCAGCGCAGCTCCACGCGGCCGGCCGGCACCGACAGCGCGCCATGCTTGGCGGCATTGGTCGCCAGCTCGTGGAACGCCATGGACAGCGCCTGCACCGCCGCCGGCGACAGCGGAACGGCCGGGCCGTGGCAGGTGGCCCGGGGGCCGGCGGCGCCGCCATCCAGGAAGGGGACCAGCGCCTCCTCCGCCACGGTGCGCAGGGCCGCGCCGCTCCAGCGCGCCTTGGCGAGCAGGGTGTGCGCCCGTGCCAGGGCACCGACCCTGCCCTCCACGGCGCGCGCGAAGCTGCCGGCGTCGGTGCGCGGGGTCAGGCGGAGCGCCGCCTGCACGACGGCCAGGGTGTTCTTGGCGCGGTGGTCCAGCTCGTGCACCAGCACCGTCTGCCGTTCCTCCACCTCCTTGCGGGCCGTGATGTCCTGCATGGTGCCGATCAGCCGGGTCGGGCGGCCGGTCTCCGGATCGTCGCCCACGGCGCGGCCATGCGTCTCGATCCAGATCCAGGTCCCGTCCGGGCGGCGGAAGCGGAATTCCGTGCGGTAGCTGTCGATGCGCCCGGCGCGGACGTCCTCCAGAATGTCCGTGTAGGCCGCCCGGTCGTCGGGATGCACGCGGTCGCGCCAGGACGGGTACGACACCTCCGCGTAGTCCGGCGGGAAGCCGAAGATCTCCAGCGCGCGCGCGGTCCGCGTCACGGCGCCGGTGCGGAAATCGACCTCCCACGCACCGAGCTGTGCCGCCTCCAGCGCCAGGCGAAGCCGCTCCTCGCTGTGGCGCAGGGCGGCTTCCGCCTGCTTCAGCGCGGTGACGTCCACATGCGCACCGACCATGCGCAGGGTGCGCCCGGATGCGTCGCGCTCGATCTCGGCGCGGGCGTAGATCCACCGCACCTCGCCTTCGGGCGTGAGAATGCGGTACTCCTGCGCGTAGTCGATGTCCGGCGCGCCGTCGGAGATCGCGTCCAGGAAGCGCTGCTCGGCGCGCGCGCGGTCCTCGGGGTGCAGGCGGCGGACCCAGTCGGCGTGGCTCTCCTGGGCGGCGATGGCCGGGAGGCCCTGCAGCGCCATGTATTCGGCGGAGCGGCGATTGGTCCCGGTGCGCAGGTCGATCTCGAAGCCGCCGACGCGGCCGATGCGCTGGATGCGGCGCAGCACCGCCTCGGCCCCTTCGACGGCGAGGCGCAGGCGCTCGAACTCGGCGGTCCCGGCCGGCGGCGTGGGGGCGGGCGCGTCGGGCGGCACGTTGCCGGCGGCGATCTGCTCCGCGCGCGCCACCAGCGCCTCGACCGGCTTCAGCAGCCGGCGCGCGAGCAGCACTGCGCCCAGCACGCCCAGGCCCAGCGCGAGCAGCGCGCCGGTCGCCAGCGGCAGCAGGACGGCGCGGCGCGGCCCGCTGAAGGATGTCTCCGGCTCGTTCACCCAGACATGCCAGCCGGGGGCCAGGGCGAGCCGATGATAGGCGGTTCGGATCGCGCTGCCGTCGGTCAGGCTCACGCCGCGCAGCACGCCGCC
>NZ_JAPSMD010000122.1 GCF_027856955.1 Falsiroseomonas oryzae | reverse complement strand
TTCGCGCGGCCCGATGCGCGCAGCGCCTGCGGCACCGCGGCGCGCCCGGTGGCGCCGGTGCGATCCGGCCGGCGCGACACCAACTTCGCGCGTCACGCCATGCCGGCCTGGCCCGCCCCGCCGGAAGGCGGCTATGTCGGCCGCCGGCTGGAGGAGGTGCGCCACGCGCTGTGGCGCGCGCGCGACCTGCCCTGGGTGGACCCGCAGCAGGTCTTCCTCGTCGGGCACAGCCTGGGCCGCGGCACCGCCGGGATGTGGCCGACGCGCGACGTGACCGCGGTGGCCATCCTCGGCCAGGATTGCCGCAGCGGCCAGGCGATCGCCGGGTTCGAGATGCCGATCTCGGTGCCGGTGCTGCCGCTGCTGGATCGCCGCGATCCCTGGCGCGGCGACCGCGCGCGGGAACTGTCCTGCGGCGAGCTCGCGATGCGCGCCGACCTCAGTGGCGTCGCGGTGGGCAGCGACCGCGGCCGGCCGGACGCGCCGGTCGCGCAGGATACGCTGCTGCGCTTCCTGCTGGGCGGCGCGACGCGCACCTGACCGGCCCGCACGCCCTGACGGGGCCCGCGGCTTGCCGGAACGGGCGCGAGGGACTAGCCCCCGGGCGGACAGCACCCGGGGATCCCCGCATGGCCGAGACTGCCGAGCCCACCGTCGTCGCCCGCCGCGAGGAGGCGGCCGGCACCATCCTGATGAACCGGCCGCGCGCGCTGAACGCGCTCGACCTTCCCATGATCGAGGGCATCACGGCGGCGCTGCGCGACTTCCGCGACGATCCGGCGGTGCGGCTGGTGGTGCTGGAAGGCGCGGGCGGACGGGCCTTCTGCGCGGGCGGCGACGTACGGCGCATGCGGGAGCTGGCGCTGGCCGGCGACGCCGCGGCGATCGAGGCCTTCTTCGCGAACGAATACGCGATGAACCGGGCGATCGCCGAATTCCCCAAGCCCTGGGTCAGCCTGATCGACGGCGTCTGCATGGGCGGCGGCATCGGCGTGTCCGTGCATGGCAGCCACCGCGTGGTGACGGAGCATGCGCTGCTGGCGATGCCGGAGACGGCGATCGCGCTGTTCCCGGATGTCGGGACCTCCTTCGTGCTGCCGCGGCTGCCCGGGGCGCTTGGCAACTGGCTGGCGCTGACCGGCGCGCGGCTGAAGGGCGCGGAGGCGGTGGAGGCCGGGCTCGCCACGCACCACATCCCGCGCGAGCGCCTGCCGGCGCTGCGGCACGCGCTGCTGGCCGGCGACGCCGGGGTGGTGGACCGCTTCGCCGAGCCGGTGGCGCCCGGCACCGTCGCCGCGCAGCGCCCGGCCATCGACCGCTGCTTCGGGACGGATTCGCTGCCCGCGATCCGCGCCGCGCTGCAGGCCGAGGGCACGGACTGGGCGCGCGAGCAACTGGCGACGCTGGACCGCATGTCGCCCACCAGCATGGCAGTGACACTGGAACTGCTCCGGCGCGGCCGGACCATGGACCTGGCGTCCTGCCTGGCGATGGAACTCGCCCTGACCCGGCGCGTGACCCGGCACCCGGATTTCGCCGAGGGCGTGCGCGCCGTGCTGGTGGACAAGGACAACGCACCCCGCTGGGCGCCGCAGGCCGATCCGGTGGCGATGCTGGACGGGGCGTAACCGGCTTCAACTCCGCGTGAAGTTCGGCACCATTTCGGTTTCGGCAGAAAACTGATACGAACCGTTAAGGGATGCCGGCCGCGTGGCTGGCCGGCCCGTGGTGCCGCGCGCTGCCCCTGGAAAAGCCGGGAAGGCGGGCGCGGCGGGCGCCGGCCCGGCCGGCGCTGGATGCTGCGCGGAGCGGGACGGCGCGATGGTCAATGTCATCAACGGCAGCCCGGATGCCGATACGCTGCCCGGGCTGGTGGATGCGCCGGACAGCATCCTGGGCGGCGATGGCCCGGATTCGATCGACGGCCAGGGCGCCGGCACCGGCAACGCCGACCAGATCTTCGGCGAGGCGGGCGACGACACCCTCGTCAGCAGCGGCACCGGCTTCGCCAACCTCGATGGCGGGAACGGCAACGACCGGCTGATCGCCGGGTCGTCCGGCATCGAGTCGGTGGTGGGCGGCGAAGGCGACGACACGCTGATCGGCGATGCCGGCACCAACTACCTGGCCGGCGACGACTACGACATCTTCGGCGCGCCGCCCTCGGCCAGCAGCGGGAACGACGTGATCGACGGCGGCGGCGGCGACGACGTGGTCAGCGGTGGCCCCGGGAACGACACGCTCTCGCCCGGTGCCGCCACCAACCTGCCCGCACCGGCCGACATCTCGGGCGGGTTCGACCTCGTGTTCGGAGGCGACGGCGACGACGTGCTCGCGCTGGCCGGCGCGCCGCAGGACTACGAGATCCGCACCGACCCGATCGGCGGCGTGCCCTTCCTGGTCTCGATCCCGTCCAGCGGGCCCGGCAGCGGCGTCAATGCCATCGTGGAGGATGTGGAGTTCGTTGCGTTCGGCGTCACCCCGGAGCAGCTGGCTGCCGGCGCCACGCCGCTGACGGTGGTGGATTATCTGTCGCTGTTCGACTTCTCCTCGAATGCCGGTGCCGGGCGCCCGCACTGGTCGTTCAGCGACACCGTCCAGGGCGCCGCGGGCGCGAGCCAGGTGCTGATCGCCATCGGAGACCTGCTGGCGAACGACTTCGACCCGGATGGCGACACGCTGATCCTGAACGACCTGCTGCCCGTCGCCGGCGCCGGCATCGCTTCCTTCGAGGTGCTGCTCACCGCGGCGGATATCGACGCCGCCGGCTTCGCTTCGGCGGCTTACCCGGATGGGCTGCTGGTGGTGAACCTGGACGCCCCGCTCGTGAACCCGCTGCGCTTCACCTACCGAACGCAGATGCAGATCGACGGAACGTTCTTCGTCGATCTCGGCAGCCAGGCCACGGTCACCATTGCGGCGCCGAGCGGTCCGCCGGGTGTGGCGGACGACAGCTTCCGCGGGAACATCGGCGGGGAGATCGTGATCCCCTTCGCGGCGCTCCTGGCAAACGACAGCGGCGTCAGCATCATCGACGCCAGCTATTTTCCGCCGTCCGACGGCAGCTACTTGGTCGCCATCGATCGGATCTTCGAACTGTTCCGCGTCTACCACTACGGCGGCGCCGCGCAGAGCGCGGAGTTCTTCTACACGGCGCAGGATGCGGACGGGAATCTCTACAACGCCAACGTCACCATCGACATCGGCAACACCCAGCCGGACGCCACCGACCAGACGCTCTACGTGCAGCCCGGCGTCGCCAACACCTTCGAATGGGCCGACATCGTGCGCATCGCCGCGCATGCCGACCCCGACGGCGATCCGCTGACGCTGGCCTTCTACAACGGTTCCGGGACCAGCGCCTTCGGCACCCTGACCGGCTTCGGCGATGCCGACCTCGGCGGCATCACCTTCACGCCGGTCGCCGGCTACACCGGCGGCTTCTCGATCCAGTATGCGATCACCGATCTTCCCGACCTCGGCGGGGCGCAGTCGCAGCCCAACCTCAGGACCGCGACGCTGACCTTCGCCGTCGCTGAGCCGATCGCCGCGCAGGATGACGGCCCGCTGGTCGCGACCATCGGCCGCTACGGGTTCATCACCGGCAACCGCCTTATGGCCAATGACGACGGCAACGACATCCGCATCGTCGGCCTTCTTGACGACCGCGGCACGGCCGACACTGACGACGACCTGATCCTGCCCACCATCACGACCGCGCAGGGCACGCTGGTGGGCCTGCAGAACGCGGCGCCGGGTAGCACCTTCGGCCCCGACGGCTCGACGCAGCTGATCAACCTCAACCCCCTCGGTTCGATCCTCGGCCAGGGCTCGACCTATGCGGGGCCCGACACCTTCACCTACGTGATCGAGGACGCCGCCGGCGTGCAGGACCGCGCAACGGTCACCCTGAGCATCGCCAACACCAGTCCGGTGGCGGTGAACGACGACCTCGTCTTCACGCCGGGCGGCGGCACAACGAGCCTGATCATCCCGATCGCCAGCATTCTCGCCAATGACAGCGACATCGATACCGGCCAGATCCTCGCGCTGACCGGCTTCGCCAACCAGAACCAGGCGGGCGAAGGACGGCTGGAGTATGTGGCCGGCCCGCCCGGCACGGTGCCGACCGAACTGCGCTATACCCCGCGCGACCCGACCTGGACCGGGACGGAGACATTCCAGTACTTCATCAGCGACAAGAGCGATCCGGGCGGCACGCTGAGCGGGTCCGCCTCCGCGCTGATCCGCGTCACGGTGGGCGCAGCACCGCCGCCGGTCTTTGCGATCACCGCGACGGGGCCCACCAGCGTCGCCGAGGGCACGGACCCAAGCGCACCCAACGCCTTCACCTTCACCGTCACGCGCACCAGCGGTGACCTCGGCGCGGCGCAGGTGATCTACCAGGTCCAGGGCGGCGCCGCACCGGCTGCCGGGCTCGCCGACCTCGTCGACGGGATGGGCACTGTCCCCGTAGACTTCGCCGAAGGGCAGACCACCGCGACCGTCTCGGTAATGATCATGCCCGACGACGAGGACGAGCCGGACGAGGGCGTGCGCATCTCGCTCGTGCAAAGCACCTACGGCACGGTCGACAGCACCACCTTCGACTTCACCATCGCCGATGACGACCTGCCGCCGCCGGTCTTCGCGATCACCGCGACGGGTCCGCGCAGCGTGGCCGAAGGCACCGACCCCGGCGCGGGCGGCGTCTTCACCTTCACCGTCACGCGCACCAGCGGCGACCTCGGCGCGGCGCGGGTGAACTACCTGGTCCAGGGCGGTGCCGCACCGGCCGCCGGGCTCGCCGACCTCGCCGACGGCATGGGCAATGCCGGTGCCGTGGACTTCGCCGAGGGGCAGACCACGGCGACCGCCACCGTCCTGATCATGCCCGACGACGAGGACGAGCCGGACGAGGGCGTCCGCATCTCGCTCGTGCAAAGCACCTACGGCACGGTGGACAGCACCACCTTCGACTTCACCATCGTCAACGACGACCTGCCGCCGCCGGTCTTCGCGATCACCGCGACGGGGCCGCGCAGCGTCGCCGAAGGCACCGCCCCCGGTGCGGGCGGCGTCTTCACCTTCACCGTCACCCGCACCAGCGGCGATCTCGGCGCGGCGCGGGTGAACTACCTGGTCCAGGGCGGTGCCGCACCGGCCGCCGGGCTCGCCGACCTCGCCGACGGCATGGGCAATGCCGGCGCCGTGGACTTCGCCGAGGGGCAGACCACTGCGACCGCCACCGTCCTGATCATGCCCGACGACGAGGACGAGCCGGACGAAGGCGTCCGCATCTCGCTCGCGCAGAGCAGCTTCGGCACGGTCGACAGCACCACCTTCGACTTCACCATCGTCAACGACGACCTGCCGCCGCCGGTCTTCGCGATCACCGCGACGGGGCCCACCAGCGTCGCCGAGGGCACGGACCCAAGCGCACCCAACGCCTTCACCTTCACCGTCACGCGCACCAGCGGTGACCTCGGCGCGGCGCGGGTGAACTACCTGGTCCAAGGCGGCGCCGCGCCGGCCGCCTGGCTGGACGACCTCGCCGACGGGATGGGCAATGGCGGCGCCGTGGACTTCGCCGAAGGGCAGACATCCGCGACCGCCACCGTCCTGATCATGCCCGACGACGTCGACGAGCCGGACGAAGGCGTGCGCATCTCGCTCGCGCAGACCACCTTCGGCACGGTGGACGGCAGCACCTTCGACTTCACCATCGCCGATGACGACCTGCCGCCGAAGCGCGACCCCATCGGCCAGCCCGACAGCGCCACCACCGCCTTCCAGACGCCGGTAGCCATCCCGGTGCTGGAGAACGACAGCGATCCGGACAACGACCCGCTCTCGCTCTTCGTCGACTCGCAGCCCTTCAACGGCGCCGCGACGACGAACCCGGACGGCACCATCACCTATACGCCGCGGGCCGGCTTCAGCGGCACGGACACCTTCTTCTATCGCCCCACCGATGCCTTCGGCATCGGCGCGCCGGTGCTGGTGACGGTGGAGGTCGGCCGCCCGCCCAACCGCCCGCCGGTCGCCTTCGACGCGACCTACCCGCTGGAGGAGGACGGGCCGGGCCTTGGCGTGGCGCTGGCGGGGCTCACCACCGATCCCGACTTCAACCAGGCCTTCGTCACGCTGGGCAGCGTGGTCGGCGTGTCGGTCTCGGGTTTCATCCCTGGCAACGGCTATGCGCTGTTCACGCCGCTGCCGGACTTCGCCGGCACGGCGACCGTCGCCTGGACCATCACCGATGCCGGCGGCCTGTCCGCGAGCGCGACGCTGCGCTTCGAGGTCGCGCCCGTCGAGGATCCGCCCGTCGCCAACGACGACACGGTGGAATTCCTGCCCGGCCAGACCGTCGTGACCTTCGCTGCCGCGGCGCTGCTGGCCAACGACACCGACCCGGACAACACCAACGCCACGCCGGATGACGACGACACGCTCGCCATCCAGTCCGTGGCGGCGCTCGGCGGCGGGACCGCGGTGCTCAACCCCGACGGCTCGGTGACCTTCACCCGCACCGGCGGCCCGGCCAGCTTCAGCTATACGCTGGGCGACGGCACCAGCACCGACAGTGCGGTCGTCACCCTGGCGGAGGCGAACGTGGCGCCGACCGACATCGCGCTGTCCAAGGCGAGCGTGGGTGCCAACCTGCCGGCGGGCGCACCGGTCGGCCTGCTGTCGGCCAGTGATCCGAATGCGGGTGACAGCGTGGCCTTCGGCTTCGCGCCGGGTGGCAATCCCGGCGGGCTCTTCGCCATCGTCGGCAACCAGCTGCAGACCGCCGCGCCGCTCGCCTTCCCGGACGGGGCGGCGCGCGCCGTCACGCTGCGCGCCACCGACTCCGCCGGCAACACCCATGACGAGAGCTTCGTCATCGCGATCGGCCGGGACCTGACCGGCACCGCCGCCGGCGAGGTTCTGGCCGGCAATGGCGGCGACAACCGCCTGCGCGGCGAGGCGGGCGACGACCGCCTGGTCGGGCGGGAGGGCAACGACCTGCTGGAAGGCGGGGCGGGCCGCGACCGGCTGCTCGGCGCGGACGGCAACGATTCGCTGGATGGCGGCGGCGACACCGACATGCTCATCGCCGGCGCCGGCGCGGACACGGTGGAGGGCGGTGCGGATGCCGGCCGCGCGATCCTGCGCGCGACCGGCGGCGAGACGCGCGTCGGGCTGGCAGGCGCCGACGTGATCGACCTGCTGCTTCCGGCGACCGGCTTGCCGGATGGCGAGGCCGATCTGGTCCTCTACGCCGCCGGGCAGGACGGGGTGGACCTGGTGCGGGGCTTCGAGGTCGGCACCGACACGCTGCGCATCGCGCTGCTTGGGGACACCGCCCTGGTGCAGGAGGTGGTCGGCGGCACCTGGGTCGGCTTCCAGTCCAGCCCGGGCGGCATCCTGCTGCAGGGTGCGACCGGACTGGTGCAGGGCACCGACATCGTCTTCGTCTGACGCCGGCGTTCAGCGCGCCGCGACCAGCCGCAGCAGCGCCGCCGAGGCCAGGCGGGAGGTCGCGTCGTCGCTGCGGCTGGTCAGCGCCATCGGCACGCGCAGGCCGAGCACGATGCCCGCGCCCTCCGCGCCACCCAGATGCGCCAGCTGTTTGGCCAGCATGTTGCCGCTCTCGATGTCCGGCACCACCAGGATGTCGGCGCGGCCGGCCACCGCGCTGACGATGCCCTTGGCGCGCGCCGCCTCCTCGCTGACGGCGTTGTCGAAGGCCAGCGGGCCGTCGAGGATGCCGCCCATGATCTGGCCGCGTTCCGCCATCTTGCAGAGGGCGGCGGCGTCGATGGTGGAGGCGAGCTTCGGCGTCACCGTCTCCACCGCCGACAGCAGCGCGACACGCGGGAGGTCGATGCCGATGGCGACCGCCAGGTCGATGGCGTTGCGCACGATGTCGGCCTTCGCTTCCAGGTCGGGCGTGATGTTCACCGCCGCGTCGGTGATGATGAGCAGCCGCGGGTAGAGCGGCGCATCCATGACGAAGGCGTGGCTGACCCGGCGCTCGGTGCGCAGCCCCGCCTCGCGCGCCAGCGCGGCCGACATCAGCTCGTCCGTGTGCAGGCTGCCCTTCATCAGCGCGGCCGCCCTTCCCTGCCCGACCAGGGCGACCGCGGCCTCGGCGCTGGCATGGCTGTGCGGGGTGGCGACCAGCTCCACCCCGGCCAGGTCGATCCCCAGCGTCTCCGCCGCCGCGCGGATGCGGGGCGGCGGCCCGACCAGGATCGGCCGGATCAGTCCGTGGCGGGCAGCGAGCATCGCGCCATCCAGGCTGGCCACGTCGCAGGGGTGGACGACCGCGGTGGGCACGGGCGGCAGGCCGGCGCATCGCGCCAGGAGGGTCGCGATCATGCGCCGGGGCTGGGTGCCGAAGGGCGCCTCGGTGCCGGTGGGGGCCGCCGCGGGCGGCGTGACCTCGGCCGTGCCCTCCAGGATCGCGGTTCCGTCGGCCTGGCGGACGCTGCAGTGCAGCACAAGGCTGCCATCCCCGGCGGTGCCCGCCACCTCCACGGTCAGTTCGACCTGGTCGCCTTCCGCGAGCCGGCCGGCGAAGCGGAAATCCTCGCGCCGCAGCAGCGTCCCGGGGCCGGGGAAGCGGCTGACCAGCAGGCGGGTCATGAGGGTGGCGGCCGCGCGGCTGCTCAGCGCCGGGTCGCTGGAGCCGATCAGGGCGGCCACCGGCGCCAGCTCGGCACCGGTGACCCGATGCGTCAGGGTGTGGCGGAGGCCGAGGGGGAAGGGGGGCGGGGCGGCGCTGTCCATCCGGGCCAGCCTCCTGTGCGGTGCAGCATCTGTCCAGGCGTGTCAGGGTGACAACCGGCCGGAACGGGGGTCCGGGCGGCTTTCCTGGCCGCCGCGCCTGACGGGGGCGTGAGCATGCACGAAATTGCAGGTCCGCCCTGCCCATTAATTGGCTGCGTCGCCCCCATTTATGCGCTATGCGCCCGCTCTCGGTGGCAACTCAGTGACGGAACTGGCTGGACGATGGGTGTCGTGATCGGGGAGGTGGCTCGGAAGCTCGGCTACCGCCCGGGAATGGCTTGCGCGGTGATCGGCAATCCGCCTGGTCTGACGTTTGGCTTGCCGAGCGGGGCGACGGCAGCCGCCGACCTCATCCTGGCCTTTGCGGCGGACCGTGCGACCCTGCGGGCGATCGCTCCGCGCGCGCTCAACCTCTACGGCATCGGCGCCCGGCTCTGGTTCGCCTATCCGAAGAAGAGCGGCCCGGTCCGGTCCGACCTGGATCGCGACCATGGCTGGGACCCGGTGACCAGCGAGGGCCTGCTGCCCGTTACCCAGATCGCGCTGGACGATACCTGGTCCGCGCTGCGCTTCCGCTTCCGGGAGGAGATCCCGAAGCTGATGCGCGCGGGCGCCTGACGGCGCCCCACCCGGCCCTATTCTATCCGCCGGCCTGCTGGGAGGCGCGCAGCGCGCGCCGCAGCTTGGCGATGCCCGTGCGGACATGGCCGTTCTCGCACAGCCGCTGGCCTTCCTCGGCCAGGCTGCGCACGGGCTCGGCCGTCGCGCCGGGCTGGCCGGCGAATCGGCTGGCCAATTCCAGGCAATAGGCCGAACTGTCGGTGGTCACGCGAAGCGGGTTCTCGGTCGAGGCCGGCTCGGCAAGCGGGAACACGACCATCGACAGGACAACGAGGCCAGGACGCAGCATGCTTGCATCCTGCCCCGGCCGACGCATCGCCGCTGTGGCTGCGCGGTGAAAGCGGGGTCATTATGAGCCCGGTTCAAGACGCCGGGAGGCGGAGCGTGACGGTCAGCCCAGGGCGCTCGGCGCCGGGATGGGTGTCCGACAGGGCCACCTCGCCGCCATGCAGCGTTGCGACCGCGCGGACCAGCGACAGGCCGAGCCCGGATCCGGGCGTGGTGCGCGCCGAATCGGCCCGGAAGAACCGCTCCCCCGCGCGCTGCCGGTCGGCGGGCGGCATGCCGGGCCCGTCATCGGCCACGGCGATCTCCAGCACGTCGTCCAGGCGGTGCGCGGCCAGCCGGACGGTGCCGCCTTCCGGCGTGAACTTCAGGGCGTTGTCCAGCAGGTTCACCACGGCCTGGGCCAGCAGGTCGCGGTCGCCGACCAGCGGCAGGGTCTCGTCGAGCTCCGCCTCCAGGTGCTGGTCCTGCGCTTCGGCCGAGGCGCCGTAGAGCTCCGCCATGTCCGTCAGCACGGGCGCCAGGTCGATGGGCGCGAAGGCGGCGCGGCGCGCCCCGGCCTCCACCTCGGCGATTCGCAGCACCGCCTTGAAGACGCGCGCGATGCCGTCCAGGTCGGCGATGCCCTGCTCCACCGCGGCGCGCAGAGCCTCCTCGTCCTGCGCGGAGACCAGGGCCTCCTCCAGCTTCGCGCGGGCACGGGCGATGGGGGTGCGCAGGTCGTGCGCGATCGCGTCGGAGACGCCGCGCACCCCCTCCATCAGCTGCGCGATGCGGTCGAGCATGGCGTTCATCGTGGCGCCGAGCTTGTCGAACTCGTCGCCGCGTTCGGAGAGCGGGACGCGGCGCGTCAGGTCGCCGGTGCCGATCGCCGCGGCGGTGCGGTAGATCGGGCGCAGCCGGTTCTCCAGCGCGCGCCGGAGCAGCCAGGCGCCGAGCACGGCGAGCGCGGCGGAGGCCGAGGCCGCCCAGGCGATGCCTTCCGAGAGCAGGCCGCGCAGACGGAGCTTCTCCGCCACGTCGCGCCCGACCAGCAGCCGGTGCCCGTCGCCGAGGTCCACCCGCAGCAGCCGCGCCTCGCTCACCGCGCCGTCCCGCTGCAGGGGGATGCGGATCCAGGGCGATTCGGCATTCGCCTCGGTCGGCCAGGTGCTGAGGTTGCCGGCCAGCCGGCGGCCCTCCGCCGTCAGCAGCAGGTAGAGCGCCTCGTTCTGCACATCGACCGCCAGGCGGTCCTCCACGGCGGCGACCAAGGCGGCGATGTCGCCGGCGCGGCGGCGTTCCTGCAGGGCGGTGGCGTCGGCGCGGATCGCCGCCTCCACCTGGCGGTCCAGTGCGCCGGCGGTGTTCCACCACAGAACCACCGCGGCCGCGGTGGCGGCGGCGGCGAAGACGGCGGTGAAGAACAGCGCGAAGCGGCCCGAGGCGCTGCGCAGCAGGCCGAGCAGCGGCGGCTCGAAATTGGCGGCGGCGACGGCGGGCGGGGGGGTGATGGCGGGGCTCCCAGGTCGCTCTCACCGGCCAGGCCCGCGGCGCGTGCCGCGAAGCCGGGCGAAGGTCAGTCCGCCCTGATCATGTAGCCGGCGTTGCGCACGGTGTGGATCAGCGGCTTCTCGAAGCCCTTGTCCAGCTTGTGGCGCAGGCGGCTGACATGAACGTCGATCACGTTGGTCTGCGGGTCGAAATGGTAGTCCCAGACCTTCTCCAGCAGCATGGTGCGGGTGACCACCTGGCCGGCGTGGCGCATCAGGTGCTCCAGCAGGCGGAACTCGCGCGGCTGCACGTCGATCTTCTTGCCGCCCCGCGTCACGGTGCGCGACAGCAGGTCGAGCTCGAGGTCGGCCACCTTGAGCCGCGTGGTCGGCACCTCCGCCGCCGGGCGGCGGCCAAGCGCCTCGACGCGGGCCAGCAGCTCGGCGAAGGCGAAGGGCTTGGTCAGGTAGTCGTCGCCACCGGCCTTGAGGCCCTTCACCCGCTCATCCACGGCGTTGAGGGCGGAGAGGAACAGCACCGGGGTCCGGTTCCCCTGGCCGCGCAGCGTCTCCACCAGGCGCACCCCGTCCACCCCGCCGGGCAGCATGCGGTCCAGGACCAGCACGTCGAACTGCTCGGAAGCCGCCATGAACAGGCCGTCCCGGCCGTTCACCGCGTGCTCGACCGTGTGCCCGGCCTCCATCAGCCCCTTCCGAACGAAGCGGGCCACTTCGGCATCGTCCTCGACCAGCAGGATTCGCATCGTTCGTCGTTCCCGGTCCCTGTCCGCACAGGTTACGGCGTGCGCGGGCGCGATTCCTAGCCCCGGGGCGGCGTTCGCTTCATGCCGCCTTCCCGCCGAAGGCCGGCAGGCGCAGCCCGCGCACCGCCGTTCCCTCGTGCAGCACGGGGGAAGAGGGCGGCGAGACCGCGCGTCGTGCCTCCTCGGCGCGCACGCAGGCGGTGGTGGCGGCCCAGATGGAGGGCACCACCCCGCCCGGGCCGAGGGCGCGCAGCAGGCAGTCGTCGAACACCGTCAGCTCGAAGCCGACGCCGCAGCCGAAGGAGGAGCGGTCGGCCCGTGCGGCCGTCATCACCACGCGGTTCGGACGCGCCATGCGGCCTGTGGCGAAGCTCCCGGTGTAGCAGCCCGACGCGACCACGACCGTCGGCGCATCGCCGCAGCCCTGCGCCAGCGCGGCGTCGAGCTCGTCCGGCGACAGGTGTTGCTCGCCGGGCTGGAACAGCAGCCCGCGATCGCGCGTGCCATGCATCGTCAGGAACACGAGGCAGCCCTCCCCCGGACCGGGCCGCAACTGCGCGATGCCGGCCAGGGCGGCCTGCTTGCCGCCGGGCCGGGCGCCCGCGGCCAGCTGGTCCCGTCGGGCCGTCAGGCGGGTGACCTGGCCCGGCACGGCCGCGCCGGTGGACGCCAGCCCGGAGGCGAGACGGCTCGCGGCATTGTCCCAGACCGGGAGCGAGGGGTCGCCGGCAACCAGCACCGCGCGCCAGCGGAGCTCGGCAAGGCGGTCCGGCGCGTGGATCGGCCCGGCATGGGGCGGTGGTGCGGCGCAGCCGGCCAGCAGCGCCACGATGGCCAGCAAGCCCGCGCCGCGCGTCATGGATCGCATGGCCGTCCTCCCCCCAGGTCCGGCGACAGGGAAGCGCCGGCGATGCGGTACCGCAACGCCCGACCGTGAATCGCCGGGTTTAGCCTGCGGGCTGGTTCGGGCGGCGGCCCACCTGCACCGGGATCTCGGTCGGCCGGCCATCCCGCACGACGGAAAGCCGTACGGTCTGCCCCGGCGGCACGGCGGCGATGTTGCGGACTAGCGCGCGGGAGGTCTCGACGCGCTCGCCATTGATGGCGGTGACCTGGTCGCCCTGGCGGATCCCGGCGCGGGCCGCGGGGCTGCCGCGCTCCACGCCCGCCACCAGCACGCCGCGGACCGGCGCCGCGCCGCGCCGGCCCGGCTCCTCCTGTGGCAGGTCCTGCACCGCCACGCCCAGCCAGCCGCGCT
>NZ_JAPSMD010000121.1 GCF_027856955.1 Falsiroseomonas oryzae | reverse complement strand
CGGGGACGTCTATCGCGGCTACCTGGTGGACGACAGCGCGCGCTACGATCCCAACCAGACCATCGCCCTCGGCACCGGCGTCTACTGGATCGCCTCCGAGCAGCAGATCGGCGGCCCCGCCCAGTCGGCGCGCGGAACCGTCTGGACCGACGCCTACCTCGATGCCCAGTCAGGCCAGTGGCTCCAGCCGCGCAGCTGGTGGAACTGGGGCGTCCCCTCCGGCACGGCCGGCCTCGGCTCGGAATACGATGCCGTCTGGGACGGCCGCGAATGGGACGATTTCGGCCGCGCCGGCCAGCACCTGTCCAACTTCCAGAGGGACAGCCTCTACACGTGGTTCTTCGCGGATGGCGCGACCGGGGACGTCTATCGCGGCTACCTGGTGGACGACAGCGCGCGCTACGATCCCAACCAGACCATCGCCCTCGGCACCGGCGTCTACTGGATCGCCTCCGAGCAGCAGATCGGCGGCCCCGCCCAATCGGCGCGCGGAACCGTCTGGACCGACGCCTACCTCGATGCCCAGTCAGGCCAGTGGCTCCAGCCGCGCAGCTGGTGGAGCTGGGGCGTCCCCTCCGGCACGGCCGGCCTCGGCTCGGAATACGATGCCGTCTGGGACGGCCGCGAATGGGACGATTTCGGCCGCGCCGGCCAGCACCTTGCCGATCTGCTGTAGTGCCGCACCGGCGGCAGCCGGGCCCGCGATCACTCCGCACGCGGAGGCAAGCTCTGCACCGGCCAAGGCGCGCACCGAAGCATCGCTGACGCGCCGTCACACCCAGGTCAGGCCGGCAGCCTGTGTGGAACGACAGCTCGACCCGCGCGGGGTCCGGCTGATCGCGGCGACGTCATGCCTCGATCGTGAGCTCTCCGACCGCGATGCCGAGGATCCACCTCGGCAGGCTCTCCGTCCAGACGGGTTCTGGAAAGCGGAAGCGCAACAGGTTGGGACCGCCGGGACGGAGGAGGCCCGCGGGGATAAGCGCTGCGATGTCCTGCAGGCTTGCATCGGGCGTCATCGCAAGACTGCCGAACACGGCGCCGTTCAGCGCCATCTCTACGGGCGCAGGCAGCTTGGCCAGCATGCGGAGCGTTGCCGCCCCGGACTCGCCGCGCCATGCGAATCCGATCGTCGCCTCATGGGCCGCAGCCCAGCACCCCCAACTCTCCGCCGGCCGCCAGCCGAACATGAGGTGTCGGATGCCGGGCTCGTTCGAACGGAACGCCACGGTCTCGCCGGGCGTCAGGTCGGGCAGATCCATGGGGAAGCTGGGAAACTCCGCTGCATTGCGTCCCTGCAGCCACCAGCCGTCGTTCAGCGGGTCCAACGCCGGCGCCGCCGTGCGGCGGAGCAGCGCCGTGGTGCCGCCAGCGATCTCCTCGAGCGACCACATGGGATCGGCGGCGAGCGTACGCAGCATCTGGCCGATCGTCGGGATATGGATGTCGTCGAGTATCAGCCAGCCGTCGCGCCGTATGTGCGGATAGACGAAGTAGTATTCGAGCTCGACGAAGGGCCAGGCGTGCGGTCCGTCGAGCAGCGCGACATCGATCGGGCGGTCGAAGTGATGGCGGGGCACTGTCATTTGGGTCGGCCCGAAATGCGGCTCGACGCGGTTGAGACGGGTGACGGGACAGCCCTGGTAGTAGGCGACGCTGCTGTCCGGCACTGCGCGGTCGTCGAAAGTGAAGACGAGATGGCGCTGCGAGAGGTTGGAGAACAGGATCGTCGACTTGCCACATCCCGTCTCCATGGTGAGGGAGTGGCCGTCGCCGCAGATCTCGGCCATGCGTCGCACCGTCGACACGGCAAGACTGCCGGCATGATGCCCTGCCGGCCTGCCAGCGTCATAGGCGGCGATCGCTTCGAGAAGTGCCATCGTATCCACAGGATGTCTCCAGTGCCCGGACCACGCCCAGCTGTGCTACTGCTCGGGCCGAGGTCGCAACGAGATCGAGAACAGCGCTAGACCGAGACGACGGCGATTCGGCGCGGCTGCGTCTGGATCGGTTTCGCGTGCATCCGGCAGCTCCAACTGCAAGACGATTTCGCGCTGTCGGCCTTCGACCGGCCGCAGCACTTCAGGCGGCACGAACAGGTCCCGGGTCCCTCGATTTGCAGACGTGTCGAAGATCCATTCCGCCAGCCTGACCCCGCCGGAGCTGACAATAGCGCGCTGCCGCGGATTGGCGGGATCGATGAAGCCCTGAACGAGCATGCTCAACTCCACGCCGCCAGTGCCGGCTGGCAGGCGCATCGCGAGGAAGGCCAAGTTGCCGTCACTCCAAGTCCCCCAGGCCTCCGGCGCGCTCCAGCCGTCGCGCAACGCCGCAACGCCGGCGCTGCCGCCCGTGAAGACGAGTGGCGCGCCCTGCCTGAGCAGCGGCGGCCGTACCGGCGCCCCTTCGGACTGCCCGCCTGCCAGCGGCAGATCCGGCGCCTGACGAGAGCGGAGCCATCCGGGCGCGAGCACGTTCAGCCCATCCAGTTCCACCAGCAGGTCACGGCTTCGATCGATGCTGGCCGCGGCAAGGCGCGCGGATGCGTCGTCGAGCACGTACAGCGTATCGGGATCGAAGCGGCCGCTGGCGAGTTCCTGCTCGCCTTTCGCAAGCAGCGCCATGTGCTCGCGCCCCGCGAAGCGGGCGAGATAGACCGCATCCGTCGCCATATCATGAGTGAGCGCGTAGTATGACAGCCACTCCCAGTGCGGTCCGTGGCTAGTCGCTGGTATGCGGCGCAGTCTCTTGTAGGCGGGCGCAAGGTCTTCCCAGAACGGATCGACAAGCGGACTCGGCCAGGAGCTTCCAACCTGACGAAGCCGCTCGCCATGTTGCGTGCGCGCCGGCGCGGTGTCCGCAAACTGCACGACGACGGCCAGCGCGAGTACGGCTGTACCGATGGCGCGCGGTAGCCGGCGCGCTACCGCGATGGCGGCGCCGAGCAGGAGCAGGTAGTGCAGCGGCCAAGTCATCCGTCCGGATGCGCGCAGCATCTCGGCAGCCACCATGACGCGCCCAGGCAGCGGAACCTCGACAAGCTCGACACGACCGATCGCGATCTGGTTCGACAGGGCGAAAAGACAGAGGCCCAGCGCTGCGACTGCGGCTGGCCAGATCGCCGGCGCGTCGCGGGTGAGCGGCCGCCGCAACAGTATGGAGAACGCCGCTGCGATTGCGAGCGCCAGGCCAGCGAGGCCAAGGAAGGCGGAACCCTCGATATCGGAAGCACGGCTCGCGATATCCGGCCACAGGCGCGACCATCCTTCCGAGTCGAAGAAGGTGGCCAGGTGTGCCCGATAGGTGCCGAACAGTTGCCCCTGCGCGAGACCTCCGCCAGGCAGAAGGCGGAAGCCAGCCAGCCAGAGCGCGCCGAAGCCGAGCAGGACGACCCCGACAGCCTCTGCCGCGACAGGTCGAACCAGCCGCCAGAGCCAATAACGGCGCACCAGGTCCGACGCCCAAAGGGCGAACACCATGACGAAAAGGTAGGAATGCACGAGGGCGGCCAGCGCAACCAGAAGACCCCAGAGCACACCTTGGCGGTGTGTCGGCGGCCGGACGCAGAGCAGCAGAGCGGCAAGCACCGTCCACTGCCCAGAAAGCGCGTAGTGACCCGATTGAAACAGCACGCGCATGAAGACCGGGGAAAGGCAGGCGAGCGCCGCAATGAGCGCGCATTGCAGGCGGCTCGACAGAAACAGGGCAGCGAGGCGCCAGGCGAAGACCGCCTGAAGAGCGAAGCACAGCAGGAGCCACAACCCATGATACTGCCAGGGTCCGGTGGCGGGAGCGCCAGCCAACTTGGACAGCAGCGCTGCCCCCGGAACGACGTCGGCGAAGAAGATCGTGCTCGCGATCTCGAGCCCATAATCCGGGTTGAGGCTGGGCGGCCAGGCCCACCCGCTGCGGCGGAAGAACGACCATCCGAGGTAGTACTGTGCCGCGTCGCCTGCAGCCATCCAGCGGATGTTCCTGGGATCGAGTACTGCCGTACCCACCGTCAATACAAAGAGCGCGATGCCGATCGCAGCGGCCGCAACGACCTCGGCGGCCATGCCGGCCGGGGACATGGCGACTTGGCGGGAGGGTAACTCCGTCGCCATGCCTACGATCAGCGGCACCGTTGCGGAACGTTCGCCAAACGCATCAAGGCTTCATCCATCTGTGAGGCAAAGCGCTTTGTCATGCCCAGGCTCTCATGCGCCGTGCGGGTCGCGGCGGCTGCGGAGCGACGCTCTGCCTCATCAGCCAGCAGACGCGCAATCTGACCGGCAAACCTCGCCGGATCGTCCGTCAGCCGACACGGGGGGCGAAAATGCTCGGGCAGGCCGCGAAAGGCGAGCGGCGTGGCGACCACCGCCTTGCCCGCTGCCAGGGCCTCCAGTCCCTTGATGGCGATTCCGGCACCAACCGTCACCGGCAGCGCTACGAGCGCTGCGGAGGCATACTGCGCGGCGAGATCACGAACCGGTCCGACGAATTCCACGTCATCCGCCAGCAGGTCTTCACGGTTCGCGATCCAGCCGATGGTCCCGACCACTCGCACACGCGGGCGAGGATTCGGCAGGCACGGCAGGACCTCTCTGACGAACCAGCGCACGTTGCGCACATTGGTGGGGTTATCGCTGGCGACGATCAGGACATCGCAGGGTGGGACGGCTTCTTGGGGCGGCGCCAATGTCACGGCGGGCTGACACAGCAGCACGCGCCAACCTTCCTTCCCGAGCCGAGTCCGCAGGAAGGCGGCCTCCTCGACGTTGATGGCACCCACCACGTCGGCGCGCTCGAGATAGGAGAGTTCGTCAGCCAGCATCCTCTCGAACGGGTCCTGGCGACCTGTGATCAGGTTGCGCGCGCCACGGATGACCATCTGGCGCGCCTGCACGTCATGCGTCTCGATCCAGAGAGGCGCCTGGCCGCGGAGGGCCGCAACGAAGGGCTCGTGAAAGTAGTGGTTCACCAGTACCAAGGCGAAGCCTTGCTGCCGTACGATCTGCTGGACGGCGGGCGGCAGCGGGCAGGTCCGGCGCGATTCGGCCAGTTGCCGCGCGTAGCTGCTCCCCCGCAACGTCCGCAGCATGTTGGCCGCCTGGGCAAGGCCAGCAACGCCCGAACGCGGCGAGGACCAGGCGGTCAGCGGAGCAGGGCTGCAAGCCCGGTCATCGAGAACCTGGCGCCATATCTCGTTCCTGGCTCGGGCCGAACAGTCCGGGTCGAGGACGACCTCGACGGTTGGCAAGCCGCGCCGCGCCAGGTGCCGCAAATGCTGGTCGAACACGGTCGCGCTGCCGGACGCGAACCAGGACGGCCTGACATACAGCACTGGCTTCGGCGCTCGCACGCGCGGCGCCGGCCGGGTCAGCCAATCGACGATGCCGTGCCAACGCATCCAGTCGTTCTGTGCTGCCTCGCGGCGCCGCGCGCCGAGCAACGCGAGGCTTGCGCCGCCGTCCTGCAGCAGCGCATCCGCAGCGTCGGTCCAGCGATCCCACGCGTCGACGAAGCGCACGGCAACGCCGGCTGCCTCGTCCTCGACCGCCATGCCGGCCGAGGCGACGATAGGCTTGCCGGCCAGCGCGGCTTCCAGGAACACACGGCTGACGCGTCGCGCGTAGCTGACCGGATCGTAAGGCAGCAGCACCACATCCGCCTGGCCCAAAAGCGCGGCATAGCCCGCTTCGGAGAGATCCTCGCTCAGCACCGTGACACCAGGCGTGGTCCCGAGCGCGAGAACGCGCTCGCGCAGATCGTGCGGCGTGCGCGGCGCCTGGAGGACGATGTGGTACCTGTCCGAGACGCGCGCGAGCGCCTCCATCAGTGCAGGAAGTGCGGCCTCGCCCTTGTCGTGCCGGACCGCGCCCGGGCAGACCGCAATCCGCTGCCCGGCTGCGCGCCGCCGCCGAAGGTCGGCGAAGAGCGACGCCTCGAAGGCCGTGAGCTCGCCCGGTTCGCCGCGTACCGCGGCGGCCAGACGCTCGACATGCGCCGGCTCGAACACGTCGCCGATCGGCTGCACAGGCAGGCCGAGCAGCCCTGACATCTTGTCGGACAGGCGCTTCGTCGTGGCGTAGCAGCGCAGGCTCGACCCCCAGCCCGATCCCTGCAGCCTCGCAGCCAGAATTTCGAGATCCAGCGGGCGGTACCACTGCTTGTAGTATTCCGGCTCCTCGTGGAACACGAGGGCGATCCGCGGAAGCGGTCCGCCCAGCAAGGCCGGCAAGGCCAGCAGCTCGCTCAGCAGTCCTGGCGTCGCTGTCGGGACCAGGACAGCCAGGTCGGCCGACACTCGATCCTGCTGCCTGACGGCATCGAGCACGATGCGGGCGAACGGCGACAGCGTCTCACGCGTGGCTGGGCGTCCGACGAACTGCACGCTCACATAGGCTATGCCGAACGGGAGGGCGCCGATCACGCCGGCCAGCCCGAGCGACCCGAACCGCGCCGCCGCCGTGATTGCCCGACCAACGTGACGGGCGACCCGCCGGAGAAGCGCTCGGACGCGTTGTGCTGCACGCGTCCTTGCGACTCGGTTGACGAGGCGCGCGACGGGCGGCGGTTCGACCAGCAGGCGGAGTCGCCGCGAAACCGCAGTCGCGGCGTTCAGACCGCGCGCGGCCTGTCTCTGCAGCGTGCGCGCGTGGCGCAGGATGGGCGGCTTGCGATCCTGTACTTCGTAGTATGATCGGGGAAAGACGGGCTCGACGCGCATGCCGCCGACCTCCGGCGGCCCACGGTAGTCGCGGTGCGCCAGGATGCGCGCAGCCCATCCGCACTGGGCGAAGCGCCCCACGAAGGCGCCGGCATAGAGCCATGGGTGGCCAGCCCGCCCTTCGAGGTGCGGCTCGACGATCAGTACGGTGCGCGGCCGCGTCGGGGCAGTCACGGACCCGCACCTCGACGCACCATGCCGGCATCGGCGAGGCGCCGCTCCGTCTCCGGCGCAAGCGGTCGCCTGGGAAACAGCATGATCACGCAGCTCTCGCCCGGCTTCCAGTTCGCGGCCTCGTAGATCCGGACGTGGCTGGGCGCGAGACGCTCCAGCAACGCCTCGTCCATCCGGTTGAAGTGTCCCTCAATCAGGTCCTTCTCTTTCCACGGGCAGGCCACGAGGACGTAGTCGCCGGCAAGGCGACGCAACTCCGTCGCGAAGCTGATGGGATCGGGCACATGCTCGATCACGTGGCTTGCGATGACGAGATCCCACCCGCCCTCGCCCGGAATCTCCCGGATGTCCGCGACCCGATGGCTGACATTGGGCGCGATCGCCGACAGGGGGCCGGCATACCAGGAGTCGAGATCGACGGCTTCGACGCTCACCGTGAAGCTGGCGTAGGACCAAGGGTGCAGCACGCGCGCCAGCAGGTCGGAACCTGCGCAATAGCGCGGCCCCACGTCCAGCACGCGCACCGCTGGCTCCCGCGGCCGACCGACGTAGAGCGCCTGGATGATTGGCAGGAGATCGACCATCATCGCTTCTTCCTGCCCGAGCTGGGCGTACAGCGCCTCCCCGACCTCGCTGGGTGGCTTACCGAGGAAGGGCGCCATGGCGCGCGCCTTGAACTCCATGACGTTCGACGCCGGCGCGACGGCCTCGGCCGACTGCTCGGGCGATTCGCCCTGGACGGGCTCGGCTTCCGCAGGGCTCGCCTGCGCCGATACGGGGGCCGGGACGGGCGCTGCGACGGGACGACGACGGACCAAGTCCACGATGCGTCGGACGGAACCGGGCAGGGCGGGGCGCGGCCGCGGCTGCAGGAAAAGGTTCGTCAGGCCCACGTAGTCAGCATCCGCGAAGCTCACGCGGTAGTCGTGACGCAGCAACCAGTCGGTCAGACCCGGCATCTCATCCAGCCAGACCTCGACCAGGATGTCGGGCCGGCAGCCTTCGACGAGTCCCTCGGCCCCTTCCAGCACGGCAAGCGCCATGCCTTCGACGTCGATCTTGATCAGATCGACACGGCCGGTCACCCGAGCATCCAGTCGGTCCACCTCGATCGACCCCGTCATGCCGGTGTCGAGTCGCATGCCCCCCCTGTTTGCCTTGGCCGCATCCTGCGGATCGAGGCGGAGACTGGCCTGGGACGCGACAGCACCGAGACCAACGCCCAGATGCCCGGTATCCACGTTCGTACAGCCATTGGCGTGGAGATTCGCCAGAAGCTCAGGCAGGACGTCCGGATTCGGTTCGAAGGGAATGACCTGCGACGCGCCACAAAGTTTTGCAAAGAAGATCGCGTGGTTGCCAATATTTGCGCCGACATCGATAATTCGCGCCAGTGGCGGAATCGCCGGCCGGATGCGGCGCAGCAGTTTCGCTTCGTAGAAACTGCGACCAGCCCAGATGGCAGATTGGATGCTGTCTGCGTTCTGGCGGATCCAGAACCGGATGGGCGTGCCATCCTCTTCGAATTCGAGCCAACTTCCGTGCGGTGTCGGCTGCTCCGCGTCGAATGCGATCGGTCGAGGTGCCACCATGCTTCCTGCCTGATCCCTCGGCCCAATGGCCCCTGCCGCGTTGCGGCTGCGCCACCCCGGCGCCGGGCGGCGCGCTCGGCTGGCAAGGGAAGACGCATGGGTGCCAGGCGAGCCCTGCAGCTCGGTGCCCGCTTTGGCCGGCGGGCGGCTTGTGACACGCTGCAGGAGAACCGGCAAGGTGTCGGTTGGCTTGGGGCCCGGAAGGCGCCTGACAGGCGCAATCGCGGCATGTCGGCCAGGCGCAGCGCGGCATGCGGTATAGTTGCACGAAGATGCTGGCCGATGTCCCTTGCCTGCAACCGGCGCGCCGCATCAGGGCGTTCCGCAGGAGAGGATTGGCGGTGACGGCGTTCCACAATCTCCATGCTCACGGCCTCGTGCGCGCCGCGGCTGCTGCGCCGCGACTGCGCGTGGCCGACCCGGCGTTCAACGTGGCAGAAACCATCGCGATGGCGCGCCGGGCGGCTGCCGAGGGCGCTTCGCTCGTGCTGTTCCCCGAGCTCGGCCTGTCCGCCTACGCCATCGACGACCTGCTGCAGCAATCCGCCCTGCTCGAGGCGGTGGAGCAGGCCGTGCTGGCCGTGCTGGACGCGAGCCGCGGCATCGCCCCGGTCCTCTTCATCGGCGCCCCGGTGCGCGCGGGCGGGCGGCTCTACAACGTGGCGCTCGCCATCCATCGCGGTCGGCTGCTGGCGGCCTTTCCCAAGACCTACCTGCCGAGCTACCGCGAATTCTACGAGAAGCGCCACTTCGCCAGCGGCGGGGGCCATGTGCCGCCGGTGCTGCTCCTGGCCGGGCAGGAGGTGCCGTTCGGCACGGACATCCTGCTGCGCGCGGCGGACCTGCCTGACCTGGTGATCCATGCCGAGATCTGCGAGGACGTTTGGGCGCCTGTGCCGCCCTCCGTCGCGGCCGCGCTGGCCGGGGCGACGGTGCTGGTGAACCTCTCGGCCAGCAACGTGACGGTCGGCAAGTCGGCCTATCGCCATGCGCTCTGCCAGGTGCATTCGGCGCGCTGCATCGCGGCCTATCTCTACTCGGCCGCGGGACAGGGCGAATCCACGACCGACCTGGCCTGGGACGGCCAGGCAATGATCTACGAGAACGGCACGCTGCTGGCCGAGGCGGAGCGCTTCGCCGCCACGCCGCCGCTGATCCTGGCCGATCTCGACCTGGAACGCCTGCAGCAGGAGCGGCTGCGCCAGACCAGCTTCGGCGACGCCGCCGACCTGCACCCGCCGAAGCGGCCCTTCCGCGAGGTGAGCTTCACGCTGGCGCCCGACCTGGAGTCCGACCTTGGCCTGCGGCGCACCGTCGCGCGCTTCCCCTTCGTGCCGGATGACGACGCGCGCCTCTCGGAACTCTGCTACGAGGCCTACAACATCCAGTCGCACGGGCTGCGCCAGCGGCTGGAGGCGGCCGGCATCAAGCGGATCGTGATCGGCGTCTCGGGCGGGCTGGATTCGACTCAGGCACTTCTGGTCGCGGCGCACGCCTTCGACGCGCTGGGCCTGCCACGCAGCGACATCCTCGCCTACACGCTGCCAGCCTTCGCCACGACGGACCGCACCAAGTCGAATGCCTGGGCGCTGATGCGGGCGCTGGGTGTCAGCGCCGCCGAGATCGACATGACGCCGGCCTGCCTGCAGATGCTGCGCGACATCGGCCACCCCTTCGCCGCCGGGGAGCCCGTGCACGACGTCACCTTCGAGAACGTGCAGGCGGGTGCACGGACCTCGCTGCTGTTCCGCCTGGCCAATCACCACGGCGCGATCGTGCTGGGCACGGGCGACCTCTCGGAACTGGCGCTGGGCTGGGCGACCTATGGCGTCGGCGACCACATGTCGCACTACAACGTCAACGGCAGCGTGCCGAAGACGCTGATCCAGCACCTGATCCGCTGGGTGGCGGAGGAGGGTGTGTTCGGCGCCGCAGCGAAGCCCGTACTGCTTGACATCCTGGCCACCGAGATCTCGCCGGAACTGGTGCCGGGGAGCGGGGGCGACCAGCCGGCGCAGAAGACCGAGGATTTCGTCGGACCCTATGCGCTGCAGGATTTCACGCTGTTCTACACCACGCGCTTCGGCTTCCGTCCCTCGAAGATCGCGTTCCTGGCCTGGCACGCCTGGCGCGATGCAAGGGTCGGCGCCTGGCCGCCGCACACACCGCCGGACAAGCGCATCGCCTACGACCTGCCCACCATCGGGCGCTGGCTTGGGGTGTTCGTGCGGCGGTTCTTCGCGACCAGCCAGTTCAAGCGGTCTGCCCTGCCGAACGGGCCGAAGGTCAGTTCCGGCGGGTCGCTGTCGCCGCGCGGCGACTGGCGGGCCCCGAGCGACGCCTCCGCCACCGCCTGGCTGGCCGATCTGCGGAAGATTCCCGGCGGAGAGTGAGGCGGACGGGGCGCCGTTCGTCGGTCCCTGGCGGGCTCGTCCCGGTCGGGCTATAGCCGCGCGATGCGTGCCCCGACCGCCTTGTCCGCCTCGCCGAGCTATGTGCGCGACGCGGCCGAACCGCGCCTGACCGAACGGGCGCTGACCGACCTGAGCGCCGGGCTGCAGCGCTGGCGTTTGGCGGGGGCGCTGGCGCGGCTCGACATCCGCAACCGCTACCGCGGCTCTGTGCTCGGCCCGTTCTGGATGACGGCGTCGATGGCGGTCATGATCGCCGGGATCGGCCTGCTCTACTCGACGCTCTTCAAGATGACGCTGCGCGAGTACCTGCCATGGCTGGCAGTCAGCCTGCTGGTCTGGACCACGATCAACCAGATCGTCGTGGATGCCTGCGGAAGCTTCATCGGCTCCGAGGGCGTGATCCGCCAGATGCCGCTGCCCTACACCGTGCACGTGCTGCGCTTCGTGTTCCGCAATGCCATCGTCGCGGCGCACAGCCTGCCGCTCATACTCGTCGTCTTCATCGTCTGTGGCGTGTTCCCGGGCCCGGAGGCGATCCTGGCCATACCGGGCCTGGCGCTGCTGGCGGTGAACGCCTTCGCTGTGGGGCTCTTCCTGGGCATGGTCTGCGCGCGGTTCCGCGACATCCCGCAGATCGTGACAAGCGTGATGCAGCTGTTTTTCTTCCTCTCGCCGGTGCTGTGGAAGCCGGAGCTCCTCGGCCCGTCGCAGGCATGGCTGCCATTGAACCCGTTCTTCGCGATGATGGAGACGGTGCGTGGCCCGCTGGTCGAAGGCGGCGCGCCGCCGATCATCTGGGTGGCCGCGCTGGCCTACAGCGCGCTGGCCTGCACGGTTGCGCTGGCCTTCTTCATCCGCTTCCGCGGCCGCATCGCCTTCTGGGTCTGAGCCGCGACCATGCCGCACATCGAGGCCGACCGACTCTCGATCGAGTTCCCGCTGTACCACGTGGCCGCGCGCTCCCTGAAGAAGCGGCTGATGGCGCGTGCGGCGATGCGGCTGAAGGAGGATGCCAGCCATCGCATCGTCGTCGCGGCGCTGCGCGAGCTGAGCTTCCGCATCGAGCCCGGCGAGCGCGTCGCGCTGGTGGGCAACAACGGCGCGGGCAAGACCACGCTGCTGCGCACGCTGGCCGGCATCTACGAACCCGTGGGCGGCCGGCTCGAGGTCGCCGGCCGGATCGGCTCGCTGATCGACCCGGCGGCCGGCATGGACATGGAATCCACCGGCCGCGAGAACATCGTGCTGCGCGGCCTGTTCCTCGGTCTGTCGGAGGCCGAGTGCGAGGCGATGGCGGATGAGGCCGGCCGCTTCAGCGGGCTGGGCGAATTCCTCGACGTGCCGGTCCGCACCTATTCCGCCGGGATGAGCGTCCGTCTCTCCTTCGCCGCGGCCACGCTGATGGCGCCGGAGATCCTGCTGATGGACGAGTGGTTCCTGGCGGGCGATGCGGACTTCATGGCGCGCGCCAACGAGCGGCTTGAGCAACTGGTGGTGGGCGCGGACATCCTGGTGCTGGCCACCCACGACCTGACCATCGTGCGGAAATGGTGCACCCGCGCCATCCGCCTGAACGGCGGCCGGATCGAGGCCGACGGGCCCGTGGCCGAGGTGGTCGGCGCCTAGCCCGCTCGCGGCACGGGACGCCGGCACGGCCAGGAGCAAACAGAGGCCGAGCCCGGCCCGACGCGCGAGGAAGCCCCCATGCTCGACTGCCTTGCCGATCCATCATCCCCCGCGCTGCCGTTGATGGCGGTGACGCCGGAGGGCCTCCCGGCCCTGCTCGACCGGCTGCCCGCGGCACAGGCAGGCTTCCTTCGCGCCTCCGGCTTCATCGCGAAGGCGCAGGAGATCCGCCTGTTGCCGGGCGGCGAGGGCATCGCGGGCGCGGTGCTCGGCCTCGGCGCGGACCCGGCCGAGGCAGCGAGTCCATGGGCCTTCGGCGCTGCGCCCTTCGCCCTGCCGGAGGGCACCACCTGGCGCATCGAGGGCGCACCCGATCCCGCGGCGGCCGTGCTCGGCTGGTGCCTCGGCGCCTACCGGTTCCGCAGCCTGAAATCCGAAGGAGGCAGGGCCGCCGCGCGCCTGGTGCCGCCGGCGGGAACCGAGGCGGCGCAGAGCACCGCCGCCGCGATCCGGCGCGGTCGCGACCTGATCAACCTGCCCGCCAGCCATCTCGGCCCAGCCGAACTCGCCGAGGCGGTGCGCAGCCTGGGCGCCGCGCATGCCGCGACGGTGGAGGTGATCGAGGGGGCCGCCCTGGCGGACGGCTTCCCGGCCGTGCAGGCGGTGGGCGGGGGCTCGCCGCGGGCGCCGCGGGTCGCGGCTCT
>NZ_JAPSMD010000120.1 GCF_027856955.1 Falsiroseomonas oryzae | reverse complement strand
GCATCCAGCAGCGCGGGCGAGAGGCGCGGCAGGGTGATGTCGAGCGTCGGCTCGCCGATGCCGATCGCCGCCAGCGCCTCCACCGCCACGGCGGCGACCTCGGCATCGGCTTCCGGCAGGTCGGGCCCGATCAGCTCGATGCCGGCCTGCGGCAGCTGGCGGGAGGGGGCGAGCTGCGTGCCGCGCACCCGCAGGACCTGCCCGGCATAGGACAGGCGCAGCGGCCGCGGCGTGCGCGCCAGCCGCGTGGCCGCGATGCGCGCGACCTGCGGCGTGGTGTCGGCGCGCAGCCCCATCATGCGCTGACTGACCGGGTCCATCAGCCGGAAGGTCTGCTCGGCCAGCGCCGCGCCGGATCCGGCAAACAGGCTGTCTTCGAATTCCAGCAGCGGCGGCTTCACGCGCTCGTAGCCATGACGGGCGAAAACCTCGACCATCGCCTCGACAAGCGCCGCCTCCCGCTCCGCCTCGGGCGGCAGCAGGTCGGCGAGGCCCGCGGGAAGCAGGGCGGGGCTGGGCGGGTCGTCGGTCATCGCGGGCGGAAGCCTTGCCAGGGGCGCGTGCCGCCGGCAACCCGCCGCCGCGGCGCGGCCGCCCTGCGCGCCGCGCTCAGGCCAGGAAGATGTCGAACTCCGCGCGCTGCCCGCCATCCACCGGCGAAAGTCGCGCCATGAGCAACTGGCGCGCCGCGGGCGGCAGCCGCCGGAGCAGGCCGTCGCCCTCGTTCTGCGGCGCGTCGGGGAAGTAGACCTGCGTGGTCAGCGCGGCATCCCCGGCCGCCGGCTGCGCGCGCAGGTGGATGTGCGGCGTGCGGCCGGGATAGAGGCCGGGACGGATGGTGCGGAAGGCATAGCGCCCGTCGCCGTCGGCCACCGCGCGGCCATAGCCCTGGAAGCCCGCGTCGCGCTCCGCCAGTCGCGGATCGCGCGGGTGGAGGTAGATGCCGGCGGCATCGGCCTGCCAGATCTCGATGCGCGCCCCGGGCAGCGCGGCGCCATCCGGCCCGCGCACCAGCCCGGTGAGCAGCAGCGGGATGCCGCGCGCCGCCGCGGGCTGGCCGGCCACGCGCAGCAGGTCGGCATCGGCATCCGCGGGGATGGCGCGCGGGTAGTAGGGCCCCTCCATCTGGGCCGGCGTGCGCAGGCCCTGCGCGCCGGCGGGCATTGCCAGCAGCGCAGGCGCCAGCAGCACCAGGCGGCGCTGGATCGCGGGACGCATGAGCATGGCGGGTCTCCGTCAGGGGCGCGGCATCAAGCGCGGCCGGCCGGTGCGGGACAAGTGACGAAAGGTGGCAGGCGTCTTGGCCGGGCGCGCGGGGATTGCCACCTTTTGCCCGACATCGGAGGTCCCCATGCGACAATCGCTGCGTCCCCGCCGCGCCGCGCTGGCCCTGCTGGCCCTGGCCGCCGCCGGCTGCACCACCCAGGATCCCGCCGCGACCTATATCGGCGGCATCGGGGATTCGGTCCGCGGCGCCGCCATCGGCGCGCCCGCGCTGTTCCGCGACACCTCCCGCTTCGCCGGGCAGCCGGCCGCCGCCGCGCGCGCGGCGGTGCAGCTGGAGTTCCTGGAAGAAGCCTTCCGCACGGAGGTGCCCTACTCGATCACGGCGTCGGGCACCGTGCTCAACGCGCTGCGGGTCGGCCAGCAGGAGATGCGGCAGGCCATCGGCATCGCGCCGGACGCGCCGAACGGCCAGGTCATCGTCCAACTGCGCGAGGCGGCGGCCGCGCTGGACGCGGGCAGCCCCGCCCGGGCGGAGGCGATGCTGACGGGCCCCGCCTTCCCGCTCGGCGGCGCCGCCACGCTGGCGCGGCTCTCCGCCCTGCCCCGCCTGCCGCGCGTGGCGGAGGCGGGGATGGCGGCCTTCATGGAGATCCAGCGGATGGACAGCGACCGCGGCCGCCGGATGTTCTGACGCCGGCGCCGTTCAGAACGCCAGCGGCACTGCGCGCACCACCAGCGGCAGGGTGCGCACGGCGGCCAGCACCTTGTCGGGGACCGGCCCGTCCAGCCCGACCAGGCAGATCGCGTCGCCGCCCGGCGCCGTGCGGCCCAGGTGGAAGGTCGCGATGTTGATCCCGGCCTCGGACAGCGTCATGCCGAAGCGGCCGATGAAGCCCGGCCTGTCCTGGTTCGTGACGTAGAGCATGTGCGGCGCGAAGTCGGCCTCCACCGCGATGCCCTTGATCTCGACCAGGCGCGGCTTGCCGGTGCCCACCAGCGTGCCGGCCACGCTGCGCGCGCCGCCATCGGTCACCACCGTCACGCGCAGCAGCGTCACGTAGTCGCCGCTGCGCTCGTGCACGGTCTCGGCCACCTCGATGCCGTGCTCCCGCGCCAGCACCGGCGCGTTGACCATGTTCACCGCGCCCGAGATCGGCGTCAGCACGCCGGCCAGCGCCGCGGCGGTCAGCGGGCGGCGGTTCAGCTCTGCCGCCTGGCCCTCGTATTCCACGCGGATCGCCTTGATCGAGGTGTCCTGCGCCGCCGTCAGCTGCCCGGCCAGGCTGCCCAGCAGGCGCACCAGCTCCATGTAGGGCTTGAGACGCGGCGCTTCCTCCGCGCTCACGCTCGGCATGTTGATGGCGTTGGACACGGCGCCGGTCAGCAGGAAGTCGCTCATCTGCTCGGCCACCTGCAGCGCCACGTTCTCCTGCGCCTCGGCCGTCGCGGCGCCCAGATGCGGCGTGCAGACCACGTTCTCCAGCGCGAAGAGCGGGCTGTCGGTGGCGGGTTCCGTCTCGAACACGTCGAGCGCAGCGCCGGCCAGATGGCCGGAGGTCAGCGCCTCGTGCAGCGCCGCCTCGTCCACCAGCCCGCCGCGGGCGCAGTTGATCAGCCGCGCACCCTTCTTCATGGCGAAGATGCGCTCGCGCGAGAGGATGTTCTTCGTCTGCTCGGTGTAGGGCGCGTGGATGGTCACGATGTCGGCGCGCGCCACCAGCGCGTCCAGCTCCACCTTCTCCACGCCGAGTTCCACCGCGCGCTTCTCCGACAGGAAGGGATCATAGGCGATCACCTTCATGCGCAGCCCGTTGGCGCGGTCCGCGACGATGGAGCCGATGTTGCCGCAGCCGACCAGCCCCAGCGTCTTGCCCGTCAGCTCGACGCCCATGAAGCGGTTCTTCTCCCACTTCCCTGCCTTGGTGGAGGCAGAAGCCTCCGGGATCTGGCGGGCAAGGGCGAACATCATGGCGATGGCGTGCTCGGCCGTGGTGATGGCGTTGCCGAAGGGCGTGTTCATCACGACCACGCCGCGCGCGGTGGCGCTGGTGACGTCCACGTTGTCCACGCCGATGCCGGCGCGGCCCACCACCTTCAGTCGCGGCGCCGCATCGATCAGCTCGCGCGTCACCTTGGTGGCGCTGCGCACGGCCAGGCCGTCGTACTCGGCGATGATCTCGCGCAGCTCGGCGGGCTTCAGGCCGGGCTTGAAGTCGGTCTCGATGCCGCGCTCGCGGAAGATCGCGACGGCGGCAGGCGAGAGCTTGTCGGAGATGAGGACGCGCGGCATCAGGCGGCGACCTTCCGGGCATCGGCTTCCACCTGCGCGAAGGCCCAGTCCAGCCAGGGCAGCAGCGCCGCGATGTCGGCGGTCTCGACCGTGGCACCGCCCCAGATCCGCAGCCCCGGCGGCGCGTCGCGATAGGCGGCGGCGTCGAGCGCGACGCCCTCCTTCTCCAGCAGGGAGGCCAGCTTCTTCGCCGCCGCCGCCTGCCCTTCCGCGTCCAGCGCGGTGAACCAGGGGGCGACGATCTTCAGGCAGATCGAGGTGCAGGAGCGCGTCGCCGGATCCTCCGCCAGGAAGGCCGCCCAGGGCGTGCGGTCCACCCAGGCGGCGATGGCGGCGAGGTTGGCCTCGGACCGCGCGACGAGGCCCTTCAGGCCGCCCACGGCTTCGGCCCAGCGCAGCCCGTCCAGCGCATCCTCCACGCAGAGCATCGACGGCGTGTTGATCGTCTCGCCCTTGAAGATGCCCTCGTTGAGCGTCCCGTCCTTGGTCATGCGGAAGATCTTGGGCATCGGCCAGGCCGGCTTGTGGCTCTCGAGCCGCGCCACCGCGCGCGGGCTCAGCGCCAGCATCCCATGGGCCGCCTCGCCGCCCAGCACCTTCTGCCAGGACCAGGTGACGACATCGAGCTTGTCGTACGGAAGCTCCATGGCGAAGGCGGCGCTGGTGGCGTCGCAGATCGCGAGCGCCGTGCGATCGGCCGCGATGAAGTCCGCGTTCGGCAGCCGCACGCCGGAGGTCGTGCCGTTCCAGACGAAGACCACGTCGCGATCGGGCGAGACCTGCGAGAGGTCGGGCAGCTTCCCGTACCCCGCAGAGATCACCTTGGCGTCCGCCAGCTTGAGCTGCTTCGTGACGTCGGTCGCCCAATCCTTGGAGAAGCTCTCCCAGGCCAGGATATCGACGCCGCGCGCGCCGAGCATGGACCAGAGCGCCATCTCCACCGCCCCGGTGTCGGAGGCTGGCACGATGCCCAGGCGCCAATCGGCGGGCATGCCGAGGATGGCCTTGGACCGCTCGATCACCTCGGCGAGCTTCGCCTTGGGGTCCTTGGCGCGATGGCTGCGCCCGAGCAGCGCGCCCGACAGCGCCTCCAGCGTCCAGCCGGGACGCTTGGCGCAGGGACCGGAGGAGAATCGGGGATTGGCCGGACGGACCTCCGGCCTGGAGATGGTCATGGTGCGCTCCCTTCCAGAAGCAGATGCGCCCCGGTGGGGGGGCGTGGCCCGCCGCAAGAAGTAGCCAGCGCGGCGCACGCCGTCCAGCGGCTGGGCTTGCCCCGTTCTTGCATGGCACCCTGCACCTCGCCGCAACGGAGCCACCGCATGACCGCCCTGACCCGCCGCGCCACCCTTGCCCTGCCCGCGCTGCTGGCAGCGCCGCATGCCGCGCGCGCACAAGCCCGCCCGATCACCATCGTCGTGCCGTTCGGCGCCGGCACCAACGTGGACGCGATCGCGCGCGTCGCCGCCAACGAGCTGGCGCCCCGGCTCGGCCAGCAGGTGCTGGTGGAGAACCTGCCGGGCGCCGGCGGCACCATCGCGACGGAGCGCGTGGCGCGCGCCGCGCCGGACGGCACGACGCTGCTGCTCGGCGTGGATTCCGTGCTGAACGTCGCCCCGCTCGTGAACCCCTCCGCCGTGCGCTACGACGCCTATCGCGACTTCGCCGCGATCCACATGCTGGCGACGCTGCCGCTGCTGCTGATCGGCCGCCCGGACCTGCCGGCGACCCTGCCGGAGCTGATCGCGCTGAACGCCACGCGCAGCCAACCCTTCACCTACGCCACCTCCGGCACCGGCACCTCGCTGCACCTGTTCGGCGAGATGATCGCCGGCCGCACCGGGCTGAAGATGGAGCACGTGCCCTACCGAATCGCGACGCAGATCTTCCCGGACATCATGGCCAGCCGCGTCGATCTGGCCGTCAGCACGCTGACCAGCTCCGGCCCGCTGGTGCGGGAAGGGCGGGTGCGCTGCTTCGGCATCTCCTCGCCGGAGCGCCATCCCTTCCTGCCGGACCAAGTCACCTTCACGGAGCAGGCGCCGACCGCGGGCATGACGAGCGAGGTATATCAGGGCCTCTTCGCGCCCGCGCGCACCGACCCGGCCTTCATCGCCCGCGTCGCCGCCGCCACGGCGGAGGCGATGCAGACCGCGCCGATGCGGGAGCGCATCCACGCACTGGGCATGACGCCCTCCATGATGGGGCCGGAAGCGCTGACGCGCTTCGTGCGCGAGGAAGGCGAGCGCTACGCCGCGCTGGTGCGCGCGGCGAACATCCAGCCGCAGTAGCGGCGGGCGGCGATCAGCCCTCGGGCCGGAAGAAGGCGCCGGCCCGGGCGGCGAGCGCCGTGCGCCAGGCGACCCAGGCGGTCAGGGCCGTGGCGGCCAGCAGCGCCGGCCAGGAGAGCCAGGCGGGGAAGCCGAGCACCATCAGCATCGCCGCGAAGGCGCCGGAGGGGAAGGTGACGCCCCACCAGGACAGCGAGAAGGGAATGCGCGCCAGTTCCCCTGCCAGCGAGACCAGCACCGCGGCCACCAGCAGCGCCACGCCCGCCAGGGCCAGCGCGACGCCACCGGCCGTACCGGTCAGTGCCGCCGCCGCCAGCGCCGCCACCGCCGGCGGAGCGAGCAGAATCGCCAGCCCCGGCCGTAGCGGCGCGGGCAGCGGAGGCCCGGCCAGCAGGCGGTGCAGCAGCAGCGGCAGCACCGCGAGCCACAACACGACGCCCACGCCGAACAGCATCCAGGATGCGTCCACGAATCCCATGGCCGGACCGAAGACCGGTGCGACCACGTTGCCGACCAGCGGGATCAGCAGCGGCGGCGTCAGCATCGCAATGTCGCCACGCCCCGCCACGATGCGGCGCAGCAGCAGCATCGCCACCACCAGGTGACCCGCCACGGCCAATGCCCAGACGGCGGCACCCAGGGCCGGCGCGTAGGGAAACAGGAACGCGCCGATGATCATCAGCCCGATGGTCGGCGCCGCGACGAAGGCGACGCGCACGGGATGCCGTGCCTCCGCCAGCACCGCCTCGGGGTGGCGCAGCGCGCGCAGAAGCTGCGTGCCGACGATGCCCACCCACAGCAGCAGCGTCAGCGCCAGCAGCGCCTCGCCGATCGCGCCGGGCACGCCCAGCGAGGCCTGCGCCTGCCGCCAGGCGAGGCCGACGCCGCCGGTGCCCATCGGGATGACCAGCAGCGGGAAGGGCAGGTGTTCCAGCGTGGGGCGCGACGCCGTCACAGCGTGGCTTCGCCGTCCAGCACGCGCACGCAGCTTCCGCCCACCGTGGCGCGGATGCCGTCCGGCGTACGATGCGCGGTGGTGCGCAGCAGGCTCGGGCGGCCCATCTCGACGCCCTGCACGATGTCCCAGGCGCCCTGCTGCGCGCCGGAGAGATGCAGCAGCAGCGCCGCCAGCGGCGCGGCCGCGCTGCCCGTCGCGGGATCCTCGCCGACGCCGAGCGCCGGGCTGAACATCCGCGCGCGCAGCGCGGCGCCGTCGCGCGCATAGAGATAGAGCGCGGCGCGCTGCGCGAGCGCCGGGATGGTGGTGGCGACGCGGCGGAACTCCGCCGTGTCCGGCGCTGCGCGGGTCAGCGCGGTGGGCGTGACCTCCATCAGGACGAAGGGATTGCCGACGCCCGCCTGCACGGGGCGGTGGTTCTCTGTCACCACCTCCCAGGGCTCGAGTCCGGCGCAGCCGGCGAGCTGCACCGGCGTGAATTCCTCGCCGAGGGTCAGCGGCTGCGGCGCGGCGATCACCGCCTGCGCCACCGCGCCGGCCGCGTCGCGCGCGATGCGGACCTCGACCAGCCCGGCCAGTTCCTCGAAGCGCAGCACGCCGTCGCCCGTGCCGCGCGCCTCCGGCGCGATTGCTCCGCGCGCCTCCGGCGCGACCGCGCGGTCGGCCAGCACGAAGCCGGTGCCGACATTCGGATGGCCGGCGAAGGGCAGTTCCACCTTCGGTGTGAAGATGCGCACCCGCGCGGTGTTGGCGGGGTCGTCGGGCGGCAGGACGAAGGTGGTCTCGCTCAGGTTGAACTCCGCCGCCAGTGCCTGCATCTCGGCATCGGTCAGCCCGCGCGCATCGGGAAAGACGGCGAGCGGATTGCCGCCGAAGCGGGTGTCCGTGAAGACGTCCACCGTGACGAAGCGATAACGCCTCATCGCAGCGTCTCCACGCGCGCGGGGTCCATCGTAACGCCGTGGCCGAGCGGGCCGTGCCCGCTGCCGAAGCCGGGGGCGGCGAGCATCGCGGCGCGCACATAGGCGCGCGCCCGCGCTACCGCGTCGCGCAGCGCCATCCCCTGCGCCAGACCGCAAGCCAGCGCCGAGGCGAGGGTGCAACCGGTGCCGTGGGTGTGGCGCGTATCAAGGCGCGGGCTTTCGAAGGCCTCGGTGCCCTCGGGCGTCGCCAGCAGGTCGGTCAGCACCTCGCCGGTGCCGTGGCCACCCTTCAGCAGCACGGCGCGCACGCCCATGCGCAGCAGGGCCTCGGCCGCGCGGTGCATCGCCGGCACGTCAGGGATCGCCAGGCCCGACAGCGCCTCGGCTTCCGGGATGTTGGGCGTGATGACGCTGGCCATGGGCAGCAGCCGCGCCGTCAGCGTCGTCACGGCTTCCGGCGCCAGCAGCGGGTGGCCGCCCTTGGCGACCATCACCGGATCGGCCACCAGCGGGATGCCCGGCCCGAATTCCGACAGCGCGTCGCACACCGCCTCGATCGTCGCGCTATCGGCCAGCATGCCGGTCTTGATGGCGTCGGCGCCCAGGTCCTCCAGCACGACCCTGATCTGCAGGCGGATGAAGTCGGCCGGCACGCCCATCACGCCATGCACGCCGCGCGTGTCTTGCGCGGTCAGCGCGGTGATCGCGGTCATCGCGAAGCCGCCGAGTGCGGTGACCGCCTTGATGTCCGCCTGGATGCCGGCGCCGCCGCCGGAATCCGACCCGGCGCAGATCAGGACCCGGCCCTGCGGAACGCTCATTCGGCCGCTTCGACCTTCCGCGTGGCCAGCGCCGCTGCGCGCGCGCGGATCAGGCCGGCCAAGCCCTCCGCGGTGGCGTGCATCTCGTGCTCGTCCTCGGCTTCGGCCATCACGCGGATCAGCGGCTCGGTCCCGCTCGCGCGGACCAGCACGCGGCCACGCTCGCCGAGCCTGTCTCCCGCCGCGGCGATGGCGCGCTCCACCTCCGGATCGCCGAGCGGCGAGGTGCCGGTGTAGCGGATGTTGACCAGCTTCTGCGGCAGCGGCGTGAAGCGGCGGCAGACCTCGCTGGCCGGCTTCGCCTCCTCCACCAGCAGCGCCAGGACCTGCAGCGCGGCGACCAGGCCGTCGCCGGTGGTGGCGAAATCGGACAGGATCATGTGGCCCGACTGCTCGCCGCCCAGGTTGCAGCCGGTCTCGCGCATCCGCTCCGCCACGTAGCGATCGCCGACCTTGCTGCGGTGGAGCTTGAGGCCCATGCCGCCGAGGTGCCGCTCCAGGCCCAGGTTGGACATCACGGTGGCCACCACGCCGTCGCCGCGCAGCCGCCCGTCGCGGTGCCAGGAGCCGGCGATCAGCGCCAGGATCTGGTCGCCATCCACGATCTGCCCGCGCTCATCGGCCAGCACCAGCCGGTCCGCATCGCCGTCCAGCGCAATGCCGAGATCGGCGCGTCGCTCGATCACCATGGCGGCGAGCTTGGCCGGCGCCGTCGCGCCGCATTCGCGGTTGATGTTCAGCCCGTCCGGCGCGACGGCGACCGAGACGACCTCCGCGCCGAGTTCCCACAGCACGGTGGGCGCAACCTTGTAGGCGGCTCCGTTCGCGCAATCGAGCACGATGCGCTTGCCTTCCAGGCTGCGGCCCTTCGGGAATGTGGATTTCGCCGCCTCGATGTAGCGGCCGGGCGCATCCTCGATGCGGCTGGCCCGGCCGAGGCGGCCCGGCGCGGCGAGGCCTGCCGCCAGGTCGGGCGCGTCCATCAGCGCCTCGATCTGCGCCTCCTCGGCATCCGACAGCTTCAGCCCGTCCGGGCCGAACAGCTTGATGCCGTTGTCCTCATAAGGGTTGTGGGAGGCGCTGATCATCACGCCGAGGTCGGCGCGCAGGCTGCGCGTCAGCAGCGCGATGGCGGGCGTCGGCATCGGGCCGACGATCATCACGTCCATGCCCGCGCCGATGAAGCCCGCGGTCAGCGCCGGCTCGATCATGTAGCCCGACAGGCGCGTGTCCTTGCCGATGACCACGCGGTGGCGGTGGTTGCCGCGATTGAAGAAGCGGCCGGCCGCCTGGCCCAGTCGGAGCGCGGTGCCGGCATCCATCGGCGGCCGGTTCGCCGTGCCGCGGATGCCATCGGTGCCGAAGAGCTTTCGGGTCGTCATGGCAGGCTACTATTCCTCCGCGTCGCCAACGTCCATCGGGGATACCTCGCCCGCCTCGCACGCCGCCAGGACGCGCAGCGCCTGCACGGTCTCCGCCACGTCGTGCACGCGCAGGATCGCGGCGCCGCGCTGGGCGGCGGCGATGGCGGCGGCGACGCTGCCGGGCACCCGCGCCTCCGCGCTCTCCACGCCCGACAACTCCCCGATGAAGCGCTTCCGGCTGGCGCCGAACAGGATCGGGCAGCCAAGACCGGCCAGGATCGGCAGCCGCTCGATCAGGGCCAGGTTGTGCGGGGTGCGCTTGCCGAACCCGATGCCCGGGTCCACGGCGATCCGCGCGCGCGCGATGCCCTGCGCCTCGGCCCAGGCGACACGCTCCGCCAGGAACCCGGCGACCTCCAGCACCACGTCGTCGTAGCGGATGTCGCGCTGCATGGTGCGGGGGTCGTCGCCCAGCATGTGCATCAGCACCACGCCGCAATCGGCCTGGGCCAGTGCTGCGGCCGCCAAGGGGTCGTGGCGCAGCGCGGAGACGTCGTTGACGATCTCCGCCCCGGCCTCCAACGCGGCCAGCATGGTCGCGGCGTTGCGCGTGTCCACGCTGACCGGCGCCGCCTTCGCCAGTTCGCGCACCACCAGCAGGATGCGACGGCACTCCTCCTCCGGCGGCACCGGCTCGGCGCCCGGCCGCGTGCTCTCGCCGCCGATGTCGAGCAGGTCGGCGCCGGCCTCCAGCATCGCGTGACCGGCCGCGATCGCCGCTTGCGGATCGAGGTGCCGACCGCCATCGGAGAAGCTGTCCGGCGTGACGTTGACGATGCCCATCACCAGCGGGCGGCCGGGCGCCCGCCCCTGGGGCAGGCCCACAAAGGGCGGCAGCGGGCGCGTCAGCGCCAGCACCGCCTCCTGCCAGGCGGCGGGGACGTCGGCCAGCGGCACCGGATCGGGGGGCGCGCCCCTCCCGATAAGCCGCACCAGGGTGAAGGCGGCCGGGCCGCCGGCCAGCGGCAGGGCCAGATCGGCCGCCACCGCCAGGGCGGCGGCACGACCCTGCAGCAGCCCGAGCGGCTCGACCCAGGTTCCGGGCATCACGCGACCCTATGGACAAGGAAAGGGCGGGAACGATGCCTCGCTCCCGCCCTTCCGGAAAGCCTCCGTGTGCCGCAGCCTCAGGTGCCGGGCGCCGGCGCCCCGCTCCAGGGGCCGGCGCTCGGCCGCGGGTTCGAACGGCCCGAGCTCGGCACGCTGCCGCGGGTCGGCGCAGGCTCGTCCGGGCGGTTGCGCACCACCGGCTCGCCCTTGATGACCTGGCGGATCTCGTCGCCCGAGAGGGTCTCGTATTCCAGCAGGCCCTTGGCCAGCAGGTGCAGCTCGTCGATGTTCTCGCTGAGCACCTTCTTCGCGCGCTCATAGGCACCGTCGATGATGGCGCGGATCTCCGCGTCGATCTGCTGCGCCGTCGCCTCCGACACGTTCTTGGACTGCGTGACGGAGTGGCCGAGGAAGACCTCCTGGCTGTTCTCGCCATAGGCGATCATGCCGAGCTTCTCGCTCATGCCCCATTCGGTGACCATCATGCGGGCCTGGTTGGTGGCCATCTTGATGTCGCCGCTGGCGCCGTTGCTCACCTTGTCGGCGCCGAAGATCAGCTCCTCCGCCACGCGGCCGCCCATCGCCATGGCGAGTTCCGCCTTCAGCTTGGACTTGTGCTTGGAGTAGCGGTCGCCTTCCGGCAGCGACATCACCAGGCCCAGCGCACGGCCGCGCGGGATGATGGTGGCCTTGTGGACCGGGTCGCATTCCGGCTCGTGCAGCGCGACCAGGGCGTGGCCGGCCTCGTGATAGGCGGTCATGCGCTTCTCGGCCTCGGACATGACGAGGCTGCGGCGCTCGGCGCCCATCAGCACCTTGTCCTTTGCCGCCTCGAACTCCGCCATGCCGACGGTGCGCCGCCCGGTGCGCGCGGCGAGCAGCGCCGCCTCGTTCACCAGGTTGGCGAGGTCCGCGCCGGAGAAGCCCGGCGTGCCGCGCGCGATCACCTTCGGATCCACGTCGGAAGCGAGCGGCACCTTGCGCATGTGGACCCGAAGGATCTTCTCGCGCCCGTTCACGTCCGGGTTCGGCACCACGACCTGGCGGTCGAAGCGGCCCGGGCGCAGCAGCGCAGGGTCCAGCACGTCCGGCCGGTTGGTGGCTGCGATGATGATGACGCCCTCGTTGCTCTCGAAGCCGTCCATCTCGACGAGCATCTGGTTCAGGGTCTGCTCGCGCTCGTCGTTGCCGCCGCCGAGGCCGGCGCCGCGATGGCGGCCGACCGCGTCGATCTCGTCGATGAAGATGATGCAGGGCGCGTTCTTCTTGCCCTGCTCGAACATGTCGCGCACGCGGCTGGCGCCGACGCCCACGAACATCTCGACGAAGTCGGAGCCCGAGATGGTGAAGAAGGGCACGTTCGCCTCGCCGGCGATGGAGCGGGCGAGCAGCGTCTTGCCGGTGCCGGGCGGGCCGACCAGCAGCACGCCCTTCGGGATCTTGCCGCCCAGGCGCTGGAACTTCTGCGGGTCACGCAGGAATTCCACGATCTCCTCGAGCTCGCCCTTCGCCTCCTCGATGCCGGCGACGTCGTCGAAGGTGACGCGGCCCTGCTTCTCGGTCAGCAGCTTGGCGCGCGACTTCCCGAAGCCCATGGCGCGCCCGCCGCCGCCCTGCATCTGGCGCATGAAGAACACCCAGACGCCGATCAGCAGCAGCATCGGGAACCAGCTGAGCAGGTAGTGGAACAGCGGGTTGACGTCGCTGTCCTCCGGCCGGGCGACCACGCGCACGCCGCGCTCGGTCAGCTTGGAGACCAGCGTGGGATCTTCCGGCGTGTAGGTCTGGAAGCTGCGGCCGTCGCTGAGCTGGCCGGTGACGGTCCGCCCCTGGATGGTGACGTCGCGGACATGGCCGGCGTTCACCTCGTTGAGGAAGTCGGAATAGGCGACCTGCTGGGCGGTCCGGCCCGGCCCGGAGCTGGGCTGGAACAGGTTGAACAGCGCCACGAGAAGCAGCGCCACGATCACCCAAAGAGCCAGGTTGCGGCCGAAATTGTTCACCTTTGGATTCCCATGCCTCGCAGCCCGGGTGGACCGCGCCTCCACTCAGATAGGGTGCCTGCGCCCGGCTTCCATCCGGGTCGGGCACATGACACCTCATCCGGTCCCGGCTGACCGGCCCTGCGTTCCGGCGCGCCCGTCATGCCAGCGCGCCGCCCCGCGGGGCGAAGCACATGGCGTGCCGCGTCGCGATATCCACAGAAGGATAGGCCAGCGCCGGCACGACCGCCAGCGTCCCGTCGCGGTAGAGGGCCGGCAGGGTGGGCACCACGGCCCCCGGCAGCCAGTCCGGCCGCGGCAGCCGGCGGGCCGCCTCCCCCGCCGCGGCGATCACGCCCCCGTCCAGCGCCTGCCCGACGAGCCGGAAGCGGCCGTCCCACCGCGCGCCCG
>NZ_JAPSMD010000119.1 GCF_027856955.1 Falsiroseomonas oryzae | reverse complement strand
CCGCCCGCACGCCCTGCCAGGCGACGTCCACCCCGGCCAGGCGCACGCCAGGGAAGGCGCGCGCCGCGTAGAGCAGCCCGCCGCCCAGCCCGCAGCCGATGTCGATCAGCGCGTTCGGCGGCGGCCGCGGCCCCGGCAGGTCGCGCAGCGCCAGGTCGTAGAGCGCCGCCTGCAGCCGCGCCTCCGCCAGTTCCGGCACCTCCGGCATCCCTGGCGGGGGCGGGTGCACCCCGCCGTTGAAGAAGCCGAGGCGGCGGACGGCGGGCAGGCTGTAGGCCGCCTCGAAGAGCATCCGCTCGAACAGCCGCCGCCCGGTCGGGCCGAGACGCTCCCGCAGCCGGCCGAGCGCCGTCCAGCCAGCCACCGGCTGCGGAGGGCTCACGCCGGCACCAGGCGTGCCGTCCGGCTCGGCGCATCCGTCACCGCGACCAGCGCGACCGCCGTCCCGAGCTTGCGCGTCGTCATGCCGGGCCGCGCGATCCGCCCGGCCCGCGGCATCCCGCCGGGCACCGGCGCGCGCACCGGTCGGCTGGCGGACAGGCAGGATCCGTCCGGCGGGTCCCTGAACGGCACGGTCGTGTCTCCTCGGCCGCGGAACCATGGCCGGCCGTTGCGTCCTCCGCCACCCCTTGCCGTGCCGACGTTCACGGGGCCGCCGCGCGCCGCCGGGGAGCACGCCATCGTCGCCTGCCCGCAGGCCGCGCTGACTGACGCGGGTGTGCCGCAGGGATGACCTTGCCCGCGCAGCGCGAGTTCGTTGGCGCGGGCGCACGTAAAACATAATTGCGAAGAATTTATATCGAACGCAATCCGACGGTGCCACGATCCTATCGTGAGCCGGGCGGCGCACGCAGCCCGCCCGGCCACGGGAGGGAAGGATGAGCGACCTTGCCAACGACACCACCACGGGCGCCGTGCTCGCCGGGGGTGCCTACCTCACCGGCACGATCGACGCGGTGGACGACGAGGACTGGATCCGCGTCGATGTCCAGGCCGGAGAGACCTACCGGTTCCTGTGGAACTGCGCCTCCGGCAGCGCGGGGATCGGCGCCGGCTTCGCGCTGTACGACGCCGACGGCACCGTCCTCGTGAACTTCGACAATCCCGGCACGTGGACCTGGATCACCATCCAGTTCACCTTTTCCACGTCGGGCAGCTACTACCTCGGCGTCGGCGGCGTCGGCGACGCGCCAGCGCCCGGCGGCTACACGGTGGCGAGCAACCTGATCACCGATTCACCGACCGAGGCGATCGACTGGGGCACCTACTTCCTGGTCGATGCGATCGACATCTGCTTCGCCGAGGACGGCGAGGTCATTCCGACCGACGTCGGCACGCTGAACGCCACCGCCTGGAGCGACTACCTGCTCGGTCGCGAGATGGCGGCCTTCGCCGCCTTCGCCGCCGTCGCCAACCTCTCCTTCGCGCAGGTCGCGAACCCGGCGGATGCGGAGCTTCGCCTCGTCCTCTACGAAGCCGGCACGGGCGACCTCGCGGGGCTGTTCGGCTTCTTCCTGCCGCCCGCCTATGTCGATGCCGGCATCGGCGGCGTGAACGCCGACAACACCGTATGGAACCCGCTGCCCGGCGGCTCGGTCGAGTTGGGCGGCAAGGATTTCGGCAAGATGCTGCACGAGGCCGGCCATGCGTTGGGCCTGGCGCATACGCATGACAACGTGAACGCCTCGGTGATCCTGCGCGGCGTGACGTCCTTCGACGATCTCGGCGACTTCGACCTGAACCAGTCGATCTACACGATCATGTCCTACAACGAGGGCTGGCTGACCGCCCCGCACGGCGTCCCGCGCCTGCCCGACGGCTCGCTGGACCGGACCTACGGCTACGCCGGCACGCCCATGGCGCTCGACATCGCGGTGATCCAGGAGAAGTACGGCGCCAACATGTCGCACCACGCCGGCGACGACCTCTACCTGCTGCCCGCCGTCAATGCCCCCGGCACCTTCTACTCCTGCATCTGGGATGCCGGCGGCCACGACGTGCTCAGCGCCGCCGGCGCCGCCATCGGCGCCACCATCGACCTGCGCGCCGCGACGCTGCGCTACGAGGCGGGCGGCGGCGGCTGGGTGTCCTATCACGCGGGAATCCATGGCGGCTTCACCATCGCCAATGGCGTCGTCATCGAGGACGCGATCGGCTCCGCGCTGGCCGACGACATCACCGGCAACGACGCCGCCAACCGCATCGCCGGCGAAGGCGGCGCGGACACCGTCACCGGTGGCGGAGGCGCGGACCGCTTCGCCATCGACTTCGACCTCGACACCGCGACCCAATGGTTCCGCCCGAACGCCGCCGGCACCGGCGGCATCACGCCGAACGGCAACGCCGCCGCACCGGCCTGGCGCAACTACGTCGAGCGGCTGGCAGAATGGCGCAGCGCGATGGAAGCAAGCTACGGCTCCGACGCCGACCCGACCGAGACCGTCATCACCGTGCGCGACGGCCGCGGCAGCGCGACCATCCGCTACGACAACAGCTACACCCGCATCACCTCGGTCGAGGGCGAGGGCGACGACCTCGTCACCGACTGGGAGGACGGCACGGACCACCTGGAATTCACCGGCATGACCAGGGCCGGCTTCCTGCACCTGCTGTCGGGCGGCGGCCTCACCGTGAGCGCCGATGCCGACCTGGCGGGCGGCGCCGCCGCGGATACGCGCATCGCCTGGGCCGGCGGCTCCGTCACGCTTCAGGACGTTCAGATCGGTGCGGCGAGCCTCGCCAGCGGCGGAATCCTGTTCGCCTGACGCCCGGTCCGGGCTGGGCCGGCCCTCGCCCGGCTCAGCCCGGCACCAGCCGGGCGCTGATCCGCTCCACCGGCGCATCGGCCAGCCCGGCGCGCATCGCCTCCAAGCTGTCCCACCGCGTTCCCGGCGCGAAGCGCCGCGCAGTCCAGTTCAGCGCCACCTCCGGGACCGCGAAGGGCCAGGGGGCCACGGTCATCACGCCGTCGCCTTCCTCCAGCCTCAGCGGCACCTCGTCGCCGCCGGCCAGCGGCGCCATGCCGGACCAGCCGAGCGTCTCGATCCCGCCGCAGGCCGCCAGGCTCAGCGCGTCGGTCACCGCCACCAGCGCAGCCGCCGTCTCCATCTGCGCCTCGGTCACGCCGAGCGCCGCCATCAGCCGCGCCCGCAGCGCCACCTGCTCGCGCTGGTAGGTCTCCGCGGCGGCGGAATCGGCCTCGGACACCCGGTGCCGGTCCTGGTAGCTGGCATAGATCCGCGACCCGTGGCGGCTGACCAGCAGCCCGACCCAGGGCCCCCAGCTCGCGATCGCCCGCCGCACCCCCTCGGCCCACATCGGCGCATGGTCCTTCGCGCCGACGGCGCGGAACTGCGTCGGCCGGCCGGTGGCGGCGTCGAAGGTCGGCGCCGCCTCCCACCCCATCCAGGCCACGTCGTGCTGCGCGCAGGCGGTGGCCACCTCCTCGAAGGGCTCGGGCAGGGCAAAGCCCTTCGCCCCCCAGGCCCGCAGCATCTGGCCCGAGACCAGGGCATGCATCGGCTGGCTCACCGCCAGCCAGGATCCGTCCGGCAGGTCCCTGAACAGCATGGTCGTGTCTCCTCGGCCGCCGAATCATGGCGGGCCGTTGCGCCCTTCGCCACCCCCTTGCCTTGCCAGGGCGGGGTTTGGGCGTCATATCGCGCCCCTCAGCCTCAACCGGGGGGTCTTTCAGGATGCGGGTAGCGGTCCTGCGCGAGCGTCGCGCGGCGGAGACGAGGGTCGCCGCCACGCCGGAGACGGTGAAGAAACTGCAGGGCCTGGGCTGCACGGTCGCGGTGGAGACCGGCGCCGGCATGGCCTCCGGCATCCCCGACGCCGCCTTCCGCGACGCCGGCGCCGAGGTGGTGGCCGACCCGGCCGCGGCGCTCGCCGGCGCGAACATCGTCCTCGCGGTCCGCGCGCCGGAAGCCGCCGAGCTCGCCCTGGTCCCGCGCGGCGCGCTGCTGATCGGCACGCTGCAGGCCGATGCCGAGGCCGCCAAGGCCTATGCCGCCGCCGGGATCGATGCCTGCGCGATGGAACTGCTGCCGCGCATCACCCGCGCGCAGTCGATGGACGTGCTCTCCTCCCAGGCCAACCTGGCCGGCTATCGCGCGGTGATCGAGGCGGCCGATGCCTTCGATCGCGGCTTCCCCATGCTGATGACCGCCGCCGGCACCATCCCGGCCGCCAACGTCTTCATCATGGGCGCGGGCGTCGCCGGCCTGCAGGCCATCGCCACCGCGCGGCGCCTCGGCGGCCGCGTCTCCGCCACCGATGTCCGCCCGGCCGCCAAGGAGGAGATCAAGTCCCTCGGCGCCAGCTTCGTCGGCTACGAGGACGAGGAGAGCAAGGCCGCCCAGACCGCCGGCGGCTATGCCAAGCAGCTCTCGGCCGAGTTCTACGCCAGGCAGGCCGAGGTGGTCGCGGCGCACATCGCCAAGCAGGACATCGTCGTCACCACCGCGCTGGTGCAGGGCCGCAAGGCGCCGACCCTGGTGACGGAGGCCATGGTCGCCTCCATGAAGCCGGGCAGCGTCATCGTCGACATCGCCTCCGACGCCGGCGGCAACGTCGCGCTGACGAAGCCGGGCGAGGCGATCACCACCGCCAATGGCGTGAAGATCCTCGGCTTCTCCAACTGGCCGGGCCGGATCGCCGGCGCTTCCTCCGCCCTCTATGCGCGCAACCTGCTCACCTTCCTGACCACCTTCTGGGACAAGGAAGCGAAGAAGCCCGCGCTCAAGGAGGACGACGAGATCGTCAAGGGTGTCGCGCTGACCCGCGGCGGCGCCGTCGTCCATCCCTCCCTCGCCTCCGCCTGAGGAGCCTTTGCCGATGACTCCTTCGCAGATCGCCAACGAGGCGGCGGCCCTGTCCGACCGGGCGGCGCTGCTCGCCGAGCAGGCCCGGCAGCTGGCCGAGCAGGCCGCGCCCATGGCCGCGGCCGCCAACCCCTTCCTGATGCTGCTGGCCATCTTCCTGATGGCCTGCTTCGTCGGGTACTACGTGGTGTGGGGCGTCACCCCCGCGCTGCACTCCCCGCTGATGGGCCTGACCAACGCGATCTCCTCGGTGATCGTGGTCGGCGCCATCCTCGCGACGGGTCTTTCGGACAGCATCGCCGCCAAGGTCTTCGGCTTCCTCGCCGTCACGCTTGCCGCGGTGAACATCGCCGGCGGCTTCATGGTCACGCGGCGCATGCTGGCCATGTTCAAGAAGAAGGGGGGCTGAGGCCATGGCCGACACGCTCTCGACGCTGGCGTATCTCGTCGCCTCCGTCCTCTTCATCCTCGCGCTGCGCGGCCTCTCCCACCCCGAGACCAGCCGGCAGGGCAACCTGTTCGGCATGATCGGCATGGCGATCGCGATCGCCGCCACCCTGCTGAAGCCGGGCATGAGCGCCGGCGGCATCGTGCTGGTCATCGCCGGCCTCGCCATCGGCGGCGCCATCGGCACCGTCGTCGCGCAGCGCATCCAGATGACGGCGCTGCCGCAGCTGGTCGCGGCCTTCCACAGCCTGGTCGGCATGGCCGCGGTGTTCGTCGCTGCCGCCGCCTTCTACGCGCCGGAGAGCTTCGGCATCGGCGTGCCCGGCAACATCAAGGCGGCGTCGCTGATCGAGATGTCGCTCGGCCTCGCGATCGGCGCCATCACCTTCTCGGGCTCGGTGATCGCGTTCCTGAAGCTCGCGGGGCGCATGTCCGGCGCGCCGATCATCTTCAACGGCCAGCACAAGCTGAACGCCGCGCTCGGCGTGCTGCTGCTGGTGCTGATCATCGCCTTCGTCGCCACCGGCAGCCCGCTGCTGTTCTGGCTGATCGCGATCCTGTCCTTCGCGCTCGGCTTCCTGCTGATCATCCCGATCGGCGGCGCGGACATGCCGGTCGTCGTCTCCATGCTGAACAGCTACTCCGGCTGGGCGGCGGCGGGCATCGGCTTCACCATCGGCAACCTGCTGCTGATCGTGACGGGCGCGCTGGTCGGCGCCTCCGGCGCCATCCTCTCCTACATCATGTGCAAGGGGATGAACCGCAGCATCATCAACGTGCTGCTGGGCGGCTTCGGCAGCGACAGCGGTGCGGCCGCGGCCGGCGGCGGTGCCGCGGACCGTGCGCCGGTGAAGGCCGGCAGCCCGGAGGATGCCGCCTACATCATGAAGAACGCGCAGAAGATCATCGTCGTGCCCGGCTACGGCATGGCGGTGGCGCAGGCGCAGCAGGTGGTGCGGGAGATGGCGGACCTCCTGAAGAAGGAGGGCGCCGAGGTCTCCTACGCGATCCACCCGGTCGCCGGCCGCATGCCCGGCCACATGAACGTGCTGCTGGCCGAGGCGAACGTGCCCTACGACGAGGTGCACGAACTCGAAGAGATCAACCCCGAATTCGCTGAGGCCGACGTCGCCTACGTGATCGGCGCGAACGACGTGACCAACCCCGCGGCGAAGACCGACAAGTCCAGCGCCATCTACGGCATGCCGATCCTGGACGTGGAGCGGGCCAAGACCGTGTTCTTCGTGAAGCGCGGCATGGCCAGCGGCTATGCCGGCGTGGAGAACGAGCTGTTCTTCCGCCCCAACACGATGATGCTGTTCGGCGACGCCAAGAAGGTCACGCAGGAGATCGTGCAGGCGCTGCAGCGGTAGCGCCCGGACGCATATGCGCGAAGGGCCGGGCGGGCGACCGCCCGGCCCTTCGTCGTTTCAGCCCAGCACGACGTCGCCGGCCTGCAGCGCGGTCACGCCCAGCAGCACGGCCAGCACCTCGCCACCATGCGACAGCGCCAGCCCGCCCTCCGTCGGCGCTGCGACGATCGCGGCCGGATCGAGGCCGAGCAGGACGATCCGGTCCAGCCCCGGCGTGAAGTCGCGGACCAGGTCGCCGCCCTCGCCGGCCGCATAGGCGAAGGAGTCGCCGGCGGCGCCGCCGGCCAGGTCGTCGGCACCTGCGCCACCATGCAGCCAGTCGCTGGCGTCGGCACCCAGCAGCGTATCCGCCCCGGCATCGCCCTGCGCGGCAAGCGTGACCAGCGCCTCCCCGACGATCCTGTCGTCGCCCTCCTGCCCGTAGACCAGGGCGGTGGTCAGACGGCCGTCATAGCCGCCGTCCCAGCGCCCGCCCCAGCCGAAGGGCTTCGCCAGCCAACTGGCCGAGGGCGCGGTGACCAGCACCGTGTCGTTCCCCGCCCCGGCGATCACCACCGGCGTGGACGGCCCGGACGCCGCATCGGCATGCGCCACCCAGGTGATCTCATCCGCGAAGGCGCTGCCGTACAGGTGCCCTGTCGCGGCGCCGATCACCTGCACCGTCAGCGCCTCCGGCGCGCGCAGCAGGTCCAGCCAGGCGCGCTCGTAGTTGGCGTAGAGCAGTCGGTCCGCCGTGTCCGGCGCCCATTCCGGCGCGGCCGAGACATGCACCCCCGTCACGCTGCCCCATTCGCCGGCGTTCCAGCTTGCGGCGTAGCGGTCCTCGCCCAGGGACCGCACGCCGCTGCGCACCGTCGCCGGCGCCGCGCCCCAGCCGGATGCGGGGTCGCCGAACAGCATGGGCGCCGGCTCGCCCGGATGCAGGTCGGCCGGCGTCCAGATCCGCGCCCAGTCCACATGCAGCCCGACCAGTCCGGGCGTCGTCGCGTCCGGTGCGCCGCCGAACCATCCATCGGCCGAGGAGGCGACGAAGCCCATGAAGCCGAGCGACATCGGCTCGTCCGGGATGTGTTCCGTCATCGTCCATTGCGCGACGCCGTCGATGTAGAAGGTCAGCCGGTCCGGCAGCCAGTCCACCGCATAGGTGTGCCAGTCGCCGGCATCGATGCCGGGGGCGCGCACACCCTGCTGCCAGGGCTCGTCGTGCAGCGTCATCCAGGTTTCGGTGCGGAAGCGGTCGGGCGATTCCATCAGGTCCACCTCCGCCGGGCCTTCGCCATCGGCGGGCCAGAGCAGGATGGCCGCGCTGGTGCCCTGGCCGTCGTCGAGCCGCGCGCGCACCTCGAAGCGGCCGTAGAGCTGGCCGTTCCAGCCCATGTTCAATCCGCCCGCGACCCAGCCCTGCGGCGTGGCGATGCTGTTGACGGACAGTTCGCCATCCCAGACCGTCAGCGCCTCCTGGCGCCATTCGAAGGCATCGTTCCAGTAGCGGCTGCCATGGAACACGATCGGCCACGCGCCGCGATCGACCATCACCCCGTCGAACCCGTCCTCGAAGGTCAGCCGCCAGCCTGTCGGGTCCAGCGGAGTCGGATTCGTGTTGGTGAAGCTGCCCATCCTGTCCTCGTCCCCGCCGCGGTTGCGTCAGCACCGCAAGCGAGCCGTGCCCCCGGCGGTTCAGGGATATTCCGCAGGGCGACCGGCGCGGCGGGCCGGGGAGGGGGTCAGGCCGTCGCTGCCTCCGTGTTGCGGATCGCCTGCTGCAGGATGGCCAGCACGCGCTCCGACGGCGCCGCCGGATGGATGTCGCCCGGCGCCGCCTTGATGTCCCCGGCGAAGGCCATGCTCCAGTCGCCGAAGGCGCGCGTCGCGGGGCTGCTGACTTCCAGCACCGTCACGTGGTCGTGGCGCAGGTCGCACTGGATCGTCTCGAAGATGCGCTCGACGGCGGCCGGCGGGCCTTCCAGCACCTGGGCGAAGCGGCGCTGGCTGTAGAGCAGGGCCCCGGTCACGCCGGTCCGCGCATTGTTCCGCCGCGCCGCGTCCAGGATCGATCCGATCACCGCCTCCATCGGCTGCGCCGGGTCGGCGACGGCGTGGCTGACATAGATAACGCGGCGCAGCGCCGCGTCGGGCGTCGTCGTCCCGGGCGTGCTCATGCGGATATCCTCCCCTGTGCGGCCGCGTCCTGCCGCTTGCTCCGGGCGATCAGCGCCAGCACCTCCGCGGCCGGCACCGGCCGGCTGAACAGGAAGCCCTGGGCGTCGGTGCATCCGTTGGCCACGAGCTGGTCCAGCTGCGCGGCCGTCTCCACGCCCTCCGCCGTGGTGCGCAGCCCGAGCGAGGCGCCGAGCCCGGCGACGGCCCGCACGATCGCCGCGCTCTCGGCCCGGGTCGCGACGTCGCTGACGAAGCTGCGGTCGATCTTCACCCGGTCCAGCGGGAAGCTGCGCAGCTGCGTCAGCGACGAATAGCCGGTGCCGAAATCGTCGAGCGAGATCCGCACCCCCAGCGCGCGCAGCTCCTCGCAGGTGGCCAGGGCCGTGGAGGCGTCGTGCAGCAGCGCGGTCTCCGTCACCTCCAGCTCCAGCCGGTGCGGCGCCAACCCGCTGGCCGCGAGCGCGGCACGCACCTGCGCAGCGAGGTCGCGGCGTGCGAGCTGCGGCGCCGAGACGTTGACCGAGACGCCGAGCGAAGCATCGGGCCAGCCCGCGGCCTCCCGGCAGGCGGTGCGCAGCACCCATTCGCCGATCGGCACGATCAGCCCGATCTCCTCCGCGAGCGGCACGAACTCGCCCGGCGGCACCAGGCCGCGCTGCGGGTGGCGCCAGCGCAGCAGGGCCTCGAAGCCGGCGAGCGCGCCGGTGCCCAGATCGACATGCGGCTGGTAGTGAAGCTCGAACTGGCCGAGGCCGATCGCCGCCCGCAGGTCGGCCTCCATGCGCCGCCGTTCCTCCGCCCGGGCGCGCAGCACCGGCTGGAAGCGCCGCTGGTCGCCGCGCCCCTCGGCCTTCGCCTGGTACAGCGCCAGATCGGCACAGCGCAGCAACGCATCGGCCTCCTGCGCATCGGTCGGGAACACCGCGATGCCGACCGAGCAGCCGGTCACCACGCTGTGCCCGTCCAGCAGGAAGGGCCTGGCGAGCAGTTCCACCAGCCGCGCCGCCAGCGCGGTGGCCTCGGCCTCGGCCGTCAGCTGCGGCAGCAGGATGGCGAACTCGTCGCCGCCGATCCGCCCGGCCAGGTCGCCGCCGCGGATCGCGCCGCGGATGCGCCGCCCGACTGCGCGCAGCAACGCGTCGCCCACCGGATGCCCCAGCGTGTCGTTCACCGCTTTGAAGCGGTCGAGGTCGAGCGCGAGCAGCGCGAAGGGCGTGCCGCCGCCGGGACCCGTGACGCAGCGCCGCGACAGCGCGTCGAGCAGGGCGTCGCGTTGCAGCAGCCCGGTGAGGCTGTCCGTGCGGCTTGGTGCGTCCAGATCGTCCGTGGCGACGCTGGGCGCGGCGGCGGTCGGGGCGGCGTGGGTCATGCAGGTCTCCCTGGCGCGTCAGGATGACCTGGAAGGATGAATCCAAGGTGTGCCGACCGCGCTGCGGCCTGCGGCCTGCGGCCTGCGGCGGGCGGCGCCGGGCGTCAGGGGATCGGCGTCAGAGGATCGTGCACCCCTTGCGCATCTTCAGCCCCTCGTCCGGGCAGTAGAAGTAGCCGACGAACTCGTCGTAATCGATCGCCCAGCCCTGCTGCTGCGCCATCGGCAGCAGCGCGGCGTTCTTGCCGGTGAAGAACTGCGTGAAGTTGTAGCTCGCCGTGTGCGGGGCGTTCACGGTGTCGGTGATCGCCTCGCCGCTGGCGTCGCTGGACCGCACGACGCCGGTGCCCGGCTTGTGCGACCAGGAATCGACGCCTTCGCGTCGGAACCAGTGATAGTCGTAGGTGTTGGCGCTCGCCCGCCGGCAGGCGACGATGTAGTGCCCGGCAAGAGCCGGCGGCAGGGCGTTCTGCACCGGGCAGAGGATCAGCCCGTCCCGCAGCACCGCGGCGCGGATGGCCGCAACACTGTTCGACTTCGCCCGCCCGCCTGAGAACTGGCCGGGATCAAGCCGGTCCGCATATTTCGTGGCGTAGGCGTAGCAGTTCGGGTCCGGCATCGCTCACTCCGCGCGCGCTACGCGGATCGGACGACATGCAGTCCCTGGTTGCAAGCGGAAACCCGTACACACCAAACGCGGGCGCTGGCGCCCGTGTCCCGGTGTTCATCCTGGCTCGTCGGAAGAACGGAGCGGCCCGATCGCCAGGCTCCGGCCGTTCCGGCTTGCGCGTCGCGCCGCCCCGGGCGGCGCGGCGGGCTCAGAAGCCCTCGCGCTCCAGCCGCTTGCGCTCGACCTTGCGGGCGCGGCGGACAGCCTCGGCGGCCTCGCGGGCGCGGCGCTCGGACGGCTTCTCGTAGTGACGGCGGAGCTTCATCTCACGGAACACGCCCTCGCGCTGCAGCTTCTTCTTGAGCGCCTTCAGGGCCTGGTCGATGTTGTTGTCGCGGACGACGACCTGCACGCGGTTCAACCTCCTGGTTGGGTCTTGAGGGTTGTCAGGAAACGCACGAAAGCCGGGTCCGGCCCCAGGATGTCCCCGGCGCCCCCCGACGAAACACGCGGAAGCGTTAGCACGATCCGCCCCGCGCGCGAAAGGCCTCCCGAACCGCCGGGCGCGCATTACCTTAATGGCCGGAAGCGCCGGACCCCCTAGACATGGCCATCCTGAAGATCGCCCGCATGGGCCACCCCGTCCTGATCCGCGCGGCGGAGCCGGTGGCGGACCCGACCGCGCCGGAGATCCGCCGCCTGGTCGCTGACATGGCCGAGACGATGGACGATGCCCAGGGCCTCGGCCTGGCCGCGCCGCAGGTGCATGTGCCGCTTCGCCTCTTCGTCTGGCGCGGCGGCGCGGGCAACGTGATCGCGCTGATCAACCCGGAGATCGAACCCGTGGGCGAGGAGACCGAGGATGGCTGGGAGGGCTGCCTCTCCATCCCCGGCCTGCGCGGCTGCGTGCCCCGCTTCGCGCGGCTGCGCTTCCGTGGCGTGGACATCGAGGGCCGCCCCGTGGATGGCGAGGCGGCGGGCCTCGCCGCCCGGGTCATCCAGCACGAGACGGACCACCTGGACGGCGTGCTGTACCCGATGCGCATGCCGGACCTCTCGCTGCTCGGCTTCACCGAGGAACTGTCCCGGGCCGCCGCCGCCCGCGCCGCGGAGGGATCGAAGCCATGATCGAACGCAGCGTCCCGCACAGCGGGCCGGCAGACGGCTCGTCGCGGCCGGCCGAGGAACACGCCGCATGATCGAACGGAGTGACGAACGCGACGCGGCGATCCGCGCCGCGCTTCCCCATGTGCCCGCCCTGGGCTGGACGAAGGCCGCGCTGGAGGCAGGCCTGCGCGACCTTGGCCTCGACCCGCTGGAGGCCGAATGGCTCTTCCCCCGCGGCCCGGTCGAGGCGGTGGAGGCCTGGTGCGACCTGGCCGACCGCGAGATGGAGGCCCAGGCCCAGGCGGAGGACCTGCTCTCCCAGCGGATCCCCGCGCGCATCCGCCGCGTTGTCACCATCCGCCTGGAACAGGCCGAGCCGCACAAGGAGGCGATCCGCCGCGCCCTGGCGCTGCAGGCCCTGCCCTGGAACGTCCCCTCCGCGCTGCGCACCGTGGCCCGCACCGCCGATTCGATGTGGGCCGCGGCCGGCGACACCTCGGCCGATTTCTCCTGGTACACCCGCCGCGCGACGCTCGCCGGCGTCTATGGCGCGACGCTCGCCTTCTGGATGCAGGACGACGAGCCGGGCTTCCCCGCCACCCGCGCCTTCCTGGACCGGCGACTCGCGGACCTCGCCCGGCTGCAGCGGCCTCGGCGCCCGGCGCAACGAACCGCCTGAACCGGCGTTTCCCCCGGCGCATCGAGCCGGAGGAAACCCATGCGCGGCATCCTGTTGTGGCTGATCGGGATACCCATCCCGATCATCTTGCTGCTGTGGCTGTTCGGCGTGTTGTGAAGACTCTCGCCCTGGCGCGGCCGCTGGGCTAGGCATTACGCCGTTCAGCGACACCGTGGGGCCGGGGGGCCCTGCGCGGCCGGCGCCCGCCGGCCCGCGACGGTGCCGCCCAGGGGAGACCACGAACCATGCGCCAGGGAATTCGCCGCATGACCAGCTTCCGCCTGCTGCTCGGCGGCCTCGCCGCCGTGATCGCGGGACCCGCCATCGCGCAGTCCTGCGTGCAGAGCGCGGAACGCACCGCCTTCGACGTGCGCGCGCTGCAGAGCCAGCTGATGGTCGCGGCGCTCGCCTGCGGGAAGGACACCGAATACAACGCCTTCGTCCGCAAGTTCCAGGGCGACCTGGCGGCGTCCTATCGCGGCATCGCGGCCCATTACCGCCGCACCGCCGGCGGCTCCGCCCAGCGCGACCTCGACCAGTACATCACCCAGCTGGCCAATGCGCAGTCGCAGGACGGCATCCGCGCCGGCTCGCACTACTGCCCGCTGGTCACGCCGCTGTTCCAGCAGGCGCTGGCACAGTCCAATGCGCAGGGACTGGCCGAACTGGCGATGGAGCGGAACGTGCTGAACCCGCTGGCCACGCCCGACTGCGCCGCCACCCCGGCCCGCGCCCCCGCCAGCACGCCTTCCCGCTCCCCGGCGCGGCCCGCGGCCAGCAACCGCTCCGCCGCCGCGACCCGCTGAGGCCGATGCGCCGCGCCG
>NZ_JAPSMD010000118.1 GCF_027856955.1 Falsiroseomonas oryzae | reverse complement strand
CGGGCGTCACGCTGCACCTCTCGGGCCGCGACGCCGCCCGGCTGGCGGGCACGGCGGAGGCCTGCCGGGCGCGCGGCGCGACGGTGCGGGACAGCCTGCTGGACGTGACCGACGCCGGCGCGACGCGGGACTGGGTGGAGGACGCGGGGCGGCTCGACCTGGTGGTCGCCAATGCCGGCATCTCCGGCGGCACCGGCGGGGCGACGGAGCCGGCCGACCAGGTGCAGCGGATCTTCGCCACCAACGTCACCGGCGTGCTGAACACCGCCCTGCCGGCCATCGCGGCGATGGCGCGGCAGGCACCGGGGCCGGACGGGGTGCGCGGGCGGGTGGCGGTGGTGGCCTCCATCGCCGCCTTCGTGGCCGCGCCGGGCGCGCCGGCCTATTGCGCCTCCAAGGCGGCGGTGCAGCGCTGGGCGGAGGCGCTGGACGCGACGGAGCGGGCGCGCGGCATTCGGCTGCACGCGATCTGCCCGGGCTATGTCCGCACCCCTATGACGGCCCGCAACCCTTTCCCGATGCCCTTCCTGATGGAGGCGGAGCAGGCCGCGCGTCGCAGCCTGGACGGGATCGCGCGGGGGCGGACCCGCGTTGCCTATCCACTGCCGCTCTACCTGGTGGCCAGGCTGGCCGGCGCGCTGCCGCCCGCGTGGCGCAACGCGCTGTTCAGCCGCCTGCCGGCCAAGCAGGCGCTGGATTGATCAGCGTCAATGCATGGAAGGGACGGGCGCGGCAGGGTTGATCGATGCCCGGCCCCATCCTCCGCGCGGCCGGGCAGGACCGGAAGCAAGAGGGAGACATGCCATGAGCGGCACGACGCCGACCAACCCGGGCCAAGCCCCGATGGCCCGCCCGGACACCGACCCCTTCACCTCGCTCCGCCGCGGCATGGACCGGCTGTTCGACCAGGTCCTGGGCGGTTCCTCCTGGGGCGCGCCGTGGGGGAACCTGCCAGCGGCCTTCACCGCGACCGGTGTGCTGAGCCCGAAGGTGGACGTGGCGGAGACGCCGGCGGGGCTGGAGGTGACGGCCGAACTCCCAGGCATCGAGGCGAAGGACGTCTCGATCGAGCTGCATGAGGGCGTGCTGACGTTGCGCGCCGAGCGCAGCGCCGAACGGAAGGAGGAGGACAAGGACAAGCGCTGGCACATCGTGGAGCGCCAGTCCGGCACCTATCTCCGCCGCTTCGCGCTGCCCTTCGACGCCGACCCGGACAAGGTGGAGGCGCGCTTCGACAAGGGCGTGCTGCACATCGTGATCCCCCGGCCGGCCGAGCAGAAGCCGCAGGCGCGGCGGATCGAGATCAAGGGATAGCGCGCGCCGTCGCTTGACACCGTCCCGGCCGCTTCGCTGGATGGTCCGATGAAACGGCCGGGAGCCAAGCCATGACCATCACCCGCCGCGCGGGCCTCGTGCTCGCGCTCGCCACGCCTCTGGTGCGGCCGGCCCGCGCGCAGGCGCTGCCGCCGACCATCACGCTCGTCGTCGGCGCAGCGCCGGGCGGCACCACCGACGCTCTGGCGCGGGAGGCGGCGGAGACGATGCGCGAGCGGCTGGGCCGCAACGTGGTGGTGGAGAACCGTGCCGGCGCGGGCGGCAACCTGGCCGCCACCGGCGTGGCGCGCGCCGCGCCGGATGGCGGCACGCTGCTGGTCGCCTTCACCAGCCACACGCTGAACGCCGCGCTGATGCGCCAGCTGCCCTACCGCCCGGTGGAGGACTTCACGCCGATCGCGCTGCTGGCGCGACTGACCACCAACGTGCTGGTGGTCGGGCCCTCGGTGCGGGAGCCGGACCTGGCGGCCTTCCTGGCCGCGGCGCGGGCGCGACCGGACCGCTACAGCTTCGCCATCGGCGGCGTCGGTGGCTCGCTGCACATGCAGACCGTGCTGTTCCGCAGCGCGCTGCGCCTGACCGGGCCGGAGATCCCGCATCGCGGCACCGCGCCGGCGCTTCTGGATATCGTGGGCGGGCATGTGGATGCGATGTTCGCCCCTCTCGACGTCGCAACGCCGCTGCTGCGCGAGGGCCGGGTGCGCGGCATCGCGGTGACCGGCGATGCGCCCAACCCGTCGCTGCCGGACCTCCCGGTGCTGCGCAGCCAGGCGCCGGAGGTGGGCACCGCGGTCGCCTGGTTCGGCGTGCTGGGGCCCGCGGGGATGGCGCCGCCCGTGGTCGCCGCGCTGCACGAAGCGATTGCGGCCGGGACGCGCACGCCCCGCTTCGCGGAGCGCGTGGCGCTGGGCGGCGGGGAGACGCCAGCGCTGACGCCCGAAGGCTTCCGCGACTTCCTGGTGCGCGACACCGCGCAATGGATCGAGACGGCGCGGCTGGGCGGGATCCGCCCGGAATAGCGCGGTTCAGCCCGGCCCGGTGCGGGCGCCGAACATCCCCTTCACGGCGCGCGCCGCCGGCGCAAGCACGCCCTGCGCGAGCGGGATGGCGGCGCCGCCGACCACCAGGCCGAACAGTCCGGCCAGCGCCGCGCCGACGAACCACTCCACCACGCCGCCGGCCGGCATCGCCGCGCCGGCCGCATGCGCCGCGTCGTGCACCAGATGGGCCGGGCCGGTCACGCCGTATTCCTCCAGCCCATGCAGGATAATGCCGCCGCCGACCCAGAGCATCGCCGCCGTGCCGACCAGCGCCAGCAGGCGCAGGCCATGCGGCATGCCCAGCACCAGGCCGCGGCCGAGGACCTGCGTCAGCGGCCGCAGCGCGCGGTCCGTGCCGGAGGGCTCGCCGGGCGGCGGGCTGCGCAGGCCGAGCAGGCTCCCCGCCGGGCGCTCGTTCACGGCCAGTGCCACGCCGGCGTCGTCCGCCTTCACGATCAGCGCGACGGCGCCATAGACCAGCACGGTGATGCCGATGCCGACCACCGCGAGCACGGTGGCCTGCATCCAGACGGAGGCGGCCGGCATGCTGGCCAGCGTGATCGCCATGATCTCGGCGGAGAGGATGAAGTCGGTCTGGATCGCGCCGCGCACGCGCGTCTCCTCCAGCGCCGCGGGGTCCTCCGGCAGGGCGCCGACGGTCTTCTCATGCGCCTGGGCCACTTCGGGCTTCAGCGCGTGCAGCACCTTCTCGGCGCCCTCGTAGCAAAGATAGACGCCGCCCAGCATCAGCAGCGGCGTGATCAGCCAGGGCGCCAGCCAGCTCAGCAGCAGCGCGCCCGGCAGCAGGAACAGCATCTTGTTCTTCAGCGAGCCGAGCGCGATGCGCCCGACGATCGGCAGTTCCCGCGCGGCGGCGAAGCCCACGACGTAGCGCGGCGTCACCGCGGCGTCGTCCACCACCACGCCGACCGCCTTGCTGCCCGCCTTGCCGGCCTGCGCGGCGACGTCGTCGAGGGAGGCGGCGGCCGTCTTCGCGATGGCGGCGACGTCATCCAGCAATGCGATCAGGCCAGTGCTCACGGGGGGATCCTTCCGGCGTGCCGGGACTGAACACCGTCGCGGGCCGTGCTGTCGATGCCCGCGGCCGCGCACATCGCCATCAGCGCCCGCTGGTGGCCAGCCAGACGCCGGCCAGCACGATCGTGCCGCCGGCCAGGACCAGAGCGGAGGGGAACTCGCCGAGCAGCGCCGCGCCCACGGCCGCGGCGAAGGGCGGCTGCAGGTAGCCGACCATGGAGGCGTCCGTCACCCGCGCCCGCGCCAGCAGCGAGAGAAACATCGTCAGCGGCACCGCGGAGGCGAAGATGCCGAGCAGCGCGATCACGAACAGCGTGGTGCCCGGCAGGTCGTAGGCGCCGGCCGGGGCCAGCGGGACGGAGATGAGGAAGGCCGCGCCGCCGGAGACGAGCTGCTGCCCGAGCGCCAGCTGCGCCGGCGCCTGCGGCCGCACACGCCGCGCATAGATGGTGCCGAGCGCATAGGAGACGCCGGAGAGCAGGATCAGCAGGCCGCCGGTGAAGGAGGCGCGGCCGTCCAGCGCGTCCGGACCGAGGATCACCGCGATGCCGGCGAAGCCAAGGAGCAGCCCGGCGACGCCACGCGGTCCCGGCCGGTCGTCGCGCAGCAGCGGCACCGCGAGGATCGCGACGAGCAGCGGCGTCGCGGCGTGGATCAGCGCGGCGGGCGCGGCCGCGATGCTGCCCAGCGCGACGGCGGTCAGCAGGTTCGGCACCCAGCCATTGGTGGTGCCGAGGACCAGCGCGTGGCGGAGCTGCAGCGGTCCGGCGAGCTGGCGCGTCACCACCAGGAAGGCGAGGACGCCGAGCGCCGCGAAGCCGCCGCGCAGCGCCGCCAGCGCCAGCGGCGACATTTCGGCCGCGACCAGGCGCAGCAGCGGGAACGAGCTGCCCCACAGCCCGCCGATGACCAGCAGGCGCCACCAGAGCGCAGGGCCGGAGAGGTTCATCGGGAGGCGTTGGCGCCTCTCTGCCGCTCGATCTCGCGCCAGCGCGCGACGTTGCGGTTGTGCTCGTCCAGCGTGCGGGCGAAGGCGTGGCCGCCCGTGCCGTCGGCGACGAAGAACAGGAACTCGGTCGCCTCGGGCTGCAGCACGGCGCGCAGCGATTCGCGTCCCGGGCTGGCGATGGGCCCGGGCGGCAGGCCGCGCACGCGGTAGGTGTTGAAGGGGTGGTCGCGGTCCAGGTCGGCGCGGGTCAGCGGGCGTTCGAGCACGCCGCCATCGGCCGCCGCATAGGCCGCCGTCGGGTCGGATTGCAGCGGCATCCCCCGCCGCAGCCGGTTGATGAACACGCCGGCCACGCGCGCACGCTCATCGGCCTTGCCGGTCTCGCGTTCCACGATGGAGGCGAGGATCAGCGCCTCGCGCGGGGTGGCGAGCGGCAGGTTCGGGGCGCGCGCGGGCCAGAGCTCGGCCAGCGCCGCATCCATCGCCTGGTCGGCGCGCCGCACCAGAGCGGCGCGGCTGTCGCCCCACTGGTAGGCGTAGGTCTCCGGCAGCAGCGCCCCCTCGTCGAAGGCGGGGACCTCGCCGGTCAGCCCCTCGGCGCGTTCGACCAGGGCGGCGATCTGGCGCGCGGTCAGGCCCTCCGGGATGGTCAGGCGGCGCTGCACGGGGCGGGCGCGGCGCAGCACCTCCAGCACCTCGGCCAGGCTCGCGCGGGCGGGGAAGACGAACTCGGCAGCGCGCAGCGCGCCCTGGTCGCGGGTGAGCCAGGCGGCGGCGAGGAAGGCGCGCGGATCGGCGATGACGCCGCGCTCGGCCAGCGCCGCGGCGATGGCGGTGGTGCCGCCGCGCGGGACGACCATCTGCACCGGCTCCTGCGCGGGGCCGGGCGCGGCGAAGGTCTCGCGCGCATACCACCAGCCGCCCGCACCGAGCCCGGCGAGCACGACCAGCAGGAAGAGGAGCAGGGCGGGAAGGCGGCGGCGCATCACGCCCGACCAGTGGGGGTGGCGCGCGCGTCCCGCAAGACGCGCGCGATCACGTCAGGCTCAGGCCGCCTTGCGGAAGACGATGGAGGCGTTGGTGCCGCCGAAGCCGAAGCTGTTCGACAGCGCCACGTCGATTCTCCGCTCCTGCGCGACATTCGCCACGCGGTCGATCGGGCTCTCGCGGGAGGGGCTGTCGAGGTTCAGCGTAGGCGGCGCGATGCCGTCGCGGATCGCGAGGATGGAGAAGATCCCTTCCACCGCGCCCGCCGCGCCCAGAAGGTGCCCGACGGCCGACTTGGTGGAGGACATCGCCAGGCCTTTCGCCGCGTCGCCCCACAGCCGCTCCACCGCCGAAAGCTCGATGTCGTCGCCCATCGGGGTGGAGGTGCCGTGCGCGTTGACGTACTGCACCCGGTCCGGAGTCAGGCCCGCGCTGGCCAGCGCGGCCTTCATGGACCGGTAGGCGCCGTCGCCATCCTCGGTCGGCGCGGTGATGTGGTGCGCGTCGCCGGACATCCCGTAGCCGATCACCTCGGCGTAGATCTTCGCGCCGCGCTTCTTCGCATGCTCGTATTCCTCGAGAACCAGCACGCCGGCGCCCTCGCCCATGACGAAGCCGTCGCGATCCTTGTCCCAGGGGCGGGACGCCTTGGTCGGCGTGTCGTTGAAGCCGGTGGACAGCGCGCGGGACGCGCAGAAGCCCGCCATCCCGATCTCGCTGACGGCCGCCTCGGCGCCGCCGGCCACCATCACGTCGGCATCGCCGAGCGCGATCAGCCGCGCCGCGTCGCCCAGCGCATGTACGCCGGTGGCGCAGGCCGTCACCACTGAGTGGTTCGGGCCCTTCAGGCCGTACTTGATGGAGACGTGGCCAGACGCCAGGTTGATGAGCGCGGAGGGGATGAAGAACGGCGAGAGGCGCCGCGTCTTGCCCTCGTAGATCTGGACGCTGGCCTCGTAGATGGTGGGCAGGCCGCCGATGCCGGAGCCGATCATCACCCCGGTGCGGCAGCGTGCCGCCTCGTCCTCGGGCTTCCAGCCGGCATCCGTCACCGCTTCCTCCGCCGCGACGAGCGCGAGCTGGATGAAGCGGTCCATCTTCTTGACGTCCTTCACCGGGATCCACTCGGCGATGTCGAGCTTGCCCTCGGCCTTGGGACCGGACGGGACCTGGCCGGCCACCTTGGACGGCAGCTGGCTCACGTCGAAGGACTGGATCGCGCCGAGGCCGGACTCGCCGGCCGTCATGCGCTTCCAGACATGCTCGACACCGAGCCCGAGCGGGCAGGCGATTCCCATGCCCGTGACGACGACGCGCCGCGGCGCCGAGAGATGACCGAACACGCCGGAATTCCCCTGCCTTGCAGCGGGCGGCTCAGGCCGCCTTCTGCTTCTCGATGTAGTCGATCGCGTCCTTGACCGTGGTGATCTTCTCGGCCGCGTCGTCCGGGATTTCCACGCCGAACGCCTCCTCGAAGGCCATCACCAGCTCGACCGTGTCGAGGCTGTCGGCGCCGAGATCGTCGATGAAGGACGCCTCCGGCGTCACCTTCGCCTCGTCCACGCCGAGGTGCTCGACGACGATCTTCTTCACCTTCTCCGCGGTGTCGCTCATGGACCGGGGTCTCTCCTGCTGCGGTCGTCTCGGCCCGCCTTCGGCGGGGCGGTTCGTGGTGCTGACTACTGACTGTGCTGTCTTCGATTCGGTATGCCGAGCCAGCGGCGCGGCCGCCCGGGGACCCGGGGCGGCGGGGCTCTAACATGGAAGCGTCACTTGGCCTAGGCGCATCGGTTGCGCAAGCCGGGGATGGCGGGGTCGCCCCCATGCGCCCCGCGACCCGCCGCCGCCAGACGCGACTCAGGGCTTGAACCCGGCTCGGCTACATAGGAATGAAGGCCGGACAAACGCCTGGGTTGCATGCGCGATGCGCGTCAGCGTCATCTGTCCGGTGCTGGACACCCCCCCCGACCTGCTGGAGGCGGCTGCCCGCTCGGTACTGGACCCGGCCGCCAACGGGGCGGCGGAGTTCATCCTCGTCGATGACGGCTCCACCGAGCCCGCCACGCAAGGGGCGATCGGTCGGCTGGAGGGCTGGCCGGGTGTGACGCTGGTGCGCCACCCCACCCGGCGCGGCGTGGCGGCGGCGCGCAACAGCGGCATCGCCCGGGCTGCCGGCGACTGGATCGGCTTCGTCGATTCCGACGATGCCTGGATGCCGGGCTGGCTGGAGACGGCGCGCGGCGTGCTGGCGCGCCACCCGGACGCGGGCTGGATCGGCGGCCGGTTCCAGGAAAGCTTCCCGGACGGCCGCCTCGTTCCCTTCCGCCCGCTGCGGGAGGTGCTGCCCCCCGCCGAGGTCTTCGCCGACGGCGTCGAGCGCTACGACTCGCTGGCGCTTGCCCGTTCCAAGCTGGTGACCACCACGGTGATGGTCTGGACCACCCTGGTGCGGCGGGACCTCGTGCTGGCGGCCGGTGGCTTCGACGAGCGGCTGGCCTTCAAGGAGGACCTGCTGTTCATGCTGCGGCTCGGCCGGCTGGCGGAGCTGCACCACGTGGATGTCCTCAACTACCTCTACCGCCGCGGCGACGCCTACGACGTGCATATCCGGCGCCAGGTCACGCCGGCCAACGTCGCGATCTACCCCATCGCCGGGCGCGACCCGCTGCTGCGCCCGCTGCGGCGCGAGATCCGCTGGGCGCACTATGCCAACGCCAAGGGAACCGCGCTGCTGAACCTGGTGCACGGCGACCGCTGGACGGCGCTGCGGATGGCGCTGCGCGCCTGGGCGATCGACCCGCGGGAAGTGCTGGACCTGGCGCGCTTCGCCCGGCTGGCCTGCCTGCCGCCGGAGCGCGTCTGGCGGGAGTCGCGCGGCTACAGCGGCTGGATGATCCCGCCGCCGGTGCCCCGCGCCCAGCTCGATCAGATCATGGCCATGCCGCCATTGACGTGAATCGTCTGGCCGGTGACCCAGCCGGCCTCGTTGCTGGCGAGGTAGGCGACGGCGCCGGCCACGTCCTCTGGCGCGCCCATCCGCTGCGTCGGAATGCGGGAGAGCAGCGTGGTGCGCGCGGCTTCGGGCAGCGCGTCGGTCATCGCGGTCTTCACGAAACCCGGCGCCACCACGTTCACCGTGACGCCGCGCGTCGCGACCTCCTGCGCGAGCGACTTGGACAGGCCGATCAGCCCGGCCTTCGCGGCGGCGTAGTTGGCCTGGCCGGCATTGCCCGTGACGCCGACGATGGAGGCGATGGAGACGATGCGCCCCCAGCGCTTCTTCATCATCCCGCGCAGCGCCGCCCGCGCCAGGCGGAAGGGGGCGGTGAGGTCCACCTCCAGCACCGCGTTCCAGTCGGCGTCGCCCATGCGCAGCGCCAGCATGTCGCGGGTGAAGCCGGCATTGTTGACCAGGATGTCGAGCGATCCGGCCTCCGCCTCCACCTTCTCCACCAGCGCGGCCGGTGCCGCAGGGTCGCTGAGGTCGGCGGGGGCGATCAGCACGCGCGCGCCGCCCAGCGCCTCCGCCACGCGGGTGAGTTCGGGCTCGCGCCGGCCGGTGATGGCGACCGTCGCGCCCTGGGCGTGCAGGGCCTTGGCGATGGCCTCGCCGATGCCGCCGGTCGCGCCGGTGACGAGGGCGACCTTGCCGGTCAGGTCGAACATGGCGCGGTTCCTCTCAGAGCGACTTGAGAAAGGCTTCGATGTCGGCCGGCGTGCCGACGGCCTCGGCCTTCGCATCCGGCATCAGGCGCTTCATGAGCCCGGTCAACACCTTGCCCGAGCCGATCTCCACGAAGCGCTCGCAGCCCATGGCGCCCATCGCCAGGATGCATTCGCGCCAGCGGACCGTGCCGGTGACCTGCTTCACCAGCAGGTCGCGGATCTCCACCGGGTCGGTCGCCTTGGCGGCGGTGACGTTGGCCACGACGGGCACGGCGGGCGCGCGCATCGTCGCCCTCTCCAGCGCCTCGGCCATCGCGTCGGCGGCGGGGGCCATCAGGGCACAGTGGAAGGGGGCGGAGACCGGCAGCTTCATCGCCCGCTTCACGCCGGCCTCCTTGGCCTTCTCGATGGCACGGTCCACCGCTGCGGCGGCGCCGGAGACGACGATCTGCCCGCCGCCATTGTCGTTGGCGACCTCGACGACGTCCTTCTTCCCCGTCTCCGGGTCGATCGCGGCCGCGGCGCAGATCTCGCGCGCCTGGTCGAGCTCGGCGCCCAGGAGGGCGGCCATCGCCCCTGTCCCCGGCGGCGTCGCCTTCTGCATCGCCTCGCCGCGCAGGCGCAGGAGGCGGGCGGCGGTTGGCACGTCGAAGGTGCCGGCGGCGGCGAGCGCGGCGTATTCGCCGAGCGAATGGCCCGCCACCAGGGCCACGCGGTCCTTCAGGGCGAAGCCGCCCTCGCGCTCCAGCACGCGCAGCACGGCGAGGCTCATCGCCATCAGCGCGGGCTGGGCATTGGCCGTCAGGGTCAGCTCCTCGGCCGGGCCCTCGAACATCAGCTTCGAGAGCTTCTGCTTCAGGGTCTCGTCCACCTCCTCGAACACCTCGCGGGCGGCGGGGAAGGCGGCGGCGAGGTCGCGGCCCATGCCGGGGGCCTGGCTGCCCTGGCCAGGGAAGGTGAAGGCGAGCGCCATGGCGGAAGCGTGACCCTGGGAGTGGAAGGTCGCGCGGCCTAGGGCCGCGGCCGGGCGGGCGTCAAGGGGACGGGCCGGGCAGGGGGCGGCTCAGCCCCGTCCCGCTGCCTGGGCCAGCGCCGGCTCGGGCAAGTCGTCCGGCAGCACGGGCACCGGAACCGGCGGCTGCCAGCGCCCGGTCGCCACATCCTCGATCTGGCGGTCGATCACATCGAGTACGTAGCCCGAGAAGGGCCCGAGATGGGTGTAGAGCGCCGCGAGCGTGATCACCGGCTTCAGCGCGCGCGGATTATGTCGCAGCAGCGCCCTGATTGTCCGCCAGAACTCCCGCCGCACCGCCCCGCCCTCCCGCTGGAAGGCCAGCGCCAGCCGGGCGAAGCGGATGGCGTCGCGTGGGAGATCGCGCAGCGCGACGCGACCGGCGGGCGGCTTCATGCCGAGGTTCAACCCGGCCCGGCGAAGCCGGCCGAAGAACGCCTCCGGCGTGTAGGCGCGCGCGACGACCTGCCGGTAGTCCTGCAGCACCTCCTCGCGCGGGCGCTTCGTGTCGAAGTTGAGCCCGGAGGTGCACTGGTCGCCGAGCAGGCCCTTGCTGTTCACGACGTCGCCGCCCGAATGCAGCCGCCCCTCGCGCTCGAGCCGGCGCGAGAGCTGGGTGTTGGGCAGCGCATAGAGCAGCCCGGCCATGGCGACCGGAATGGCGGCATCCTCGATCAGCCGGACGATGCCGTCCGCCACCCCCGTCGCCTCGTCGTCGAAGCCGACGATGAAGCCGCCGATCACCAGGATGCCGGCGCGCTGCACGCGATGCACCGAATCGGGGATGCTGCGGCGGGTGTTCTGCTTCTTCTGCATCAGCCGCAGCGTCTCGGGGTTCGGGCTCTCGATGCCGATGAAGACCAGGAAGAAGTTGGCGCGGCGCAGCAGCTCCAGCAGGTCGGGATCGTCGGCGAGGTTGATCGACGCCTCGGTCGAGAACTCGAACGGATGGCCGTTGCGCTCCTGCCAGGCGATCAGCTCCGGCAGGAAGGCCTTCAACGCCTTCTTGTTGCCGACCAGGTTGTCGTCCACGAAGTCCACATGGCCGCGATAGCCGCGCGCGAGCAGCGCATCGAGCTCGGCCAGCACCTGTGCGGTGGCCTTGGTGCGGGGGACCCGGCCATAGAGCTCGATGATGTCGCAGAACTCGCAGGTGAAGGGGCAGCCGCGGGAGAATTGCAGGCTGAGGTTGGTGTAGTCCGACAGGTTCAGCAGGTCGTAGCGCGGCACGGGCGTCGTGGTGATGTCGGCCTTGAACTTCTCGGCGGTGAAGCGGCCGCGGCGCTCGCCCGCCTCCCACGCGGCGATGAAGCGGGGCATGAGACCCTCGACCTCGCCGAGGACGAGGAAGTCGGCGCGCGCATAGGCGTGTGGCGAGCTGGTCGGGTCCGGCCCACCGACCACGACCGTCTTCCCGAGCCGCTGGGCCCAGGCGATGACGTGCAGCGCATCGTATTGCTGGGGCAGCATGCCGCCGGTCATCACCAGGTCGGCCCAGGCGATGTCGGCGTCCGTCAACTCGGTGGTGTTACGGTCAACCAGCCGGACCTCCCAGTCCGGCGGCAGCATCGCGGCGACCGTGATCAGCCCCAGCGGCGGCGCCGGATACTTGGCGCCGACCACCTCGCAGGCGCGGCTGTAGTTCCAGAAGGATCCGGGGTTGAAGCGGGGATGCACCATCAGGGCCCTGGTCGGCCGCACGCATCGTCTCCCCGGTTCTGTCGCCCATCCGCGTTAGCGGCAGGCGCGCCCTGGCGCCAGCCATTTCAGCGTCGGGGCGGCGGTGCGCGCTTCCGTCCGTGGCGCGGGCGGGGTAGAGCCGGCGCCGGATGGGACTTCTCGGCAGGCTGGCGCAGATGCGCCACGACTTCGGCGGCTACCGTCAGGCCGAGGCGCGACGGCGGGCGGCGGAGGCGGCCCTGCTCGGGCGGATCGAGGCGCGGCTGGCGGCGCTCGCGGAACGCCCCCTGCCGCCATGCGGCGGCACGCGGAGCCTGGTGATGGGCCTCGCGGCGAACTACGGGCCAGCGGAGCTTGCGCCGTTCGTCCGCTCGCTGCGCGCCGGCGGCCATGCGGGCGAGGCGGTGCTGCTGCTCGCCGGCAACCCGCCGGAGACGCGCGCCTTCCTGGAGGTGCACGGGGTGCGCGCGGTGCATGCCGAGGCGCTGCCGCTGCTGGCGATGTCGCCCAATTCGGCGCGCATGTTCTGCTACCTCGATCACCTGATTGGCGAGGTGCTGGCCGCCGATGGCACCACGCCCTACCGCCACGTGCTGCTGACGGACACCCGCGACGTGGTCTTCCAGGGCGACCCCTTTGCCCGCGCCGGGGCGGCGGAGGCGCTGTTCTTCCTGGAGCGCCCCGGCCGCACCATCGGCGGCTGCCCGGTCAATGCCGGCTGGATGCGGCTGGCGCTGGGGGAGGCGGGGCTGCGGCGCTGGGCGGACGCCCCGGTATCCTGCGCCGGGACCTTCCTCGCCACCCCGCGGGCGCTCCTGGCCTATCTGCTGCACATGTGCCGGCTGATCCTGCTGGCCCCGCCGGCGGCACGGCAGTCCGGGATCGACCAGGCGATCCACAACCACATCCTGCAGGCCGGGTTGGTGCCCGGCACGCTGGCGGTGCCGAACGGGGACGCGGTGACGACTGTGCCGGACGATGCGCCGCACGGGCTGGCGGTGGCGCCGGACGGGCTGCTGCGCCATGCCGACGGCAGGGCCAGCGAGATCGTCCACCAGTACGACCGGGTGCCGGAACTGCGGGCCGCCGTGGCGCGGCGCTGGGGGGCGGGGGACGCCTGACCGGCCGGGCCGGCCCATTCCACCCTTGCCCCCGGCCCCCCGGCCGTGCTTTACGCCCCGCTTCCCTGCCGGGATCCGAGGCATCGGTCCCGGCTATGCCCGCTTGCGCGCCGCCCGGCATGGGGCCGGCACGGCGCCATGACAGCGTGACCCGCTGGGGCTGAGACAGCCGAAGGGAGACACGATGCCCCTGTATGAATGCGTGCTGCTGGCACGCAACGACGTCACGCAACAGCAGGTCGAGGCCATCGCCGACCAGGTCGAGCAGACGCTCAAGGCCGGCGGGGGCGAGGTGCGCAAGCGCGAGTACTGGGGGCTGCGCGGCCTAGCCTACAAGATCAAGAAGAACCGCAAGGCGCACTACATGCTGCTCGGCGTGAACGCGCCGCCGGCCGCCCTGCAGGAGGCCGAGCGCCAGCTCGGCCTGCACGAGGACGTGCTGCGCACGCTGACCATCAAGGTCGAGGCGCTGGAGGAAGGCCCCTCCGCCATCCTGGCCCGCCGCGGCGAGGATCGCGAGCGCGAGCGCGGCTTCCGCGGCCCGCGCCCGGCCGGCCGCTTCGGCTCGGGCCGGACCGGTGGCCGCGAGCGCGACGACCGCGAGGAATTCCGCG
>NZ_JAPSMD010000117.1 GCF_027856955.1 Falsiroseomonas oryzae | reverse complement strand
GGGTGACGGATGGCGAGCTGCGCGCGCTCTACGAGAACGCGCTGTGCCTGGTCTTCCCCTCGCGCTACGAGGGCTTCGGCATCCCGCCGCTCGAAGCCATGTGGTGCGGCTGCCCCGTGCTGGCCGCCCGCGCCGGCGCCGTGCCGGAGGTCTGCGGCGAGGCCGCGCTGTGGTTCGACGCGGAGGGCCCCGCCACGCCCGCCGCGGCGCTGTCCCGCCTGCTGGACGAGCCGGCCCTCGCCGACCGTCTGCGGGCGGCGGGACAGGCCCGCGCGCGGCTCTATTCCTGGGACGCGGCGGCGTGCCGCCTCCTCGAACTGCTGGACCAGAGATGAAGATCGCCATCGTCCACGAATGGATGGACACCTATGCCGGGTCCGAGCGGGTCGTGGAGCAGATCCTGGAGCTGTTCCCGCAGGCCGACCTGTTCGTCACCTGCGACTTCCTGCCGCTGGAGGAGCGCGGCTTCCTGCGCGGCAAGGTGCCGACCACTTCCTTCATCCAGCGCCTGCCGCGGGCGCAGCGCTGGTTCCGCTACTATCTCGGCCTGATGCCGCTGGCGGTGGAGCAGTTCGACCTCTCGGCCTATGACCTCGTCATCTCCTCGAACCATGCCGTGGCAAAGGGCGCGCTGACCGGCCCCGCCACGCTGCATGTCAGCTACGTGCACAGCCCCATGCGCTATGCCTGGGACCTGCAGCACCAGTATCTGCGCCAGTCCGGCCTGGATCGCGGCCTCAAGGGCGCGCTGACGCGCTGGCTGCTCGGGCGGCTGCGCGCCTGGGACCATGCCTCCGCCGCGCGGCCCGACGTGATCCTGGCCAACAGCGCCTGGATCGCGGAGCGCATCCGCAAGGCCTGGCGGCGCGAGAGCACGGTCGTCCATCCGCCCGTGGACATCGACCGCTTCGCCTTCAGCGCGGACCATACCGGACCCTATGTCATCGCGTCGCGGCTGGTGCCCTACAAGCGCGTGGAGCTGGTGGCCGAGGCGTTCCGCGCCATGCCCGACCGCGAGCTGGTCGTGGTGGGCGACGGGCCGGAGATGCCGAAGCTGCGCGCCGCCGCGGGCGATGCGCGCAACATCTCCATCCGCGGCCGCGTGAAGCAGGCCGAGCTGGTGGCGCTGCTGCAATCCGCCCGCGCCTTCGTCTTCGCGGCGGAGGAGGATTTCGGCATCGGCATGGTGGAGGCGCAGGCCTGCGGCGCGCCGCTGATCGCCTATCGCCGCGGCGGCGCCGCCGACATCGTGCGGGAGGGCGAGACCGGCGTGCTGTTCCCCGAGCAGACCGCGGAGAGCATCGCCGACGCCGTGCGCTGCTTCGAGGCGCTGTCCATCTCGCCCGCTGCGTGCCGTGCCAATGCGGAGCGCTTCTCGCACGCCGCCTTCCGCGCCAACCTGCTGCGCGAGATCCGTGCCGCCTGCGCGGCACGCGGGATGCCTCAGCCGTGACGCGCTTCAGCCTGGTCATGGCGACCCGGGGGCGCACCGCGGAGGTCGCGGAATTCCTCGACAGCGTGCTGGCCCAGCAGCCGGCGGCGGAGGCCGAGGTTATCGTGGTGGACCAGAATGGCGACGGCCGCCTGGATGCGGTGCTCGCGCCCTTCGCGGGACGCATCGCGCTGACGCATCTCCGCTCCGAGGTCGCGAACGCCAACCACGCCCGCAACCTCGGCCTGCGCGCGGCGCGCGGCGCGATCGTCGGCTTCCCGGACGACGACTGCCTGTATCCGCCCGGCGTGCTGGACCGAGTCGCCGCGGCCTTCGAGGCGGACCCTGCCCTGATGGTGCTGACCGGCCCGGCGGAGAGCCCCGCGGGCGGCCTGGGCTCCGGCCGGTGGCGCGACGCGGCGGGACCGATCGACGCGACCAACGCCTGGACCAGCGTGATCGAGTTCAACCTCTGGCTCCGACGGCCGCTGGCGCTGGCGCTCGGCGGCTTCGACGAGGGCATGGGGCCCGGCACGCCGATCGGCTCGGCCGAGGGCAACGACCTGGTGCTGCGCGCGGTCTCGGCCGGCCATGCCGCGCGCTACGAGCCGACGCTGCGGGTCATCCACCCGGACAAGCGGCTGACGGACGTCGCCACGGCGCGGGCGCGGCTCTACGGGCGCGGCCTCGGCTTCGCGCTGCGCCGGCATGGCGTCCCGCCCGCAGTGTGGCTGCCCTTCGCGGTGCGGCCGCTGGGTGGCGCGCTGCTCAGCCTGGCCAAAGGGCGGCCGCGCGACGCCGCCTATTACGCGATGACGCTGCTCGGCCGTGCCGAAGGCTTCCTGCGGCGCGACGCCACGGCGGGCCGCGTGCAGCCGGCCATCGCCGGGGAGCCGTGATGCGCATCGCCATCGGCATCGCCACGCGCGGCCGCGCGCCGATCCTGGCCGAGGTGCTGGCCGAGCTGGGCCGCCAGGCGCGCGCCCCGGACCGCATCCTCGTCTGCCATGTGGATGCCGCCGACATCGCCGGCCTGCCCGACCGCTTCCCGGCGGTGGAGTTCCTGACCGCGCCCGCAGGCCTGCCGCGCCAACGCAACGCCATCCTGGACGCCGTGGCCGATTGCGACGCGGTGCTGTTCCTGGACGACGACTTCCTCGCCGCGCCGGACTACCTGGCCGTGACCGAACGCGTGCTGTCGGCGCATCCCGCCTGCGTCGTGACCACCGGCACGGTGATCGCCGATGGCGCGAAGGGCCCTGGCATCGCGGTGCCGGAGGGCCGCGCGCTGCTCGCCGCGGACCGCGCGCCGGCCGATCCCCTGGCGGTCGCGCCGCACTTCAACGGCTATGGCTGCAACATGGCGCTGCGTCTCGCGCCGATGCGCGCGCACGGCCTGCGCTTCGACGAGCAGCTGCCGCTCTATGGCTGGTACGAGGATCTGGACCTCACGCGCCGGCTCGGCGCGCATGGTACGATCCTGCGGCTGGCGGGCGCGCGGGGCGTGCATCTCGGCAGCAAGTCCGGCCGCGTGGCGGGCACGCGGCTGGGCTACAGCCAGGTGGCCAACACCATCTACCTCGCGCGCAAGGGCAGCTATCCCTGGAACCGCGCGCTGCGCTCCGCGGCACGGAACATGGCGATGAACGCGGCCCGCAGCGTGGCGCCGGAACCCTGGGTGGACCGACGCGGAAGGCTGCGCGGCAACCTGATCGCGCTGGCCGACCTGCTGCGCGGCCGGATGCACCCGATGCGGGTGATGGATCTCTAGGCCCATGGACGACGTCCTCTTCGTCGCCTCGAAGGTCTTCTGGGCGCTGATGCGCCCCAACACGCTGGCCCTCGTGCTGTCCGTTCTGGGGCTGGTGCTGCTCTGGCGCCGGCACCGGATAGGTCGCTGGCCCCTCGCACTCGGCCTGGGATGGTACGTCGCTGTCTTCGTGCTGCCGGTCGCCGCGCTGCTCACGCTGCCGCTCGAGGAGCGCTTCGCGCGGCCAGCCACGCCGCCGGCGCAGGTCACCGGTATCGTCGTGCTGGGCGGCGCGGTGGAGCAGGACCTGACGCAGGCGCACGGCATTCCCGCGCTGAACGGTGCCGCAGAGCGCATGACGGAAGCCGTGGCGCTGGCGCTGCGCCATCCGCAGGCGAAGCTCGTCTTCACCGGCGGCTCGGCCGCCGTCGTACCGGGCGGGCCGACCGAGGCCGACACCGCGCGCCGCCTCTTCGCCGATCTCGGCCTGCCGCCCGAGCGCCTGGTTTTCGAGGCGGAGAGCCGCAACACGCACGAGAATGCCGTCTTCACCCACCGCCTGCTGCGGCCGCGCCCGGGCGAGACCTGGCTGCTGGTGACCTCAGCCAGCCACATGCCGCGTTCGATGGGCAGCTTCCGCGCGGCAGGGTGGCAGGTCGTGCCCTGGCCGGTGAACTACACCACCGGCCGCGACCCGTCGCTATGGTGGAACTGGCCGTTCCCCACGCGGCTGAACCAGGCGGAGGCCGCGCTGCGCGAATGGGTGGGCCTTGTCGCCTATCGCCTGCTCGGCCGGACCGACGCGCTGTTCCCGGCCCCCTGAGCGCGCACCGTCACCTGGCGCGCCAGATCTCCACCGGGCCGCGATACTCCTCGACCGTCGCGAACAGATCGTACCCCGCCTCCAGCGCCGCCAGCACGCGCGCGGCGGCCTCGGGCCGCATCGTGTGCATCCAGCCGCGGTCGACGACGATGGCGCGCGGCCGCGCGGCCAGAACGCGGTCCAGCTCCGCCAGGGTGTTGGTGTCCGAAAGATCCTCGAACACGCCGGTGAGGTGTGCCGGAAAGGGGAAGCGCGTGGACAGGCGCGCGCGGGAGATGACGTAGACGCTCGGATGGTAGTTGGCGACGAAGGCATCGCCGCCCGGACCGGCTGCGGCGGCGACCTTCGCCGAGACCTCGCGCACGGGATCGGGCAGGAACAGCCCCGGCCCGCGCTCCACCCGGCTCTCCAGCTCCACCAGCCAGGCCTGCGCGGCGGCCAGCCCCACCAGCCCCACGAAGGCCACCCGGGTCACGCCGGGCCGCCCCACGGCCAGCGCGATGCGCCAGATGCCGATCGCGGACAGGATCGAGAGCGGCGGCAGCCAGAGCAGGAAGTAGTGCGCGAAATAGAAGCCGGGCGCCGCGATGGCCGCCGAGGCGACGGCCAGCCACAGCGCAGCGAATCCCGTCAGCAGCCCCAGAGGTCGCGCCGCCTCCCGCGGGCGCCAGGCCAGCAGCGCGACCAGCCCGAAGGCGAAGCCGAAACCCAGCAGCAGCGCCGCCGCCAGCGTCCGTCGCGCCGCCTCCGGCGCCGGGATGCGTTCCAGCGCGTAGCGGAACGGCGCCATCAGCGAGCCGTCGAGGTAGTGGTCCAGCCAGCCGTGGCTCCAATAGGCCAGCCCCATCGCCAGGAAAGGCCCCGCGCAGAGCAGCGCATAGAGCGTCGCCATCGCGACCAGCCGCCGCCAGGGCAGCAGGCCGCGCAGCAGCGCGGGGCCCACCAGCAGCGCGAAGGCGAGGCAGCCTTCCGGCACGACCACCTGCTTCACCAGCAACCCGCAGCCGATCAGCAGGCCTGCGACGGCCACCGCACCGAAGCCGGGCGCGACGGGGTCCGGCCGCATGGCGCGCGCCGCGCCGCGCATGCCGATGGCCATGGCACCCGCGACGAAAGGCGCGATCAGGATCTCCGTATTGGTGCAAAGCCCGCCGAGCAGCACGGATTGCGCGGCATAGAGCACGCCCGCCGCGATCCCGACCGCTCGCGGACCGCCGACCACCCGCACCGCGCCGAACAGAGCACACGCGGTGGCGGCCACGCAGATCAGCCCGAGCAGCCGGGCCGCCTCCACCGAGACGCCGAAGGCGAGGAAGGCCAACGCGAACATCGCCGGCGCGCCGACGGGATGCATGTCCCAGGCCGCGACCAACGGCCAGCCGCCCGAAAGCCATTCCCGTGCCTGCACCATGTAGAGCCCTTCGTCGGTGTCGACGACGGCGGGGATGAAGGAGGTGCTGCGGAACACCGCCGCCGCCGCCACGAGCACGAGCAGCGCCATGACATCCCGCAGGACGGGCGCGGCGCTGCGGGCGGGGGCTGGGGCGATCGGGGCTTCGGGCATCGGTCCGGGCGCGGGCGCGGCGACGGCCCACGGGCTACCCTGGCCCGGGGCGCCGCAGCCGCGCAACCCTGGGCGGGCCTAGTTTTCCGGCTGGAAGCCGCTCTCGCGCACCACCGGGCCCCACTCCGCCCGCTCCTGCCGGATGCGGTCGGCGAAGGCCTGCGGGCTGGGCGAGGTGGTTGGCAGGTATTCCATCCGGTCCAGCGCGGCGATCATGTCGGGAGTCGCGGCGATCCGCACGATCGCGGTGTGCAGCGCCTGCACCACCGGCGCGGGCGTGCCGGCCGGCAGCAATGCGCCGAACCACTCGTCCTTCGACAGTTCGGGATGGCCGACCTCCCGGAAGGTCGGCACATCCGGGTAGCGCGGGTTCCGCGCGTCGGAGCTGACGGCCAGCATGCGCGCGCCCTGGCCATGCTGTGGCGAGATGTCGCCCAGCACGCCGACGAAGCAGGGCAGCCGCCCGCCGATCAGGTCCTGCACCGCCGGCACCGCGCCGCGATAGGGCACATGGGTCATGCGGACGCCGACCGCCTTGGCCAGCATCACGCCGAGGAAGTGCGGCGCCGATCCGGCCGCCGGCGAGGCGAAGGGGATCTCGCCAGGCTGCGCCTTCAGCCAGGCGACGAACTGCGCGAAGTCGCGCGCCGGGTGGCTGGCCGGGACCGCCAGCGCGAAGGGGAAGGTGCAGACGGTGGAGACCGGGATCAGGTCGGTCAGCGCGTCGTAGCGCACCTCCCGCGGGAAGACGTGCGGCTGCAGCGTCAGCATGGAGGCCGGGGTCTGCAGGTAGGTGCTGCCATCCTTCTCCGCGTCGCGCACGAACTCCACCGCGATGCGCCCGGCCGCGCCGACGCGGCCCTCCACGATGACGTTCGGCGCGTAGAGTCCGCGCAGCCGGTCGGCGTAGAGCCGGGCCACGACGTCGGAGGAGCCGCCGGCCGGGAAGCCGATGACGATCCGCGCGTTGCGCGACAGCGTCTGGGCCTGCGCCCGCAGCGCCGGAAGGGCCAGCGAGGCGCCTGCCAGGGCCAGCACCGCACGGCGGCCGATGATGGGGTGCATGTCGGGCGATCCTCCCTGCCTCGTTGCGGGCAACATGTGCCTTCCCGGCGGGGCCCCGTCCAGCGGAAACGCGCGGCTTGAAGCCCTCCGTTATCCACCATAACAATCGACGCCGCGCGACGGCAAACGGGAGGACGCGTGCGATGGCCATGATCGGCAGGCGGACGGCGCTGGCATGCGGGGCGGCGCTTGTCGCGGCCTCCGGGGCGGGGGCGCAGACCGTGCCGCGCAGCGTGCGCATGTTCGTCGGCTTCGCCGCCGGCGGCCCCACGGACCTGGTGGCGCGGCTCTACGCCGACCGGCTGCGCCCTGCCTACACCACCGGCGCCATCGTGGAGAACCGCGCCGGCGCCTCCGGCCGCCTTGCGGTGGACGCCGTGAAGGCGGCGGACCCGGACGGCGCGACGCTGCTGATGACGCCGGCCAGCGTCATGACGCTGCAGCCGCACATCTTCCCGCGAGAGGTGCGCTTCGACGCGCTGACCGATTTCGTGCCGGTCTGCACGCTCTGCGACTTCGGCTTCGGCGTCGCCGTCCCGGCCAGCCACCCCGCGCGCAGCTTCGCCGAGTTCGTCGCCTGGCTGCGCGCCCAGCCGGCGGAGGTGCCCTACGGCTCGCCTGGCGCCGGCTCCGGCCCGCATTTCGTCGGCGACATGATCGGCCGCGCGGTCGGCGCCCGGCTCAACCACGTGCCCTATCGCGGTGCCGCGCCGGCCGTGCAGGACGCGCTGGGCGCCCGCATCCCGCTGGTCATCGCCGTCCTGTCGGACCTGGTGCCGCACAACGGCCAGGGCCTGCGCATCCTCGCCGTCTCGATGCCGGAACGCCTGGTCCGCCTGCCCGATGTGCCGACCCTGGCCGAGAGCGGCTTCCCCAACCTGACGATCACCGAATGGTTCGGCCTGTTCGCCCCGGCGCGCACCCCCGCGCCGGTCGTCGCATCCCTCTACCAGACCGTGCTGGCCGCGTCCCGCACGGTGGAGGTCCGCCAGGCGCTGGATCGCTTCGAGTTCCTGCCGACCGTGCTGGACCCCGAGAGCTTCGCGCGGCGCGTCCGTACCGACCGCGACAACTGGGGCCCGGTGGTGCGGGCCAGCGGCTTCCAGCCGGAAACCTAGAAGCGGCGCGGCGGCGCCACGTCACCCGGCGGTCAGCTTCGGCCGCTTGGTGACCTGGACAGGCGCCCATTTCCGTGTGGGCTCGACGTGGCGCGGCAGGACCAGCACCAGGTCCGTCGCGGTCACCGCGCTGTTGTAGAAGTTGGTGACGTCCATCTGATCCACGTACTTCACGCGGATATCGCCCTTGGCATCGACGGTGACCGCGCCGTCGTCGTCATCGTCGTTGAAGTAACGTTCGATGTGCAACTGATCGATATGCTTGATCCGCATCCCGAGCCCGTCGCTGCTGGCGTTGTGCACCTGGATCTGCTTGATCTCCACGATGTTCAGCCCGCCGCGCAGGATGGTCAGGACACCGATGTGGAGTTCCTCCACATCGGCGCTCATCGCGCGCAGGCGCGGCATGTCGCCGGAAGCGTCCTTCGGGACGTCGTCGGGCCAGTAGGCCCTGAGTTCCCCGATCCGGATCACCTGAAGCTTCTTGAAGGCTGGAGGTCCGAGAAACAGGCGCTCGCGGGTCGTCAGGGTGATGCTGTTGAACGAGATGACGTTCGGCATGCATGGCTCCGCACAACGGCCGAGGCGACCCGGCCACCGCCCGGTGTGCTACCCCGGACCGTTCCGTCCTGTCACTATTCCTGCGCGAAGGCCTTCGTCACCTCCGGCGGGATTGGCGCCGACCGGATCCGCCCGGTCTCCCCATCCCGCGCCGTCCAGACCCGCGTCTCGTAGCCCTCGACGCCCAGCGTGCCGTCCGCCTTCAGCAGCCGGTGCTCGACGTCGAAGGAGGAGCGCCGGAAGGCCGTGACGCGGCTCTCGATCGCCACCTGGTCGCCATAGGCGGAGGGCACGTGGAACTTCGCCCGCGTGTCCACCATCGGGATGCCGAGGATGCCGAAGTGCTTCGTCCAGCGGATCTTCGGCATGCCCAGCGCCGCATCGAACAGCGCGGCCGTGGAGGCATCGAACATGGCGAAGTAGCGGGGATAGAAGACGATGCCCGCGGGGTCGCAATCGCCCCATTCGATGGTAACGGGCCGGCGATGGACGAAAACGGGCGCGGGCATGTCAGGCATCGGGGTTCTCCAGCAGCAGCGCGATCCCCTGCCCGCCGCCGATGCAGGCCGAGGCGATGCCGTAGCGCGCGCCACGGCGCGCCAGCTCGCGCGCGACGGTCACGGACAGGCGCAGCCCTGTCGCGGCCAGCGGATGCCCGATGGCGATGGCGCCGCCATTCACGTTCAGCCGCGCCTCGTCCAGGTCGAGCTCCCGCGCGCAGGCCATCACCTGCGCACCGAAGGCCTCGTTGATCTCGACCAGCGCGATGTCCTGCAGCGCCAACCCAGTGCGCTCCAGCAGCGCGCGGATGGCGGGAACCGGGCCGATGCCCATGATCTCGGGCGGGCAGCCCACGGCGCAGGCCGCAACCAGCCGCGCGAGTGGCCGGCGGCCCTTCGCCTGCGCACCGGACGCCAGCACCACCGAAGCCGCGCCGTCCACCACGGCCGAGGAATTGCCGCCGGTCTGCACGCCGCCGAAGGCCGGGCGGATCCTCGCCAGCGCCTCCACCGGCGACGGGCGCGGATGGGTGTCGGTGGCCACGCTCTCCACCTTGCGCGGCAGCACGATGCCGCGGTCCTGCAGGCCGGCGCGCGCGAAGGTCTCGCTGATGACCGGGACGACCTCGTCGTCGAAGAAGCCGGCGGCCCGCGCGGCCAGAGCGCGGTCGAAGCTGCGCGCGGCGAAAGCGTCCACCTCGGCGCGGGAGAGGCCGTGGCGCTTCGCCAGTTCCTCCGCCGTGCCGCCCATGGTGAGGCCGCAACCGGGGTCGAGCAGCGCCTCCCACAGGAAGTCCTTGAACTCCACCGGCGCGCCGAGCCCGAAGCCGTTGCGGTGCGTGTAGGCGGCGATGGGGTTGCGGCTCATGCTCTCCGCACCGGCGCACAGCGCGAAGCCGGCGCCCTGGCGGTCCACCGCCGTGGCACCCTGCACGATCGCCTCGATGCCCGTGCCGCAGACGCGCTGTACCAGCAGCGCCGGCACCTCCACCGGAGCACCCGCGTAGAGCCCGATGTGGCGCGGCAGCATGTAGGCGTCGAAGCTGGCCTGGGCCACGGAGCCCGCGACGACGTAGCCCAGCTCCTCCCCCGCGATGCCTGCCTTCGCCAGCGCCGCGCGGGCCGCCTTGATGCCGAGGTCGATGGGCGAGACGAGCGAGAGCGGGCCGCCCAGGTCGGCGAAGGGCGTCCGCGCGCCGGCCAGCAGCCAGGCATCGTTCCAGGCGGTGTGCAGCGCGGTCATGCGGCGCCTCCGATGATGATGACATGCGGCGGCGGCGGGTCGGCGTAGAGATCCTCCACCAGTGCGGCGCGGCGTTCCAGCACCGCACGCTGGTTGATGGACCCCTTGTCGGTGATCTCGCCGGCGTCGAGCGACAGCGGCGCGGTCAGCAGCGCGGCGCGCGCGACATGCTGGCTGCTGCCGGTCGCGGTCTTCGCCAGCGCGGCGAGCTTGGCGGCCAGTTCGGCACGCAGCCCCGGATGCATCGCCGCATCCTCGCCCTGCGGCACGATGCGGGCGACGGCCTCCGGCTCCGGCAGCAGGATGGCGGCCAGCTCGTCGCGGTCAGGCGCGGCCAGCACCACGTCCTTCACATAGGGCGCGAGCGCCGCGATCAGCTTCGCCCGCAGCGGCCCGACGCTGACCCAGGTGCCGGTCGAGAGCTTGAAGTCCTCGGTGATGCGGCCGTCGAAGCGGAAGCCCTTGTGCAGGTCGTCGGGGTCCAGCGGCACCAGCGCGTCGCCGAAGCAATACCACCCCTCCTCATCGAAAGCCTTGGCGGTGGCCGCAGGGTTGCGCCAGTAGCCCGGCGTGATGGAGGGGCCGCGCACGCGCGCCTCCATCTTGTCCCCCACCGGGGCGAGCTTCAGCTCCACCCCCGGCACCGGCAGGCCGACGACGCCGGAGGCCGAGTGATCCTCCCGGACGCAGATCGCGAAGGGCGCAGTCTCCGTCGCGCCGAGCCCGGTGATCATCGGGATGCGCTCGCCGCGTTCGGCCAGCGCCATCGCGTCCAGCTCGTCCCAGATGTGCTGCGGCAGGCCGGCGGCGGAGTAGAACATCATCCGCACCTTGGAGAAGAAGGTGCGACGCAGCGCGGCATCGGTGCGCAGGTGGTGCGCCACCTCCTCGAAGCCGCGCGGCACGTTGAAGTAGATGCTGGTCGCGATCTCGCGCAGGTTGCGCAGGCTCTCGGCGAAGCCGCCGGGCACCGGCCGGCCGTCGTCCATGTAGAGCGTGCCGCCGTTGTAGAGCACGATCCCCGTGTTGTGGTTGCCGCCGAAGGTGTGGTGCCAGGGCAGCCAGTCCAGCAGCACAGGCGGTTCCTCGCCCATGAAGGGGAAGGCCTCGAGCAGCATCTGCTGGTTGGAGCAGAGCATCCGCTGCGTGTTGACCACGCCCTTGGGCTGCCCGGTGGAGCCGGAGGTGAACAGGATCTTCGCCGGTGCATCCGGGTCCACCGCGGCGGCGGCGGCCTCCACCGCCGGCGTCGGGGCGGCGGCCAGCAGCGCGGCGAAGGGCGTCGCGGCGCGGCCGGGATCGCCGCCGCAGACCACCAGTTCCGTCCCGGCCGGCACCACGGCCGCGATCGCCTCGGCGAAGCGCGTGCCGTCATTGGCGAAGACCAGCCCCGGCGTCAGCAGGCCGAGGCAGTGGCGCAGCTTGGCGAAGTCCCTGGCCAGCAGCGAATACGAGGGCGAGACCGGCGCCAGCGGCACGCCGACGTGCAGCGCGGCCAGCGTCAGCACCGCCTGGTCCAGGCAGTTGCCGGAGAGGATTGCCAGCGGCCGGTCCGCCGAGAGGCCACGGTCCAGCAGCGCCTGGCCCACCGCCCGCACCTGCGACAGCATTTCCGCATAGGTGATCCGCCGCCAGTCGCCGCCCAGCGCCGGGTCGCGCCGGGCGATCAGCGTGCGGTCCGGCGCCACGGCGGCCCAATGCTCCAGCCGCTCCGTCAGGCGGCGGGGATAGGCGCCGAGCGTGCCTTCGGGCGTGACCATCAGGCAGCCATCGGCCCGCCGCGCGAAGCGGACCGGGCCCGGCCCGAGCTTCCGGCGCGCGGCCGGCCTGGTCAGCACGGACATCCATCCCTCCGGTGCCGGCGGGCCGGCGCGATTGTTATGTTGCATAATAATCCAGCCGCGCCCCCCTTCCAAGGGCGCCCGGCGCTTCGCATACTGGCCTGCCATGCCCATGCCGCGCCATCGCACGGAGGTGCCGCCGCCCGACGAGCCACCGCCGGAGGCGGATCTGACGCCGCTCGAGGACCGGCTGGGCTTCTGGCTGCGCCTGGCACAGCAGGCGGCCTTCGAGGCCTTCCACCGTGCCATGTCGCCCCTTGGCCTCACGCCCGGCCGACTGGCCGTGCTGCTGCTGCTGGAGGCGCATCCGCGCATGCGCCAGGCGGCGCTGGCGGAGGCATTGCGCGTCAAGCCGCCGAACCTGGCCGTGCTGCTGGCGGCGCTGCAGGCGGAAGGCCTGGTGCAGCGCATCGAGGATGCGCGCAACCGCCGCGCGAACCTGCTCCGCCTGACGCCGGCGGGTCGCACCCTGCTGAAGCGGGCGAAGGCGCAGGAAGCGCTGGTGGAGGCGGAACTCGGCGCCGGGCTGGATCCGGCGCAGCGCAGCGCCCTGGTCGCCGCGCTGCGCCGGATCGCCGGCGCCTGACCCGGAAGGATACGGAATGGCCGAGGACACGGTCACGCTGGAGATGCAGGGACCTGTCGCCCTGGTCGCCCTGAACCGCCCGACGAAGCGGAACGCCATCAGCGACGCGCTGCTCGCCGCGCTGGAGGACGCCATCGCGCAGGCGCAGCGCAGCGCGCGCGCCATCGTCGTCCATGGCCACGGCCCCTGCTTCTCCGCCGGCCTCGACCTGGCCGAGCACAAGGCGCGCACGGCGGAGGAGGTGTTCCACCATTCGCGCGGCTGGCACCGCGTCTTCCGCAGCCTGCGCACGGGCCGGGTGCCCGCAATCGCGGCCATCCACGGCGCCTGCGTCGGCGGCGGCCTGGAACTCGCGGCCGCCTGCCACATCCGCGTGGCCGACGAGACGGCGTTCTTCGCCCTGCCGGAGGGCACGCGCGGCATCTTCGTCGGCGGCGGCGCCAGCGTGCATGTCGCGCGCCTGCTCGGCGCGGCGCGGATGGCCGACATGATGCTGACCGGCCGCGCCCTGGACGCCGCGGCGGCGGAGCGCGCGGGCCTCGTCACCTATGTCGAACCGGCCGGCGCCGCGCTTCCCAAGGCGCTGGCGCTGGCCGCCAAGGTGGCGGAAGCGGCGCCGCTGACCGTGCTCGGCGTGCTGCAGGCGCTGCCGCGCATCCAGGACATGGCGGAGGAGGACGGGCTGTTCGTGGAAAGCCTCGTCGCCGCCCTGGCGCAGACCGGGCCGGAGGCGCAGGCGCGGCTCGCCGCCTTCCTCGAGAAGCGCGCCCCCAAGGCGGGAGGAGGCTGACCATGGACCTCGAGCGGGACCTGAAGGGCGCCTCGGCCGTCGTCACCGGCGGCGGCTCCGGCCTCGGCGCCGCCACCGCGGAGGCTCTGGCGAAGGCCGGCGCGAAGGTCGTCGTGCTGGACATCAACGCAGCGAATGCGCAGGCGGTGGCGCAGCGCATAGGCGGCACGGCAGTGGCCGGCGATGTGGCGGAGGAAGCGCCCGTGGCGCGCGCGGTGGAGGACGCGGCCGCGCTGGCGCCGCTGCGTGTCGCGGTCGCCTGCGCCGGCATCGCGCCGGCCGC
>NZ_JAPSMD010000116.1 GCF_027856955.1 Falsiroseomonas oryzae | reverse complement strand
GCCGGCCTGGCCCGCGCCGCGGACACGCTGGAGGCGCTGCGCGCCGAAATGGGCGGGGCGCCGCCCGGCCGGCCGGGCGTGGCGCACGACCTGGCGCGGCTCGACTGGTTCGACCTGCGGCAGATGCTGCTGGTGGCGGATGCCGTGGTTCAGGCCGCCGCCGCCCGCACGGAAAGCCGCGGCGCGCACCAGCGCGAGGACATGCCCGGGCAGGACGCGGCCTGGGCGTTCAGCCAGGCGCTCACGATGCCGGCAGGCGGCCAGCGTCCGCACCTGATGCAGCAGCAGGTCGCCGCCTGATGCCTGTCGCGACGCTGCTGGTCCATCGCGGCGGCCCCGGCGAGGCGCCGCGCCACGACGCGTTCGAGGTGGCCTACGAGCCCGGCGAGTCCGTGCTGGACGCGCTGCGCCGGCTGCGCGCCGAGGCCGATCCGACGCTGGCCTTCCGCTACGCCTGCCTCAACGCCAATGCCTGCAAGGAATGCATGATGCTGCTGGACGGCCGCGTGGTGTACGCCTGCACGGCCCGGCTCGAGCCGCGCGCCATGCGGCTCGACCCGCTCCCCAACAAGCCGCTGCTGCGCGACCTGGCGACGGTGCTGGCGCCGCAGGACGAAAGGCTGGGGTGAAGGGGGCAGGACTGGAGCGGGCGATGGGAATCGAACCCACGACATTCAGCTTGGGAAGCTGACGTTCTACCTCTGAACTACGCCCGCACCCTTGCGAAGATAGCGAGGGCGCCCCCCAGCGGCAAGGCTGGCGGGCCGCCGGCGGGTCCGGCCCGCCGACGGAACCCGACGGGCGCCGCTCAGCCGAACAGCCCGTCCGGCCCGCCGCCGCCCAGCGTCCCGACCTGCGCGGTGAACAGGCTGCCGTTGGCGATCGCCGCCTCCAGCGCCGCCTCGCTCACGCCATGGAAGCGGGCGATCGCCGTCATGCCGTGGGCTTCGGTGTCGGCGAACAGGATGCAACCGATCCCGGGCGCGTTGAACACCAGCAGCGCGTCCTGCACGTCGCCGCCGGGCGGCAGCGCATCGCCGAACAGCGAGGAGGCGAGCGAGAGGCGGTCCTCGGCCAGGTCGAAGTAGTAGACCTCGTCCATGCCCACATCGCCGGCCTGCCAGCGCAGCACGTCGGCATCCACGCCGAGCAGGATGACGTCCGCCCCCTCGCCGCCGCGTATCGTGTTCTCGCCGCGGAAGCCGTTGATCGTGTCGGCGCCGTCGCCGCCGGAGATCACGTCGTCGCCCTGCTGCGCGTTGTTGTCGTCGCCGCGGAGCGAATCGTTGCCGGACCCGCCCAGGATGCTGTCCGCGCCCGCGCCGCCCAGCACCGTATCGTTGCCGGCGCTGCCATCGACGTGGTCGTTGCCGGCACCCGCCTCCAGCCGGTTGGCGATCGCGCTGCCGAAGATCACGTCGCCGCCCGTGCCGGTGGTGACGTTCTCCATCCCGACCAGCGTGTCGTTGCCGAGCGCCCCGGCGGAGATGCCGAGGCCGAGATTCACCTGCACGCTGCCGGCGGTGTCGAATACGGCGGTGTCGGTGCCGGCATTGCCGTTGAGGTAGTCGTTGCCGGCGCCCCCATTCATCCGGTCGTGGCCGCCGCCGCCGTACAGACGGTCGGCACCGTCGCCGCCGGTGATCGTGTCGTGGCCGCCGTCGCCGTAGAGCGTGTCGTTGCCGGCTTCGCCATGCACCTGGTCGTCGTGGTTGCCGCCGGAGACGTAGTCGTTGCCCTGGCCGCCATAGAGGGTGTCGTTGCCGTCGCGGCCGAAGAGCATGTCGTTGCCGTCGTGGCCCCACAGCTGGTTGGCAGCCGTGCTGCCGCGCAGCGTGTCGGGCCCGACCGAGCCGACGACGTTCTCGATGGAGATCAGTCCGTCGGGGTTGATGAAGTAGTTGAGGAACTTGCGCTGGGCGAGGCCGACCTCGAGGTCGACATCAACGCCGTAGTGCATGTGCGAGATGGTCGGGCCCTGGTAGGCCTCCGTCTGGATGTAGGAGACGGTGTCGATACCGGCGCCGCCGTTGAAGATGTCGGAGGTGTCGGTGGTCCAGTCGAACAGTTCGTGGGCGATGATCACGTCGTTGCCATCGCCGGCCTGGACCGAGGTCCAGAAGCGCGTGTCGTAGAGCGTGTCGTTGCCGTTCGTGCCAGGCACGGGTTCGGGGGTGGAGAAGCCGGGGCCGGTCGGCATGGTCGGGGTCCTTTCGGGACAGGGGTTGGTCGGCGCCCCGCCGGCTTCTGTTTCGCGCCGGTTTCATCTGTTTCGCCAGGATCGGCTCCGATGAAACCGTCCGGAAACAGCAGATCATCCGGCCGAGCGCCTATCTTCTGCGATATTTTTCTGCCGCGACGGAACGCCCAAGGTTGCAGGCGCCGGATGCAGGAATGCCGGCACGCGGCGGCGCCGGCTGCACCTGCGACGCCCGAGCCGCCCGCCTTGACCGGGCCCGGGACACGGTCCTAAGCAGGACCGTCCTCGCGATTTGTCCGGCCTGCTTGCGGCGAGGTCCCGGATCCACCGGGCGGCGGTCCGACCGCCGAAAAGAAGCGCGCTAAACGGCCGTCGGGAGGCATTTGCCGGCCTTCCCGCGCCCCGTTCAGGGGGTCGGACGCCCTAGCCGCGCGGTGCAGCCGGATCCCCGGCGACGCCGCCCAGAAGGTGTCCCGGATGGCCAAGACCCTGCCCGACCGCCCCCTCCGCCCCGCCACGCAGCTCGTCCGCGGCGGCACCATGCGCTCGGGCTATGACGAGACCTCCGAGGCGCTCTTCCTGACCTCGGGCTTCGTGTACGACAGCGCCGAGCAGGCCGAGGCGACCTTCCTCGGCACCGCCGACCACTTCCAGTATTCGCGCTTCGCCAACCCCACGCTGTCGATGCTGGAGCAGCGGCTCTGCCTGCTGGAGGGCGCCGAGGCGTGCCGCCTGACCGCGACGGGCATGGCGGCGGTGCACGCCGCGATGCTGTCCCATCTCAAGACCGGCGATCGCGTGGTGGCCAGCCGCGCGCTGTTCGGCTCCTGCCACTGGATCGTCTCCACCCTGCTGCCGCGCTACGGCATCCAGGCGGAGTTCGTCGATTGCGGCGATCTCGGCCAGTGGCAGCGCGCGCTGGCCAAGCCGGCCAACCTCGTCCTGCTCGAGACGCCGTCGAATCCGATGCTGGAGATGGTGGACCTCGCGGCGGTGTGCGACCTGGCGCATGCGGCCGGCGCGGTCGTGGTGGTGGACAACGTCTTCGCCACGCCGCTGCTGCAGAAGCCGCTGCAGTTCGGCGCCGACGTCGTCGTCTATTCCTGCACCAAGCACATGGACGGCCAGGGCCGCGTGCTGGGCGGCGCGGTGCTGGGCCGGAAGAAGTGGGTGGACGAGGTGCTGCAGCCCTTCGTGCGGAACACCGGGCCGGCCATGTCGCCCTTCAACGCCTGGGTCATCCTGAAGGGTCTGGAGACGCTGCACCTGCGCCTGCCGGCGATGTGCCGTTCCGCTGCCGCCATCGCCGACTTCCTGGCGGAGCGGAGCGAGGTGGCGCGCGTGCTCTACCCCTTCCGCGTCGACCATCCGCAGCAGGCGCTGGCCAAGGCGCAGATGGCGGCCGGCGGCAGCCTCGTCACCTTCGACGTCAAGGGCGGCAAGGACGCGGCGTTCCGCTTCATGAACGCGCTGCGCATCATCGACGTGTCGAACAACCTGGGCGACTCCAAGTCGCTCGTCACCCATCCGGCAACCACCACCCACATGCGCGTCGGCGCGGAGGAGCGCGCGAAGCTTGGCATCACGGATGGCACCATCCGCTTCTCAGTCGGCCTCGAGGATGTGGCGGACCTGATCGCCGACCTGTCGGAGGCGCTGGACAGCATCGCCCCGGCGGCGCCGGCGACGCGACGCGTGCCGTTGGCCGTCGAGATGGTGCGCGCGCCCGAACCGCTCCCGGACACCGCCGAACCTGCCGCGAAGCCGAAGCGCGCGCGAGCGAAAGCGCAGCCGGAACCAGCTGCCGAGTCCGGTGCAGCGATGCTGTTCGAGCTTGCGTCGCCGCTGCCGGAGGTTCCTCGCCGGAAGGGCTGAGCTGTCCTCCTTCGAGCGTGTTGACAAGCCAGCGCGACCTTACGGTATCGTATCGCTCTGACCCGGTTCTGCTGCTGGACAATGCGCCACCGGTCGCCAGGAGCCTTCGATGCCCTACACGTTCGTCGAAGCCAAGGTGAATGCCGAGGAAGTTGGAGGGTCTTGCGACTGGCAGTACGATCAGTCGCTCGACATCCGTGTCATCGTCGGCGGGAAGTCGGTGAACAAGGGCTGGTGCCACGCCCTTTCCGTGATGTGGATCAAGAAGGGCTTCGCCGGCGAAAACTTCCTCGAATGGTTTGGACCGGCGGAGAAGGCGTGTCCACAGCGGGTCGGCAAATCCGCCACTGTCGGGCCAGTGTTCAACCTGCTCAAGCAAATGATGGATGAGCAGTCTCGGGTAATCGATAACTATAATGCTCAAGGCAACAAGCAGTGGTGGGCCGTGGATTATGCGCTGGTCCGTAACGTCGCACAGTACGGTCTGACACCCGGCGGCGATGGGCTAAATTCCATGCAAATTGAGAAAAATGCGGAGTTGATGGTTGATTTGATCGGCACAATCGCGGGATACAATTATCTTGGTCTTGACTCGCCCAACAAGGCCAACGGGGGCGCGCATGCGATGGGCTGCTATGTGACAGCGAACAGGTCGCTTTACGTGTTCTTCGATCCCAACTTCGGTCAGTTCAGATTCTCGAGCGCCACTATGTTTCGCGATTTCCTCAAGAAATTCATGCCGAGATCTGGCTATGGGAGGCGATACAGCCGTCTTGGTGTGTTGAACATATCCGCTTCGAATTGATTGCGACGGGCGCTCGGTACTCTGGCGCGCATGGGTGTCGCCGCACTCGGATCCCTCTGAGGGGCAGGCGCAGCAGGCCGATCCCTGCGCTTCGAACATGGCGCCTCAGAATTGGCACTTCGGAACGAAGAGGTTTGCGTTCTCGTCGCGCAGGGCGGCGACCGATTCACTCAGCGCAACCTGGGGATTGTCGTTCCGGAGGCCAACAGAGACGGCGGAGTCTGTAACGATTTCAGGTCGTTCGTTTTTCGTAACTATACTCGCCCCATAACTGCTGAAAGCTCCCCTGACGCCCGGGACGTAAGCCCTGAAACATGAACTGAAACATGAACGCACCTTGCGAGTTGCTTGGCCGGACCGCTAAGCATCGCCCATGCGCTACCTTGAAGATTCGGGGCTCGTCGGCGAAGCGAGCGACCTGGCATTGATGGAAGAGCACGCCGCGGAAGCCGCGGCGATGCTCAGGCTGCTCGCCAATGAGCGGCGGCTGATCCTGCTCTGCACGCTGATCGTGGAAGGCGAGGCCCATGTCGGGCGCCTCGCCGAACGCGTGGCGCTTTCGCAACCCGCCGTGTCGCAGCATCTGGCGAAGCTGCGTGAGGATGGACTGGTCGCGACGCGGCGCACCGGCACGACCATCCACTACCGCATCGCCGATCCGCGCGTCTCCAAGCTGATCGCCACGCTTCGGGAGGTGTTCTGCCCGGATCCCGCGTGACCGGACGGACACCCTACGAACGGCTCGGTGGCGAAGCCGGGCTGCGGCGCCTGACCCGCCGCTTCTACGCCCTGATGGACGAACTGCCGGAGGCCGCGGCCTGCCGCGCGATCCACCCCGACAGCCTTGAGGCGTCGGAGCAGAAGTTTTTCGAGTACCTGTCCTTCTGGCTCGGCGGACCGCCGCTGTTCCTGGAGCGGCGCGGGCCCCCGATGCTGCGCGCCCGCCATCTGCACGTCCCGATCGGGGAGGCCGAGATCGCCGGCTGGTTGCTCTGCTTCCGCCAGGCCTGGGCCGAGCAGGTCCGCGACGACCCGGCGCTGGACGCCGCCGTGCTGCCCCGAGTCGAGCAGCTTGCGCTCCATATGCGTAACCAGGCGGCCTGAGCGTCGGGCGGTCCTCTTGCCGCCACATTGCAGGGCTGCTTATGAAGATCCCTGCAACGAAGAACGTGACCGGGAGGAAATGGTGATGGCCGCACGACACGGCAGGACCGAGAGGTCCATCCAGGAACTCTACCGCGACGATCCGGAACGGGCCGACGCCCTCGCCTTCGGGCGGCGCGGCGCGCTGAAGGGGACGGCGCTGGCTGCGATGGGCGCCGCCTTGGGCGGCGCCATTCCCTTCGCGCACTCGATGCCGGAAGGCACGCTGCCCGCCCTTTTCGCCCGCCCCGCCGCGGCACAGGGCACCGCCGGCAGCGGCGCACCGCAGGTGCTGCGCATGGAAGGCAAGGCGCCGCTGATCCTCCAGGGCGAGCGCCCACTGGTCGCGGAGACGCCGGAGCACCTGCTGGACGAGCCGGTGACGAGCTACGCCAACCACTTCATCCGCAACAACGGCGGCGTACCGGAAGCGCTGTCCGGCGACCCGCGGACCTGGAAGATCCGCATCGACGGCGAGGTGAACACGCCGCTCGAACTCACCCTGGGCGAGTTGGAAGCGCGCTTCCCCGTGGTGACGCGCCAATTGCAGATGGAATGCGGCGGCAACGGGCGGGCCTTCTTCGCGCCGCAGACCCGCGGCAACCAATGGGGCAACGGCGCCATCAGCAATGCCGAATGGACGGGTGTGCGCCTGCGCGACGTGCTGCAGGCGGCTGGCCTCAAGCCCTCAGCGGTGTTCACGGGGCATTACGGCGCCGACCCGCATCTTTCCGGCGCGGCCGACCGTCCCGCCATCGCGCGCGGCATGCGGCTGGCGAAGGCGATGGACGAGGACACGCTGATCGCCTTCCGCATGAACGGCCAGCCGATCCCGCACATCCACGGCGCGCCGGTGCGCCTGATCACCCCGGGCTGGCCGGGCAGCCTGAGCCAGAAATGGCTGACGCGCATCTGGATCCGCGACCGGGTGCATGACGGCGCGGGCATGGGCGGCACCTCCTACCGCATCCCGGTGCGGCCGATCGTGCCTGGCAGCAACAGCAACGGCGCCGACTTCGCGGAGATGGAGAGCATGCCCGTGCGCTCCATCCTGTCCTCGCACGCGCATGGCACGCGGCTGCCGGCGGGCACGCGAAGCCTGGACCTGCGCGGCGCCGCCTGGGCCGGCGACCTAACGGTGCGCGCGGTGGATGTCAGCGTGGATTTCGGCGCGACCTGGACGACGATGCAGGTGGCCGCGCCGGCCAACCGCCATGCCTGGCAGCGCTGGACCGGCCGCGTGACGCTGCCCTCCGACGGCTACTACGAGATCTGGTACCGCGCGACCGACAGCGACGGCCGCATGCAGCCGCACGCCGCGGCGAACTGGAACCCGCAGGGCTACGGCGCCAACCCGATCAGCCGCGCGGCGATCCTGGTGGGCTGATGCGGGCGATGATCCTTGTCGCGGCCATCGCCGCGCTCGGCATCGGCGTGGCCCTGGCGCAGGACCGCCAGGACCAGGCCGACGCGGCCCGCGCCATCGAGGGCGCGGCGGAGGAAGAAACCGTCCTGCCTGACGGCGAGGGCCGGTCCGAGACCTTCGCCTACTGCACCGTGTGCCACAACACGGCGCTGATCCGGCGCAACCGCCTCAGCCGTGATCAGTGGGACGGGTTGATGGACTGGATGAGCGAGAAGCACGGCATGAATCCGCTGGAAGGCGAGTTCCGCGACACCATCGTGAACTATCTCGCCACGCATTTCGGGCCGGCCCAGGCGCCGGCCCGCGGGCGCAATCCCTTCCTGAACTGATTCCGCCGAGCCTTTCTGGTGATCCGGTGGCGGCCGGCGTTCTACACGCCGGCCGAGCGCCCGACCGGGCGCCGCCGCAAGTGCGGCGAAGCCGAGCGGCGCTGATGCGCCGCGCTGGTGCTTGAAGGCGTTCCCGAGTCACCGAGAACGCACGCCGGCATGAGCCCGCCTCAACGCTCGAGCAGCACTTCCACCCGGCGGTTCCGCTGGCGCCCCTCGGGGTCGTCGCGGCCGTCGGGGGCGGTGTTCGACGCGACGGGCTCCGCCTCGCCGCGGCCGGTCGCCTGCATCGGCGGCAGCCCGCCGCCCTGGCCTGCCAGCCAGCGCTCCACGCTCCGCGCCCGGCGTTCCGACAGCGCCTGGTTGTAGGCGTCGGAGCCGATGGCGTCGGTGTGGCCCACGATGCGCACGGCGCGGGGCTGCCGCTGACGGATGATCTCGGCGACGCGGCCGAGCGCCTCCGCCGCCTCCGGCCGCAGCTCAGCCTTGTCGAAGTCGAACAGCACGTCGTTGCGCACGGTGAGCCGGGTCGCGCGCGGCGTCTCCTCCACCACCACGACGTTCGCGCCGGAGACATCCACGGCCGCGCCGGGCGGGACGGTGCCGGTCAGCGGGCGGCCATCCTGCTCGATCGTGATGCCGCGCGGCCTCGGCGGCGGCTGCTCGATCGTGACCGTGCCGGTTGCCGCCTCCTGCGCATGCGGCGTGCCGGCGCAGGCCAGGGCGACGACGAATGCCGTGAGGATGCGGGCGGGCAGGGTCTGCATCGGCGGCCTCCATGGGCTGTGGCGATGCCGACGGAACGCGGCACGCCGCGCCGGCGTGAAACGCGTCACGGAAATATCACCCGGGGCGAACGACACGCAGGCTGCGCGCGTTGGTTATGGCACCTCGTTGGAGAAGGAGGACGAACGCATGTCTGTTTCCCGCCTCGCTAGCCTGGCCGCCCTGGCTTTCTCGGCCGCCACGCTCGGCGCCTGCACCTATGTCGAGCGGGAGCGCCCGCCGCAGCAGGCGACGGTGCTGGTGCCGCAGCAGGCGCCCGCGACGGTGGTGACGCCGGCGCCCGCGCCGCCGACCGTCACCGTCCGCCCGAGCTACTGAGCGCGACACGGCATGGCGACGCCCGCTGGCGTCGCCGTGCCGGTCAGCGCGCCATCGCGTCCCGCAGCCAGCCCGGCGGCAGCGACGCGACGAATGCGGCGCGCAGGGCCGCGACACGCTCCGGCGTGAAGCCGAGCGCGGCGGCGTTGAAGAAGCGCTCGTCAGGCGTGTGGAACAGGAAGGCATGCGCCTCGTTGGCCATGACCTCCTCCAGCGCCGGGTCGTACGACGCCTCGGAGAGCATGGCGCGGAAGCGCGCGCGTTCCTCCTCGGAAAGCAGGTCCTGCCAGAACCGCCAGACCACGGCGGCGTAGGCCGGGTTGGTGAAGAACTCGCCGTGCGAGAGCTCGTGGCGCAGCATCGCCGCGCGGGCGCGCGCATCCAGCCAGGCCTCCGCCCCGGCATGCGGCACCGAGACCAGCGCGCCGCCCGCATCCAGTCGCAGCCAGCCGAGTTCGCGTGCCAGGGCGCGCAGCCGCTCCTCGTCGGGATTCAGCCGCACGCCGTCGCGGTCCGCCAGCGCGAAGAAGCGCGCGAGGTCCGCGGCGCGGTAGTTGTGGCCGTAGTAGAAGGTCTCCGCCGTGGTGCCGCCGGCGATCACCGCCCGCTCCAGCGCGGCATCGTCCAGCACGCGGTCGCGCGGCAGCCCGGCCTTCTCCACCAGCGCCGCCACGCGGTTCAGCATCCGCGCCTGCTCGCCCAGCGTCGGGAAGTCCAGCACCAGCACGGCCGGGTTGCCGGCGAAGCGCCGGATGACGAGTTCCGGCGCGGCGTTGGCGAGGATCTCGGCCTCGGTGGCCAGCGCGAAGCGCTCCGCCGGTGCGGGTAGCACTGAGGGGAGGCCCGGCGGCGAGGGCGTGCGCGGGACGACCTGCGGTGCGGAGGGCGGCGCCAGCCCCGGCACGGGCAGCAGGCCCGGCCGCAGCAGCATCAATGACGTCAGGCCAACCACCGCCAGCAGGGCCGTACCGGCGAGCAGAAGGGGAAGGCGAGAGCGCCGCGGCTGCGGCTGCGGCCGCACGGGCCGCCGCAGCACAACCGTCTCGTCCTCGCCGTGCGGCGCCATCGCGGCGTGTCTGGGCCGCGAGCGGTCAGCTGCCGATGTTGATGACCTGCACGCGGCGGTTCCGCGGCTCGTTGACGTTATCGCCGGTCGGCACCAGGGGCTCGCTCTCGCCACGGCCCGCGGCCTCCAGTCGCTGCCCGGCGATGCCGAACTGCGCGGAGAGATAGCGCACCACCGCGGCGGCGCGACGCTCCGAGAGCGTCTGGTTCAGCGGCGCGCTGCCGACGGTGTCCGTGTGGCCCTCGACGCGGAAGCGGAAGGCCGCGAGGTCGGGACTCGACAGCGCGCGGCCCAACTCGTCCAGCGTGCGGCGCGCCTGCGGCGTCAGCTCCGCAGAGCCGGTCGCGAAGTTCACCGTCAGGTTGACCGAGGGCGCCGCGCCATCGGCCGGCTGCGGCGGCGCGGTCTGTGCCTGCGGCGCGCCGGCGGGTGCGGTCTGTGCCGGGGCGGCCGGCGTCACGGGCCGGATGCCGCGCGTCTGGCCGCCGAGGATGTTTCCGCCGGGACGCAGCGCATCGATGATCTGCTGCGAGTTCGGGTTCTGCTGCGCGCCCGCATCGCCCGACAGGGCGACACCACCCAGCAGCACGGCGACGATGCCGGCCATCGCGATACCCTGGCGCATCCCTGCCCTCCCGTTCGTCATCACACCTGGGTTGAGTGAAGCACATCCAGCTCGCGCTGTCATTTCGCCACGCATCACGCGGGCAGGCAGCCCAGCTGCCGCAGCAGCGGCAGCATCTGGTCGCGCGCCCGTTCCAGCGCTTCGCGCAGCCGTCCCTGGTTCTCCTCGTCCAGCGCGCTGCCAAGCGTCGCGACCCAGGGCGCGACATCCGCGCCGTCATCGCCGGCCAGCGCGCGCCCGGCGACGAAGAGGTCGCCGACGGAGCACGGCATGCCCGCGCCCAGCGCCGCGCTCGCCGCCGCGACGGGACGGCTCAGATTCTCCGCCGCGCCCATGCGGCGCGCCAGCGCGGCGTTCAGCCGCAGCACGCTGTCCGATGCCGGCGCACCAGGACGCCAGACCGGCACCGCCTGCCGCGTGCCGGTCAGCAGCCCGGCGAGTTCCGCCGGATTCTCCTTCGTCGCGACGGCGCCCGGCGCCTTCAGCAGCGCGCCGACCGCCGCCGGCCCCTCGGCCAGCATGCGCACCACGGGCCCGTAGAATTCCTTGGCCAGCTGCGCCTTCCCCGCCGCGACCTGCACCTCCAGCACGACGCGGTCGGCCGGGATGCAGAGCGCGAGCGTCAGCTCCCGCAGCGCCGCGTCGCGGCCGGCCGCGCCCATCCGCCGCGCGCCGCGCACGAAGACGTCGTGGCGCAAGGTCCGGCCGAGGCAGACATCCTTCACCAGCTCCCGCGTCTGCGAATCCTCGAAGCGTTCGTAGATCGCGCGCTGCGCGGCGGTCATGCCGAGCTCGGGGAAGTTGTCGAGCAGCATGCCGGAGCCGACGAATTCCAGCCGCGCCTCCGACAGCGCGGCGACCACGTCGGAATGCCAGCAGGGGGACCAGTGGCCGTTCATGAATTCATGCGCGAGGTAGGTGGCGGAGTAGTTGCCGATGCCCCGCAGCCACGCGGTCAGGCGGGCGTCGCCGGTCAGGGTGGAGGCTTCCGCCTTCACAAGTTCGTGAAGTACCTCGAAGCCTGCCTGCGCCTGGCGGTCGCTGCGCTGCGCCAGGCGCAGCCCGGTCTCGCGCACCAGGCGCTGCATCGCCAGCATGCCCTGCCAGCCCGGCAGCGCGTTGTAGCTGAGATGCGCCACGCCGCCGGCGCGCAGCTTCGCGCGCAGCAGCCGCACGATGCCGGCGCGCACCGTGGGCGAGACCCAGCTCCAGACGCCGTGGGAGGTGACGATGTCGGCCTCCGGCAGCGCGGCGGCGGCCGCGCTTTCCGCGAAGTCGGACAGGTCGGCCTCGAGGAAGGTGACGTTGGTCAGGCCCGCTTCCCGCGCCAGCGCGCGGGCGGCGGCGATATGCGCGGGGTGGAAGTCGATCGCCGTGACGCGCCAGGACGGGTTGGCGGCGGCGACGACCAGCGCGCCCATCCCCTGCCCGCAGCCGAGTTCCAGGTAGTGCGCGCCTTCCTCCGGCACGTCCCAGGCGACGCCGCACAGCAGGCAGGCCAGGCGCAGATGGGCGGGCGATTGTTCCCGGTAGTAGCCGGCGTCGTAGTTGATGTCGGTGACGTAGCCGTCGCCCCAGCTCATGCGGCAGCGCCTCTCGCGTGATGGAAGCCTTCGACCACCTCGGCCTCGAACAGCGGCTCCGTGCCGTCCTCGCGGCGGCCGGCGGTCGGCAGCCAGGTGTTCCAGCCCAGCCGCGGCGCCGGATCCGCGGCGGAGTCCAGGCGCAGCGGCGGCACCGCGGCGGCGGCGACCACCGGGTTCACCGCGAAGCCGGTCTCCGAGCCCAGGAAGGCCCGCACCAGCGAGACGAGGCGCGCCAGGGCGGGCCGGTCCGGCAGCAGCGCATCGAAGGCCGGGCCATCCAGCGGGCCGAGCCGCAGCACCACCCGCGCCGAGGCGTCCCAGGCCCGCACCCCGATCGCGGCATCCACGCCGAGCCGCGCATGCTGCCCGCTGCCGATGCCCACCGGCAGGCGCGTGCGCTGGTCCGGCGGCAGGGCGAGCCAGGCGCCGGCGAACTGCACCACCTCCACCGTCTGGCCCAGCCAGTCGGAGACCAGCGCCCGCAAGCGTTCCGCCGAGCGCGGGCGCATCGCGAACAGCCCGGCATAGTGCATCAGCGGCTCCGGCCCGGCGGCCAGCCGATCCGCCAGGTGCGGCGTGCCGTGGCCCGCCAGCGCCAGCAGCACCGCGGCCACCTTGCCCTCATCCGGCCCCTGGTCCGGGGTACGCGCCAGCAGCGCCATGTCGGCCGCACGATGCATGCGGTACTTCGCGCCGGCCGCGGCGAAATGCGCGACCAGCCGCTGCGCCAGCAGATCGAGGAAGTCCGGCAGGCTGCGCGCGCGGCTGCGCACCTGCTGCACCACCGCTTCCGAATAGTGCCGCGGCAGTACGCCGGACGGACCGGTCAGCCCGATCAGCCCGACGGTGAGCGAGGGTGGCGCGGCGCCCTCCCCGGCCGAGAGGCGCAGCACGTCGCCGGGCGGGAAGGCCAGGCCGTGCGGCGCGTGGAAGCGCGCGGCCTCGGCCGGCTGGTCGGTCTCGCGGTCGGCGCAGAGCAGCCGCATCGCCGCGTCGAAGGAGAAGCTCTCGGGCTCCGACGCCAGGCGATCGAGCGCGGACGGAAGCGGCTTCACAGCAGCACGCGCCAGCCCGCCCGCGCCGGCCAGGACGCCGCGTTGCCGGTCGCGCCCCGCAGCACGGCGCGCGTCCGAACGAAGGAGTTGACCGTGGCGTGCAGCGCCAGGAAGCGGTCGAGCACCGAGGCCAGCACATAGAGCCCGCCGGTCTGCCAGCCGCGCTGGTCGAAGGTGAGCGTCACGTCGAGCCCGCGGCAGAACGACCCGCCCATGCCGCGCGGCCCGGCCGGCAGGCGCGCTGCGCCGGGCGCCGCCGTCACCTCGAGCAGCGAGGCGATGGCCGCGCGCGTCTCCGCCGAATCGCGCAGGTCGTGCAGGCGCAGCACCTCCCGCAGGGCGGCC
>NZ_JAPSMD010000115.1 GCF_027856955.1 Falsiroseomonas oryzae | reverse complement strand
GCTCGCCGCGACCCTGCCGGGAGCACGCCTCGCGGGGCGCAGCGCCCCCCGCGCCGCGCGACATCCGCCAGTGCGTGGCGCGCTCTCGCCGCCGGCGCTGGCGCGGGTCCTCGCCGCCTCGCTGCCGGACGGCGCGGTACTCGTCTCCACCGCCCTCACCGCCAGCCTCGCCTACGCCGAGGCGATGCACCTCGCCCCGCCGCACACCGTGCTGGGGCTGACCGGGGGCGGGTTGGACCAGGGGCCGGCGCTGGCGGTCGGCGCCGCTATCGCCTGCCCGGGACGCAAGGTGGTGAACCTGCTTGGCGATGGCAGCGCGGCCTATCTGCCGCAGGCCTTCTGGACCCAGGCACGGGAATCCCTCGGCATCGTGACGCTGATCGTCGCCAATCGCCGCTACGCGCTGCTGCGCCGGGAGGAGCCGGCGGCCGGCGGCGTCGCCGACCGCCTGACGCGGCTTGAGGACCCCGCGGTCGACTGGTGCGCCGTGGCGCGCGGATTCGGCGTGCCGGCGTGCCGCGTGGACACCGCCGAGGACCTCTCGGCCGCGTTGCACCGCTCCCTCGATGCCACCGGTCCCGTCGTGATCGAGGCGCTTCTGTGAGACGGCGGCCGACCCTGGCGAGCCCGAGCCAGCGATGCTCGCCCCGGCATGCTTGCGTCCGGTGCGCGCATCCCGGGCGATCGCATGCTACCGCTTGGTCACTCCCCAGAAGACCGGGATGGTCGTGGGACGCAGCCCCTCGACGTTGGCGCGGTGCGCCGCGAGCGTTCGGAACTGGCCGGCGTTGATGTAGGGCAGCACCTCGTAGGCGCGGGCGTGCACGCGGTGCAGGACCTCCTGCCGCTTCGCCGGGTCGTTCTCCTCCCACCAGCTGCGGCGCAGGTCCTCCAGCTGCTGGTCGCAAGGCCAGCCCGTCAGGCCGCCTTCGCAGGGGCTGGCCAGGTAGAGGTTGGTCAGCGGGTTCTGGCCGTCGAGCACGTTCGCGACCGTGACGAACAGGCTCCAGCCGCCCTGGTCCACACCCTCGCGCCGGTTGCGCCGCTGCGTCACGGTTGCCCAGTCCATGCTGGGTACGTCCATGTTCAGCCCGGCGCGACGGAAGCTCTCCGCCATGACCAGCGTGGCCGCGTTGTTGATCGGGCTGTCGGCAGCGTTGAGGAAGACGACGCGCTGGTTGGCATACCCGGCCTCCCGCAGCAGGGTGCGGGCGCGATCCAGGTCGGCGTTACGCAGCCCCTGCGCGCCGGCGCTGCTTTCCAGCGGCGTGCCGCAGAAGAAGAAGGCGGGGCAGTACGGCACCTGCTCCGATGCGCGGTTGCCGATGCCCTGCAGCACCTCCTGCTGGTTGACCAGGTGCAGCAGCGCCTGGCGCGCCGCGGGATGGTTGAAGGGCGGCTGGGTGTGGTTGATCCGCAGCCACACCATGAAGCCCACCGGATTGAGCGCGAAGGTGCGGATGTTGCGGTTGCGCTCCAGCGTCGGGATCAGGTCGGGTGAGGGCTGCTCGATGAAGTCGATCTCGCCCGCCTGCAGCGCCGCCGCGGCGGTGGCGGGATCGGGCATGGCCACCCATTCGATGCGCTCGAGCATCGCGACCTTGCCGCCGGCCAGGCCATCCGCCGGTTCCTGCCGCGGGCGGTAGTTGGGGTTGCGCGCATAGACCGCGCGTTCGCCGGCGCGCCACTGGCTCGCCTGGAACACGAAGGGCCCACTGCCTGTCGCATCCGTGATCGCGGTGGCGGCGGGCGTCTGCGCGATGCGTTCCGGCATCACGAACAGCGCGCTGGCGGTCGGGCGGGCCAGCGCCTCCGTCACCAGGGCGAAGGGGCGCGCGAGGCGGATGGTGAAGCTCCGCTCGTCCACCACCTCCATCGAGGCCGTCGCCGCCGCCAGCGCGCGCCCGACGATGTCGCGCTGCGCCCAGCGGCGGATCGAGGCGACGGCATCCGCCGCGCGCACGGGCTGCCCGTCATGGAAGGCCAGGCCCTCGCGCAGTGTGAAGCGATGCTCCAGGCCGTCGGCACTGACCGTGTGGCGGTCCACCATCTGCGGCCGCGCGACGCCCTGGCTGTCGAAGGCGAAGAGCTGATCGTAGACGAGGAAGCCGTGGTTGCGCACGAAGGCCGCCGTGGACTGCACGGGATCCAGGCTCGCCAGGTCATTGATCAGCACGATCCGCAGCGTGGAGGATGCCGGGGCCTGCGCCGTCGCTGCCGTCGCCCCGAGGCCGAGCGCCGCCGCCGCGGCCAGCCCCAGCCATCGCCTGCCCAAAGCCATGGCACCTGTCCTTCCACCTTGCCGCTTCCATGATGCGGGCAGCGCCGCCAGGCGCGCAACGGCGGCGGACGGCGGGTTGACGCTCGCAGCGCCGGGCGTGACAGTCGCGTAACCTCGAACCGCTGAAGCAGAGGGCGCATCGCCGGGCATATGCAGCAGGATCTGATCTTCACGGGCGGGCGCGTGTTCCGGGGCCTCACGGGCGGGTTCGCCGAGGCGATCGCGCTGCGCGGCGGCCGCGTGCTCGCGGTGGGCAGCGCGGAGGAAGTGGCTGCCGCCGCGCCCGGCGCGCGCCGCATCGACCTGGACGGCCGCGTGGCGATCCCGGCCTTCAACGAGGCGCATATGCACCTGTTGCCCTATGGGCTGGGGCTCGCGCAGGTGAACCTGCGCGCCGAGGAGGTGCGCAGCCTGGACGAGGTGCTGCGCCGCATCCGCGCCGCGGCGCAGGCCGCGCCCAAGGGTGCCTGGGTTCTGGGCCGCGGCTATGACCATGGCGAGCTGGACGTCGCGCGCCATCCGACGGCGGCGGAGCTGGACGCCGCGGCGCCCGAGAACCCCGTCTTCATCGTGCGCACCTGCGGGCACATGGGCGTCGCGAACACGGCGGCGCTGCGGGCCGCCGGCGTCGGCCACAACACGCCCGACCCCGAGGGCGGCGTGATCGAGCGGCGCGGCGGCGCGCTGACCGGCCTGTTCCAGGAACGCGCGATGCGACTGGTGCGCGACGTGATCCCAGCGCCGGACGAGGCCGCGCTGGTGGCGGGCATCGAGCGCGCCTGCGCGCATCTCGCCAGCCTCGGCTTCGCCAGCGCGACCGACATGAATGTCGGCATGATCGCCGGCATGGCGGAGGTCGCGGCCTATGACGCCGCGAAGTCGGCGGGTCGCCTCACGCTGCGCATGTGGCAGGTGCTGGCCGGCAACCCCGAGGGCATCGCCCAGGCCGCGTGGGAGGCCGGGCTGCGCCCGAGTGCCGGCGACGACCTGCTGCGCTGGGGCGCGGTGAAGGTCTTCGCGGACGGCTCGGCCGGCGGACTCACCGCGGCCTTCTTCGAGCCGTATCTCGCCGGCGCCGGCGGCGGCACCGGCGTCTTCACCTTCCCCGACGAGAAGATCCACGCGCTGCTGAAGCTGTATCACGAACAGGGCTGGCAGCTGGACATCCACGCCATTGGCGACGCGGCAATCGAGCAGGTGCTGACGGGGATGGAAGCGGCGGACAGCGCCGTGCATCCCTTCGCCGGCCGCCGCCACCGCATCGAGCACTGCGGCTTCGTCACCCGCGACCAGATGCGCCGCATGAAGGCGCGCGGCATCCTGCCTGTGCCGCAACCCGTCTTCATGTACGAGTTCGGCGACCTCTACATCCGCAACCTCGGCCGCGCGCGCAGCGAGCACGCCTACCCGATGCGGACGTGGCTGGAGGACGGGCACCACCCCGCCGCCAGTTCCGACTGCCCGGTGTCGACGGTGGATCCCTTCGTCAACCTCTTCACCATGGTCACGCGGAAGACCAACCGGGGCACGATCATGGGCCCGGAGGAGGCGCTGAGCGTCGAGCAGGCGATCCACTGCCAGACCTGGTGCGGCGCCTACACGCAATTCGCCGAGGATCGGCGCGGCACGCTGGAACCCGGCATGCTGGCCGACCTCGCCGTGCTGTCGCGCGACGTCTTCGCCGCGGAGCCCGAGCAGATCCTGCGCGACACGCGCTGCGATCTCACGCTGCGTGGCGGCGTGCCCATCTTCGACCGCCATGGGGCTCTGAGCTGATGCTGCGCCACGCCGCCCAGCGCCTGGCGATGGCCGTGCCGGTGATGTTCGGCGTGCTGCTGGTGGGCTTCCTGCTGATGCAGGTCGTGCCGACCGATCCGGCGGTGGTGCGGGCGGGACCGACCGCGAGCGCCGAGGTGGTCGATGCCATCCGCCGCGACCTTGGCCTCGACCAGCCTCTCTGGGTGCAGTTCGGCCTGTATATCTGGCGGCTGGCGCAGGGCGACCTCGGCGTCTCTATCATCAACAACGTCCCGGTCGCGCAGGAACTCGGCGCGACCATCGGCCCGACGCTGGAGCTGATGGCGGCGAGCCTGGTCTGGTCCATCCCGCTCGGCATTGGCATGGGCACCGTCGCGGCCTATTGGCGCGGGTCGCTGCTGGACCGCGTGGTCATGGCGATCAGCGTCGCCGGCGTGTCGGTGCCCGTCTTCTTCCTGGGCCTCGTGCTGATCTGGTTCGTCGGCTTCCAGTGGCAGTGGCTGCCCTTCACCGGCCGCGCCGGGCCGCTCTGGACCCTCGAGGGGCTGCGCGCCATCGCGCTGCCCGCCATCACGCTGGGCGGCGTCTTCGTCGGCCCGGTCGCACGCATGACGCGCACCGCGGTGCTGGACGTGCTCGGCGCGGAGCATGTGCGCACCGCCCGCGCCAAGGGCCTGCCGGAGCGGCTTGTCGTGCTGCGCCACGCGCTGCGCAACGCGCTGATCCCCGTGGTCACGCTGATTGGCCTCCAGATCGGCTTCCTGCTGGGCGGCGCGGTGGTGACGGAGACCGTCTTCTCCTGGCCCGGCGTCGGGCGGCTGGCGGTGGGTGCCATCACCTCCTCCGACCTGCCGATGGCGCAGGGCACGATCATTGTCCTCTCGCTCGGCTTCATCCTGGTGAACCTGACGGTCGACCTGCTCTACGGCGTGCTCGATCCGCGCGTGAGGGCCGGATGAGCGCGACCGCCGCCGAGATCGCCGTCCCGCAGCGCCCCTCCGCGCTGCGGCTGCTGCTGCGCGAGCCGGCGGCGGCGGCGTCGCTCGCGCTGGTGATGCTGGCCGCGCTGGCCGCGGTCTTCGCGCCGCTGCTCGCGCCGCACGATCCGTTCGAGACGAACCTCGTCGCCATCATGCAGCCGCCCGGCGGCGAGTACCTGCTGGGCACGGACGGGCAGGGCAGGGACATGCTCTCCCGCATGCTGTTCGGGCTGCGCATCACGCTCGGCATGGGCGCGCTCTCGCTCGTCTTCGGCACCGCGGTCGGCGTGGCGGTCGGCTTCGCCGCGGCCTACTACCGCCGGCTGGACGGGCTGCTGATGCGGCTGATGGACATCCTGCTGTCCTTCCCGGCCATCCTGTTCGGCCTGGCCATCGCGGCGATCTTCGGGCCGGGGATCACCGCTGTCGTCATCGCGCTGTCCGTCGCGACGGTGCCGCTGATGGCGCGGATCGCCCGCAGCTCCGCCCTGGTCGTGCTCGGCCAGGACTACATCGAGGCAGCGCGCGCCCAGGGCATGGGCGATGCGCGCCTGATCCGGCGGCACCTGGCGCCGAACTGCCTCTCGCCCATCCTGGTCTTCGCCACGCTGCGCTTCGGCCAGGTGATCCTGCTGGGCTCCGCGCTGTCCTTCCTCGGCCTCGGTGCCCAGCCGCCGATGGCGGAGCTCGGCGCCATGGCCTCGCAGGGGCGCACCTTCCTGTTCTTCGCGCCGCACATCTCCGTGCTGCCCTGCCTGGTGATCTTCGTCGTCGTGCTGGCCTGCAACGTGCTGGGCGATGCGCTGCGCGACGCGCTCGACCCCAGGCTGCGCATCTGAAGTCCTCGCAAGTGAACGACAAGGGAGAGGCTTTCATGGGCTGGAACATCCTGCGGCGCGGGCTGCTCGGGGCGGTCGCCCTGGCAGGCGCCGCGACGGCGCTGCCCGCGCTGGCACAGGCGCCGCGCAATACCGCGGTCTTCCTGCGCGAGATCGATGCGGACCGCTACGACCTGCACCGCTCCACCGCGCGCGGCGCTGGCGAGGTCGTCACCATGATGACCGACACGCTGGTCACGATGGACTGGGACGGCCGCACCATCCGCCCAGGTCTCGCGGAGCGGTGGGAGGTCTCGCCGGACGGCAGGCTCTACACCTTCCACCTCCGCCGCGACGTCACCTTCTGCGACGGCAAGCCGATGACGGCGGAAGACGTCGTCTTCTCCATCAACCGCTGGATCGCACCCGCCACGCGCAGCCCTGTCGCGTGGCGCGCCGGTCCGGTGAAGGAGATCCGCGCGCGCGACCAGTACACGGTCGAGTACGAGCTGAACGCGCCGTTCAGCGAACTGCTGTCCCAGCTCACCCTGTTCTTCGCCGGCATCATCGACCGCGCCACGGTGGAACGGCTGGGCGACAATTTCGGGGCGCAGGGCTTCAACGGCACCGGTCCCTTCTGCTGGGTCAGCTGGACGCCGCGCAGCGAACTGGTGCTGCAGCGGCACCCGAACTACCGCTGGGGCTCCCCCATCTTCGAGAACCGCGGCCCCGCGCATGTGGAGCGGATCGTCTGGCGCGTGGTGCCGGAGCCGACCGCGCGCCTCGCCGCCATGCAGACCGGTCAGGGCGACGTGACCCAGTACATCCCGCCCGTCGCGCTGGAAAGCCTGCGCCGCGTGCCGACCGTGACCATCTCCACCCAGCCGAACTACTTCTGGGACTTCTTCATGGGCTTCAAGGTGGACAAGCCCGTGATGAACGATCGCGCGGTGCGGCGCGCCATCCACATGGCGGTTGACCGTCCCGCGCTGACGCGGGCGGTCTGGTTCGGCAGTGCCATCCCGGCGCGCAACATCGTCAACCCGAACACGCTGGACTACGACGCCGAGAGCGAGAACCTGGTGCCCGCCTTCGACCCGGCCGCCGCGCAGCGCACGCTGGACGAGGCCGGCTGGCGCGTCGGGCCCGACGGGATCCGCGTGAAGGACGGCCAGCGCGCCAGCTTCCTGGTCTACGGCATCAACACGCTGGAGAACCAGCGGCAAGGCGAGATCATCCAGCAGGCGCTGCGCCGCGTCGGGCTGGAGATGCGCATCCAGCTCTTCGACGCGACGGTCGCCTGGGGCCGGCTCGCCACGCAGGAATTCGACGCCTTCTTCCTCAGCTATCCCTACTTCTCGGCGGGTGACGCGCTGAACCTCTACTGGCATTCCCGCGCGCGGCCGACGCCGAACCGCATGAACTGGAACAACCCGCAGACCGATGCCTGGCTGGTCGAGGCGCAGACCGCGACGGACCCGCAGGTGCGCGCCCGTGCGCTGGCGAACGTGCAGCGCCAGCTGGCAGAGGAGGCGCCGTGGCTGACCATCGCGCGCGAACAGCTCTTCGTCGCCAGCTCCAACCGCGTGACGGGCGTACGCGCGCACGGCCTCTACGGCATCGGGGTCTACAAGGGCCTCGACATCCGCGTGGTGCGCTAGTGCTCGATCATCTCGGCTTCGCCGTCGCCGATTTCCCGCGCAGCCGCGGCTTCTACGCCGCGGCACTCGCGCCGCTCGGCATGGCGGTTCATTCGGAGGGCAACGGCTGGGCCATGTTCGGCCCCGCCGGGCGGCCGCTGCTCTGGATCGGCGGCCCGGACGTGGCGGGCCGCCCGCCAGGGCACATCCACTACGCGTTCGCCGCCGCCGACCGCGAGTCGGTGAACGCCTTCCACGCCGCCGCCCTGACGGCGGGCGGCCACGACAATGGCGGGCCGGGCATCCGGCCACAGTACCACGCCAACTACTACGCTGCCTTCGTCATCGATCCGGACGGCCACAACATCGAAGCGGTGTGCCACGCGCCCGGCGCACCGGAGGACCAGACATGACCACCGTCATCCGCAACGCCGAGCTCGTCGTCGCCTGGGACGCCGGGGCGAAGCAGCACATCTACCTGCCCGATGCGGACGTCGCCTTCGAAGGCGGCGCGCTCAGCTTCGTCGGCCGCGGCTATGCCGGCCCGGCAGAGGAGGAGATCAGCGGGCGCGGGCTGATGGTCATGCCCGGCCTGGTCAACATCCACTCCCACCCGTCCAGCGAGCCGCTGAACAAGGGCCTGATCGACGAGATCGGCAGCCCCGGCCTCTACAACTCCTCGCTCTACGAGTTCATGCCGATCTTCCGCGCCGATGCGGAGGCCGTGCCGCATTGCGTGCGCGTCGCGCTGTCGGAGCTTCTTCTCTCCGGCGTCACCACCGTCGCCGACCTCTCCATGGCTCATCCCGGCTGGCTCGACCTGCTGGCGGAATCGGGGCTGCGCGTCTGCATCGCGCCGATGTTCCGCTCGGCGCGCTGGTACACGAAGAACGGCCATGTCGTGGAGTACGAGTGGGACGAGGCCGCCGGCGAGAAGGCGATGGCCGAGGCGCTCTCGCTGATCGAGCGCGCCGAGCAGCACGAATGCGGCCGGCTCTTCGGCATGGTCGTGCCGGCGCAGATCGACACCTGCACCGACACGCTGCTGAAGGAGAGCTTCCAGGAGGCCGGCAAGCGCGGCGTGTCCTGGCAGATTCATGCCGCGCAGTCGGTCGTGGAGTTCCATGAGATCACCCGCCGCCACGGCAGGACGCCGATCGGCTGGCTGGACAGCATGGGCCTTCTCTCGGACCGCTCCATCATCGGCCACGGCATCTTCCTGGACGACCATCCTTCCACGAAGTGGTGGACCGACACCGACATGAAGCGCCTGGCGGAGACCGGCACGACCGTGGCGCATTGCCCGACCGTCTTCGCCCGGCGCGGCATCACGCTGAAGCATTTCGGCCGCTACAAGCGGGCCGGCGTGAACATGGGCCTCGGCACCGACACCTACCCGCACAACATGCTCGACGAGATGCGCCTGGTCGCCTATCTCGCGCGCACCCAGGCCAACGATCCCCGCAGCATGACGACGACGGAGCTGTTCGACGCGGCGACCATCGGCGGCGCGAAGGCGCTGGGGCGCGGCGACATCGGGCGGCTCGCAGCGGGCTGCCGCGCCGACTTCGTGCTGGTGGACGTCACGCACCCGATGATGCGCCCGGCGCGCGACCCTGTGCGTAGCCTGGTCTATGCGGCGGGCGACCGCGCGGTGAAGGACGTCTTCGTGGATGGCCGCAAGGTGGTGGCCGACGGCGAGGTGGTGACCATGGACTACCGCAAGGCCGCCGCCGAACTGCACGAGGCGCAGAAGCGCGTCATCGCCAAGGCGCCCGCGCAGGACTGGGCGCATCGCCCGGTCGATGTCTCCTCGCCGCCCACCTTCCGCTGGTCGTGACCCATGCGATGACCGCAGGGCGCAGGCGAAGCCCGGCACCGGAGGTCTGAATCGCATGGGCGACGAATCGCCGCTTCTGAAGATCGAGGGCCTGCGTACGGTCTTCCGCACCTCGGTCGGCGAGATCGCCGCGGTGGATGGCGTGGACCTGGCGGTGCCGCGCGGCCGTACCCTCGGCATCGTCGGTGAGAGCGGCTGCGGCAAGTCCATGCTGAGCCTCTCCGTCATGCGCCTGGTGCCGCCGCCGGGGCGCATCGCGTCCGGCCGCGTGCTGCTGGAAGGGCGCGACCTGCTGACGCTCGCGCCGGCGGAGATGCGCGACGTGCGCGGCAGCCGCGTGGCGATGATCTTCCAGGAGCCGATGACCAGCCTGAACCCGGTGCATCCGGTCGGTCGGCAGATCACCGAGGCGATGCGCGCGCATGACAAGCGAGCCTCCGCGCGCGAGCTGCGCGACCGCGCCATCGAGGCGCTGCGGCGCGTGCGCATCCCGGCGCCCGAGCGCCGCTTCGACGACTACCCGCACCAGCTCTCGGGCGGCATGCGCCAGCGCGTGATGATCGCGATGGCGCTGGCCTGCCGGCCCGCGCTGCTGATCGCCGACGAGCCGACCACCGCGCTCGACGTCACCGTGCAGGCGCAGATCCTGGACCTGCTCCGCGAGCTGCAGGCGGAGACGGGCATGTCCATCGTGCTCATCACGCACGACCTCGGCGTGGTGGCCGAGATGGCCGACGAGGTCGCGGTCATGTACGCAGGCAAGGTGGTGGAGCGCGCCGCCGCGGTGGAGATCTTCGCCAGCCCGCAGCATCCCTATACGCTCGGCCTGCTCGGCTCCATCCCGCGCCTCGACGAGGACCGGGAGAGGCTGCTGGCGATCGAGGGCGCGGTGCCGCCGCCCTTCGCGCTGCCCAAGGGCTGCCGCTTCCACCCGCGCTGCCCCTTCGCGATCGAGACCTGCACCCGCGCGCAGCCGATGCTGGAGGAGGTCGCGCCAGGTCATCTCGCGGCCTGCATCCGCGCGCCGGTGGAGCAGGCTGTGGAACTCGTCGCGTGACGCCGCTGCTCGAGGTGGCGGCGCTCGCCAAGCACTACCCGGTCAAGCAGGGGCTGCTCGGTCGCACGCAGGGCCTGGTCCGCGCGGTGGATGGCGTCTCCTTCGCCATCGCGCGCGGCGAGACGCTGGCGCTGGTGGGCGAGTCCGGCTGCGGGAAGTCCACGACGGCGCGCCTCGTGCTGCGCCTGATCGAGCCCACCGCCGGCACCATCCGCTTCGACGGCGTGGAGGTGGCGGGCGCGGCGGAGCTGCGCGCGCTGCGCCGCCGCGTGCAGGTGGTCTTCCAGGATCCCTATGCCTCGCTCAACCCCCGCCTTCGCGTCGGCGAGACCATCGCCGAGCCGATGGAGGTGCATGGCATCGGCGATGCCGCCAGCCGTACGGCCCGGGTGCAGGAGCTGCTCGGCCTGGTCGGCCTCGCGCCCTTCCACGCGCAGCGTTATCCGCACGAGTTCAGCGGCGGGCAGCGCCAGCGCATCGGCATCGCCCGCGCGCTGTCCGTGCAGCCGGAGCTCGTGGTCTGCGACGAGCCGGTCAGCGCGCTGGATGTCTCGATCCAGGCGCAGGTGGTGAACCTGCTGAAGGACCTGCAGGCGCGCTTCGGATTGTCCTACCTGTTCATCGCCCATGACCTCGCGGTGGTGCGGCACATGGCCGACCGCGTCGCCGTGATGTATCTTGGCCAGATCGTGGAGACAGCGCCGAAGCGCACGCTGTTTGCCGCGCCGCGGCATCCCTATACGCGCGCGCTGCTCTCGGCCATCCCGCATCCCGATCCGGGCCGGCGCGGGCGCGTGGCGCATCTCGGCGGCGACGTGCCGAGCCCGATGAACCCGCCGTCTGGCTGCCGCTTCCATACGCGCTGCCCGCATGCCCAGGACGTCTGCCGCGAGCAGCCCCCGCCCCTGCGCGAGATCGCGCCCGGCCATGCCAGTGCCTGTCATTTCGCCGAGGACCTGCCGCCCTTCGACGCCGCGGAAGGCCAGGGCATCGCGCCCCTCGCCGCGCGCCGCCTCGCGCTCTATGCGGCCGCGAAGCTGCGCCGCAGTGGCGCCGCCGCGCGCGGCTGACGGGAAGGTTTAGCGCCGCGGACCGCGTGGTCATGGACCTCGCCGGCACGCCCGCCCCGTTCCCGGCGATCTCGCCGCTCCGCAGCTGTCCGGTGCTGCGCGTGGGCGGGGAGCCGCTGTTCGAGAGCCCGGTGATCGCCAAGTGTCCCGGCGGGACCATCGCGGAGCGCGCCGGGTAGGCAGGGGCGAGTCCGGGGACTAGCTTCCCCGGAGTCCGGTGAGGGAGGACGTCATGGTGGTGCAGCTCGTGGCCCCGCGGCTGATGCTGATGGGCGGCGGCGCGGTGGCGAAGCTCGGCGAGGTGCTGGCGCAGCTCGGCCTGTCGCGGCCGCTGGTGGTCACGGATCCCTTCATGGTGTCCTCCGGCCTCGTCGAGCATGCGCTGGCGCCTTTGCGCGCCGCCGGCATGGCGCCTGCGGTGTTCTCCGACACGGTGCCCGATCCGACCGATACGGTGATCGAGGCCGGGGTGAAGGCGATGCGCGCCGGCCAGTACGATTGCCTGGTCGGCTTCGGCGGAGGCAGCCCGATGGACACCGCCAAGGCCATGGCGATCCTGGGCGCGGCGCCGCCGGGCACGCATATCCGCGCCTTCAAGGTGCCGGCGGCCGCCAATGCCGCGGCGCTGCCGGTGATCTGTGTGCCGACCACCGCCGGCACCGGCAGCGAGGCGACGCGCTTCACCGTCATCACGGACACCGAGCGCGACGAGAAGATGCTGATCGCCGGCCTCGGCGCGCTGCCGCTGGCAGCCGTGGTGGACCACGAACTGACCTTCGGCCTGCCGCGGCGCATCACCGCCGATACAGGTATCGACAGCCTGACCCACGCGCTGGAGGCCTTCGTGTCCAAGCGCGCCAACCCCGTGGCCGACGACTATGCGCGCAGCGCGATGCGCCTGATCGCACCGAATCTGCGGCGCGTCTGGGCCGACCCGCAGGACGCTGCGGCGCGGGAGGCGATGATGCGCGGCGCCACGCTGGCGGGGCTCGCCTTCTCCAACTCCTCCGTCGCGCTGGTGCATGGCATGTCGCGCCCGGTCGGCGCGCATTTCCACGTGCCGCATGGCATGTCGAACGCCATGCTGCTGCCTGCCGTCACCGCCTTCGGGCTGGAAGCGGGCCGCGCCCGCTACGCGGAGGCGGCGCGCGTGATAGGCGTGGCGACCGAACAGGAGGGCGACCAGTCCGCCTGTGCGAAGCTGGTGGAGGAATTGCGCGCCCTCAACCGCGACCTGGAGGTGCCGACGCCCGCTGCCTATGGCATCGACCGGGCGAAGTGGGACGGGCTGCTGCCCACCATGGCGCAGCAGGCGCTCGCTTCCGGCAGCCCGGGCAACAACCCGCGCGTGCCCGATGCGGAGCAGATCGTGGCGCTGTACCGGGAGACCTACGGCGGATAGCGCGGGCTACCGCTCCGGCAGCGCGGCCGCGCTCCAGGCCGAGACCCAGGCGGGCAGCGCTTCCGGCAGGATCGGGCGGCCCACGCCATAGCCCTGTGCCAGGTCACAGCCCGCCGCGGCGGCGATGCGCCACAGCACCGGGTCGGTCATGCCCTCCGCGATCACCGCACGGCCGACGCGGTGGGCCTCGCGCACCAGGCGCTCCACCTGCGCCCGGGCCCGCCTTTCGCGAGGCAGGGCGGCGATCAGCACGCGGTCCAGCTTCACCCCGGCGAAGGGCAGGTCGGTCAGCGCGTGGCGCACGTCGTCCAGGCCGAGATCGTCGAGCAGTACGCGGAAGCCCGACCGCTCCAGCCGCAGCAGCGCGCGCCGCAGCAGCGCGGTGTCGCGCACCGCCGTGGTCTCGGTCAGCTCCAGCAGCACGTCGTCCGGGCGGAACCGATGCTGCAGCACGATCTCGTGCAGCCGGCTCGGCAGCTCGGGCTGCAGCAGCACGCCGAGCGAGACGTTGAAGGACAGCCGCAGCCCATGCTTCGCGCGCGTCGCCGACAGGTCGGCCATCGCGCGCGTCGCCACCGCCAGGGTCAGCTGCATGGCAAGCCCCGCGCGCTCCGCCATGGCGATGAAGGCGCCGGCACCGAGCGCGGCCTCGGGCCGTTCCCAGCGCGCCAGGGCCTCCACCATGACCGGCCGACGATCAGCCATGCGCACCACCGGCTGGAAGCGCACGGTGATCTCGCCGCGGCCCAGGCCGGCCGCCAGGGCGGCGGCGTCGGTCGCGGGCATGCCGGCCGAGGGTGCGGGCGCCGCCAGCACCTCCGCCAGCCGCGCGCCCTCGGC
>NZ_JAPSMD010000114.1 GCF_027856955.1 Falsiroseomonas oryzae | reverse complement strand
CCGGCCAGGCCGGCGGGCCGGGCGGCCGCCGGCTGTGGCTGCGCGGGGGCCGAGCCGGCCGGCGGCGGCTCGGTGAAATAGGCCACGAGCGTGTCGGCGGTGATACGGCGGTCATCGGTGGTGACCACCACCGCGCCGCCGCGCGCCACCGCCATGCGCCGCTGCGGCCAGTATTCCAGGCTGTCGCGCGCGGTGATGCGCTGGTCCGGCGTCTCGAGTGCCAGGCCCTGGCCGGACAGCACCATCACCGCCTGGTCCATGTCGTAGACCGCGCGCTGGCCCGTTGCGCGCTCGCTGGTGGAGGTGATGCGGACATTGCCTTCCGCCTCCAGCCGCCAGATCTCGCTGCCGGAGACCGGGCTGGCGCTGCCCCCGGTGCCGGGCTGCGCCGCCTGGGTTCCGCCGCGCGGCCGGTAGCGCGCGATCAGCCGGTCCGCATCAACGGTGACGCCGTCGCGCACGGCCCGCGCATTGCCGCGCGCCACCACGACCTGCTCCTGCTGGCGCCATTCGATGCCGTCGGTCGAGGTGATCTCGATCGGGCCGCCCTGCGTCAGGTCAAGGTTCTGCGCCAGGGCCGGCGCGAGACCGGCGAGCAGCGCGGCGGCGACGAGGAGGGGGCGGGCCGTCACTCGCTGCCCTCCAGCACGACGCGGGAGCGGCCGGTGAACACCACCACCTGCCCGCGGTCCCGCAGGCGGAAGCCCTCGGCGGTCAGCGTGCCGAAGGGGCCCTGCGCGGCGACCGGCACGTCGCCTTCCGCGTTGCCGCCGGCGATGTCGAGCGCCGCGCGCTCCGTCACGAATTGCGTGCCGTCGTCGTGATGGATGGTCACTCGGCCCGCCAGGTCGAGCAGGTTGCGCGGTCGGTCGTACTGGCCGTCGCGCGATTCCAGGTAGATCCATCCGCCATCGTTCAGCAGCAGGTCCGCGCGCGGGCGGCGGAGCTGCACCAGTTCCTGGTGCCCGGCCTGCAGCGCGCTGTCGGCGGTAACGGTGTAGGGGCGGTTCTGCTCGTCGACGCCCTGGTAGCGCGGCTCCACGATGTGCAGCGCGTCCGGCCGCACCTCCGCGATGCGGCGGAAGGCGACGCGCCCGCGCTCGGTGTTCGACTCGATCTCGGGCCACAGTGCGATGGTCGCGAGCAGTGCCACGGCCGCAACCGGCAGCAGCCGCTTGGCCACCATGACCAGCAGACGCCGCCGCGCGAGCTGCCCCGGGGTCGGCGGCTGGCGGCGGCGCGACGGCGGCGGCAGGCGGCTCTGGTAGGTACGGGTCACCATGGCCGGCGCGACGGTGCGGCTCGGGTTGGGGGGAGGGCTGCTCACCGAGCCTGTATGGGCTTCCGACCCCCCAGGGTCAACGCGCGAGTGCGATCCGACAAGAATTGTGCCAAACTTCGACTGGTCGCTACATCAAGCCCTTGACGACAGCCGGGCGGCCTGCAGCGGCTGCGCATCAGTGGCTGAAAATGTCCGGGTCTTCATAGCCCAGCAGATCCAGACGGGCGCGTGCCGGGAGAAAGCCGTAGCAGGCCTCCGCAAGGCCGAGCCGCCCCTCGCGCTCCAGCAGGGCCTTCAGCTTCGCCCAGAGCGCATGCAGGTGCAGCACGTCGGAAGCCGCATAGGTCAGCTGGTCAGGCGTCAGCTCCGGCGCGCCCCAGTCGCTGCTCTGCTGCTGCTTCGAGAGATCCACCCCGAGCAGGTCGCGGCAGAGATCCTTGAGGCCATGCCGGTCGGTATAGGTCCGCACCAGCTTCGACGCGATCTTGGTGCAGACCACGGGCGCCACGGTGGCGCCCAGCGTGCGATGCAGCACGGCCAGGTCGAAGCGGGCGAAGTGGAAGATCTTGAGGACCTGCGGATCCTCCAGAAGGCGCCTCAGGTTGGGGGCGTCGCCGCCGCGCCCGCCGAGTTCCGGCGGCAGGATCTGCACGCAATGCGCGGTGCCGTCCCCGGCGGAAAGCTGCACGAGGCACAGCCGGTCGCGCCGTTGGTCGAGACCCATCGTCTCGGTGTCGATCGCGACGGAGGTGCCGAAGTCGAGGCCCTCCGGCAGGTCGTGCCGGTGGAGACGGATCATGGCGTCCCGGGTGAAGAGGGTTCCGCTCACCGCCACGCCCTCGGCTGGATGATCCACCATGGTGCCCAGGAAAGGACTCGAACCTTCACGGCCTCGCGGCCACAGGTACCTGAAACCTGCGCGTCTACCAATTCCGCCACCTGGGCAAGGGGCGCGTCGTCGCGTGGCGGGCGTTTAGGGGGCCGGCGCGGGGGCGTCAAGCGGGGGAGGACGTCGTTCCTGCCTACCGCGCTCCGATCGCCGTGAGCCGCCGTTCCTCGTCCACGATGTAGTCGCGCACCACCGGCACGTCGTCCCGCTTTTCCGACAGCAGCAGCTGGAAGACGAAATTGGACCCGTGCAGGAAGCCGAGCTCCACCGAGGCCAGGTAGAAGTCCCACATCCGGCAGAACCGCTCGCCCATCATCGCCACCGCCTCCTCGCGCTTCGCGTCGAAGGCCTCCCGCCAGTGCCTGATGGTCCAGTAGTAATGCAGCCGCAGCGTCTCGCAGTCCGCGCACCAGGTGCCCGTCCGCTCCAGGGAAGCGAAGACCTCGGACAGCGCAGGCACGTAGCCGCCGGGGAAGATGTATTTGCGGATGAAGGGCGCCGTGGTGCCGGGTGGCGACTGGCGGCCGATGCAGTGGACCAGCGCGAATCCGCCGGGCTTCGTCAGCGCCTTGATCTTGCGGAAGTAGGTGTCGAATTCGTCGATGCCGATCGCCTCCATCATCGCGATGGAGACCACGCGGTCGTAGGTGCCCTCCAGCAGCCGGTAGTCCTGCTCGCGGAACTCCACCAGCTCGGTCACGCCCTCGTCGATCGCGCGCTGCTTCGCCACCGCGCATTGCTCCGGCGAGAGGGTCACGGAGACGACCTTCACCCCGTAGTTGCGCGCCAGGAAGGTGCCGAGCGCGCCCCAGCCCGAGCCGATCTCCGCCACCGTCATCCCGGGCTCGAGCCGCAGCTTGGCCGCGATGTGGCGCAGCTTGGCCAACTGCGCCTCATGCAGGGAGACGTCCGGGCGCGGGTAGTAGGCGCAGGAATAGGTCATCGTCTCATCCAGCCACAGCCGGTAGAAGTCGGGCGGGATGTCGTAGTGGTGGCGGATGTTCTTCGCCGCGAGGCCGAGCGGGTTGCGCTGGTGCCACCGCCGCAGCGCACGCCACACCTTGCGCAGCGCCTGTTGCACGGGATGCGCCGCCAGGCCGGAGCGGTTGACGGAGAACAGGTAGAGCAGGTCGAAGACGCGCTGCCCGCCCTCCATCACCAGGCGCCCGTCCATATAGGCCTCGGCCGCCTTCAGCTCGGGGTTGAGGAAGATCTCCCGCTCCACGGCCTTGTCGGTCAGGCGGATGGTCACCGCCGGCCCGTCCTGCCCGCTGCCGAAGCGGTGCGTGGTGCCGGCATGGTCGATGACCGTCAGGCTGCCGCGTTGGACGAAGCGGCGGAGCAGGTTGGAGAGCAGTCGCATGGCGGGCCCCTCGCTGGCGCGCGCCTGTATGCCGGGGTGCGGCGGTGCTGGCCATGGGGGGCGCCCGGCTTGGCGCGGCGCGGACCCGACCATATGGTCCGCGCCGCAAGGGGATCGGGAGTGGCGGCGATGCGCGGTGTGGCGGGGCGCAAGGTGGCGACGGTGTTCGGCGGCTCCGGCTTCATCGGGCGCTATGTCGTGCAGCGGCTGGCGCAGCAGGACTACGTGGTGCGCGTGGCCGTGCGCGATCCGGCCGGCGCGCGCTTCCTGCAGACCCAGGGCCGGGTCGGGCAGATCGTGCCGCTCGCCGCCTCGGTCACCGACGCCCCCGCGGTGGCGCGCGCGGTCGAGGGCGCTGAGGTGGTGGTGAACCTGGTCGGCATCCTGTTCGAGCGCCGGCCCGGCGACTTCCAGCGCATCCAGGGCGACGCGCCGGGCGCGGTGGCGCAGGCGGCGAAGGCCGCGGGTGTCGAGAGCTTCGTCCACCTCTCCGCGATCGGTGCCGATGCCGCCTCCCCCAGCCTCTATGCCCGCAGCAAGGCCGCCGGCGAGGCTGGCGTGCGCGCCGCCTTCCCGGAGGCGACGATCCTGCGCCCCTCCGTGGTGTTCGGGCCGGAGGACGGCTTCTTCAACCGCTTCGCCGGCATGGCGATGCTGCCCTTCATGCCGGTGGTCGCCGGGGCCACCCGGTTCCAGCCGGTCTATGTGGGTGACGTGGCCGAGGCAGTGGCCGCCGCCCTGGCGCGGCCGGAGGCGCGGGGCAGGACCTACGAGCTTGGCGGCCCGCGGGTGATGACCATGCGGGAGGTGCTGCGCTTCATCCTGGAGACCACACGCCGCCGGCGGCCGATGGTGGACATGCCGATGGGCTTCATGCGTTGGCAGGCCGGCCTGCTGCAGCGCCTGCCGAAGCCGCCGGTCACCCAGGACCAGCTGCTGCTGCTGGAGCGGGACAATGTGGTGGCGGAGGGGGCCCCGGGCCTCGCCGACCTCGGCATCGCCGCCAAGGCCGTCGAGACGGTGGTGCCGGGCTACCTGAAGCGGTTCCGGCCGGGAGGCGGGCGGCGCGAGGCGGGCTGAAACGTCCGATTCGGACTTTCTTCTTGATGCCCAAGGCTGATCGTACAGGGCTCGCAGGCAGGGCCGCAAAGAAAATGACAGCCTCCCTGTCCTGAACTGGCAGAACGGACTCGCATCGTCGCGAGCCATGATGTAGACGCGCTGACCGTTATGGGCGCCCTCGCGCCCCGGGAGAGTGCGACCACCATGGCCGACCGGATGCTGCAGTTCGTGCGCCTCGACCAGCGCATGCCCGAGAAGCGCGAGGCCTCGCAGCGCCGCGCCGACTTCGCGGAGATCTACCGCGAGTTCGAGCCCGATGCCGCGAAATCCCAGGCCAGCCGGTGCAGCCAGTGCGGCGTGCCCTTCTGCCAGGTGCATTGCCCGCTGAACAACAACATCCCGGACTGGCTGAAACTGACCGCCGAGGGACGGCTGGAGGAAGCCTACGAGGTCGCCTCCGCCACCAACACCTTCCCCGAGATCTGCGGCCGCATCTGCCCGCAGGACCGGCTCTGCGAAGGCAACTGCGTCATCGAGAAGGGCTTCGGCAGCGTCACCATCGGCTCTGTCGAGAAATACATCACCGACACCGCTTGGGAGCGCGGCTGGGTGAAGGCACCGAAGCCGCAGCGGGAGCTGGCGCAGTCCGTCGGCATCATCGGCGCCGGCCCTGCCGGGCTCGCCGCGGCGGAACGCCTGCGCATGCGCGGCTACCAGGTGCATGTCTACGACCGCTACGACCGCGTCGGCGGCCTGATGATCTACGGTATCCCCAACTTCAAGCTGGAGAAGGAGGTGGTGCTGCGCCGCTGGAAGCAGTTCGAGGAGGGCGGCATCCGCTTCCACCTGAACGTCCAGGTCGGCCAGGACGTCACGCTGGCCGAGCTGCGCGCCAGGCACGACGCCGTGCTGATCGGCACCGGGGTCTACAAGGCGCGCGAGATGTCGGCGCCTGGCATCGGCCTGAAGGGCATCGTCCCCGCGCTCGACTACCTCACCGCTTCCAACCGCAAGGGCCTGGGCGAGGCGGTGGAGGGCTTCGATTCGGGTGCGCTCGACGCCAAGGGAAAGCATGTCGTCGTCATCGGTGGGGGCGACACCGCGATGGACTGCGTGCGCACCGCCGTGCGCCAGGGCGCGGCCTCCGTCACCTGCCTCTATCGACGGGACAAGGCGAACATGCCGGGCTCCATGCGCGAGGTGTACAACGCCGAGGAGGAGGGCGTGCGCTTCGAATGGCTGGGCGCGCCGGAGGCATTTCGCGGCGAGGGGCAGGTTAAGGCGGTGGTGGCCCACCGCATGCATCTCGGCCTGCCCGACGCGACCGGGCGCCAGCAGGTCACCAAGGTCGAGAACAGCCGATTCGAGCTGCCGGCCGACGTGGTCATCATGGCGCTCGGCTTCGACCCCGAGGACCTGCCAAAGGCGTTCGACGAGCCCGCTCTGCCGGTGACGAAGTGGGGCACGCTGAAGGTCGACCACCGCACCATGATGACGGCGCTGCCCGGCGTCTTCGCCGCCGGCGACATCGTGCGCGGCGCCAGCCTCGTCGTCTGGGCGATCCGCGACGGCCGCGACGCGGCCGAGCAGATGCATAGCTACATCCAGCAGAAGGCGAGCACGCTCGCCGTGGCCGCGGAGTGACCGCCATGACCGACGCCATCGAGACCGGTTCGGAGTTCGCCTCCCGCTACGCCGCCAACCGCGCGCTGCTGGAGGGCGCCGGGATCGACGTCACCGAGCACGACGCCTGCGGCGTCGGCCTGGTCGCCGCGCTGGACGGCAAGGCCACCCGCAAGGTCGTGCAGGCCGGCATCGACGCGCTGAAGGCGGTGTGGCACCGCGGCGCGGTGGATGCCGACGGCAAGACCGGCGACGGCGCCGGCATCCATGTCGAGATCCCGCAGGACTTCTTCGGCGAGGTCGTGCAGCGCGGCGGCGACCGCGTCCGCCCCGGACGCATCGCCGTCGGCATGGTGTTCCTGCCCAAGTCCGACCTGGGCGCGCAGGAACGCTGCCGCCAGATCGTCGAGACCGAGGTGCTGAACGCCGGCTACGCGATCTATTCCTGGCGCCAGGTGCCGATCGACGTCGCCTGCATCGGCGAGAAGGCGAACGCGACGCGCCCCGAGATCGAGCAGATCCTGATCTGGGATCCGGAACAGCGGGAGGAGGCGATCTACGAGCGCGACCTCTACGTCATCCGCCGCCGGATCGAGAAGCAGGCGATCGCCGCCCAGATCCCGGAGCTCTATCTCTGCTCGCTGTCCTGCCGCAGCGTGATCTACAAGGGCATGTTCCTGGCAGAGAGCCTGACTGAGTTCTACCCGGACCTGCTGGACGAGCGCTTCGTCTCCCGCTTCGCGATCTATCACCAGCGCTACAGCACCAACACCTTCCCCACTTGGCGCCTGGCGCAGCCCTTCCGGACGCTTGCCCATAACGGCGAGATCAACACGCTGCACGGCAACGCCAACTGGATGAAGAGCCACGAGACCCGGCTCTCCCACCGGCTGCTCGACAGCTACATGGACGACATCAAGCCTGTGGTGCAGGCCGGCGGGTCCGACACGGCGACGCTCGACAACGTCTTCGAGCTGCTGATCCGCGGCGGCCGCGACGCGCCCATGGCGAAGGCCATGCTGATCCCGGAGAGCCTCGGCAACAACGCCACCATGCCGGAGGCGCACCGCGACCTCTTCCTCTACTGCAATGCGGTGATGGAGCCCTGGGACGGTCCGGCGGCGATTTGCGCCACAGACGGCCAGTGGGTGATCGGCGGCCTCGACCGCAACGGGCTGCGTCCGATGCGCTACTCCGTGACCGACGACGGGCTGCTGATCGTCGGCTCCGAGACCGGCATGGTGAAGCTGCCGGAGGATGCGATCGTCGCGAAGGGCCGCGTCGGCCCCGGCCAGTGCATCGGCGTGGAACTCGCCACCGGCCGCTTCTACGGCGACACCGAGCTGAAGGACATGCTGGCGGCCCGCAAGCCCTTTGGCGAGTGGACCAAGCGCACCACCAGGATCGACGGCATCGTCAAGGCCAGCGGCGACGAGCAGGCCGAATACACCGGCGAGGCCCTGCGTCGCCGCCAGCTTGCGGTCGGCTACACGCTCGAGGAGCTGGAGACGATCCTCCATCCGATGGTGGAGGACGCCAACGAGGCCGTGGGCAGCATGGGCGACGACACGCCCATCGCGGTGCTGTCCGGCCAGTACCGCGGAATCCACCACTACTTCCGCCAGTCCTTCAGCCAGGTCACCAACCCGCCGATCGACAGCCTGCGCGAGACGCGGGTGATGACGATCAAGACCCGCCTCGGCAACCTCGGGAACATCCTCGACGAGGACCCGACGCAGTGCGACATGCTCATGCTGGACAGCCCCGTGCTGTCCAACGCCGAGTTCGCGGCGATGCGTGCCTATATGGGCGACACCGCCTGCGTGGTGGACGCGACCTTCCCGGTCGCCGAGGGCGAGCAGGGGCTGCGCCGCCACATCGAGCGCATCCGCCGCGAGGCGGAGGACGGCGTGCGCAGCGGCTGCACCCACCTGATCCTGACCGACGAGAACCAGGGGCCGGAGCGCGCGGCCATCCCGATGATCCTGGCGGTCGGCGGCGTGCACACGCATCTGGTGAAGAGCTCGCTGCGCACCTTCACCAGTCTCAACGTGCGCTGCGCCGAGGCGATCGACGTGCACTACATCGCCGTGCTGATCGGCGCCGGCGCCACCACGGTGAACGCCTACCTCGCGCAGGAGAGCATCGCCGACCGCCACCGTCGCGGCCTGTTCGGCAACCTGTCCCTGAAGGACTGCGTCGCCCGCTACAAGAAGGCGGTGGACAAGGGCCTGCTCAAGATCATGAGCAAGATGGGCATCGGCGTCCTGTCCAGCTATCGTGGCGGCATGAACTTCGAGGCCATCGGCCTCTCCCGCGCGCTGGTGGCGGAGTTCTTCCCCGGCGTCGCCTCCCGCATCTCGGGCATCGGCCTGTCGGGCATCGCGCGCCGGGTGCTGGCGCTGCACGCCAAGGCCTGGGACGCGGATGCGGTGACGCTGCCGGTCGGCGGGCTCTACAAGCTGCGCCGGCGCGGCGAGAACCACGCCTTCGACGGCAGCCTGATCCACACGCTGCAGAAGGCGGTGGACACCGACAGCTACCAGACCTTCAAGCGCTACACCGAGGGCGTGCGCAAGCTGCCGCCGGTGGCGCTGCGCGACCTGCTGGATTTCCGTACCGAGGGCCGCACGCCGATCGCGCTCGAGGAGGTCGAGAGCATCACGGAGATCCGCAAGCGCCTCGTCGCGCCCGGCATCTCGCTCGGCGCGCTGAGCCCGGAGGCGCATGAGACGCTGTCGATCGCTATGAACCGCATCGGCGCCCGTTCAGACTCCGGCGAGGGCGGCGAGGATCCGGCGCGCGCGCGCCCGCGGCCGAACGGCGACAACGCCAACTCCGCGATCAAGCAGATCGCCAGCGGCCGCTTCGGCGTCACGGCGGAGTACCTCAACAACTGCCGCGAGATCGAGATCAAGGTCGCGCAGGGCGCCAAGCCCGGCGAGGGCGGGCAGCTGCCCGGCTTCAAGGTGACGGAGCTGATCGCCAAGCTGCGCCACTCCACCCCCGGCGTGATGCTGATCAGCCCGCCGCCGCATCACGACATCTACTCGATCGAGGACCTTGCGCAGCTCATCTACGACCTGAAGCAGATCAACCCGGATGCGACGGTCTGCGTGAAGCTTGTCGCGCGGTCGGGCATCGGCACCATCGCGGCCGGCGTGGCGAAGGCCAAGGCCGATGCGATCCTGGTCAGCGGCCATTCCGGCGGCACAGGCGCCTCTCCGGTGTCCTCCATCAAGTATGCCGGCCTGCCCTGGGAGATGGGGCTGAGCGAGACGCACCAGGTGCTGCAGCTCAACCGGCTGCGCCACCGCGTGCGGCTGCGCACGGATGGCGGCATCAAGACAGGCCGCGACGTGGTGGTCGCGGCGATGCTCGGCGCCGAGGAATTCGGCATCGGCACCGCCTCCCTCGTCGCCATGGGCTGCATCATGGTGCGGCAGTGCCATTCCAACACCTGCCCGGTCGGCGTCTGCACGCAGGACGAGGCGCTGCGCGCCAAGTTCACCGGCAGCCCGGAGAAGGTGATCAACCTGTTCAGCTTCGTGGCGGAGGAGGTGCGCGAGATCCTGGCGAGCCTCGGCTTCCGCAAGCTGACCGACGTGATCGGCCGCACCGACCTGCTGCGCCAGGTCAGCCGCGGCTCCGACGACCTCGACGACCTCGACCTGAACCCGCTGCTGGTGAAGGCAGATGCCGGCCCGTATCCGTCCTATTGTGACATGGAGGGCCGGAACGAGGTGCCGGAGACGCTGGACGCCGACATGATCCGCGACGCGGCGGCGCTGTTCCAGCGCGGCGAGAAGATGCAGCTGCAGTACAACATCCGGAACACGCACCGCGCGATCGGCACCAAGATCAGTTCGAAGATCGTGCGCAAGTTCGGGATGAACGGGCTGCAGCGCGGCCACCTGACGGTGCGCCTGCGCGGCTCCGCCGGCCAGTCGCTGGGCGCCTTCGCGGTGCGCGGCCTCAAGCTCGAGGTCTTCGGCGACGCCAACGACTATGTCGGCAAGGGCCTGTCGGGCGGCACCATCGTGGTGCGCCCGGCTCCCTCCGCCCGGCTGGTCTGGAACGAGAACACCATCATCGGCAACACCGTGCTCTACGGCGCGACCGGCGGCGCGCTCTTCGCCGCCGGCCAGGCCGGTGAGCGCTTCGCGGTGCGCAACTCCGGCGCGCTGGCGGTGGTGGAAGGCTGCGGCGCCAATGGCTGCGAATACATGACCGGCGGCTGCGCCGTGATCCTCGGCCCGGTCGGCGACAATTTCGGCGCCGGCTTCACCGGCGGCATGGCCTTCGTCTACGACGCCGACGAGGCCTTCGAGCGGCGGGTGAACCCGGAGACGCTGCTGTGGCGGCGCCTCGGCGGCAGTGCCCATTGGGAGGAGGTATTGAAGGACCATGTCGGGCGCCACGTGAAGGAGACGGGTAGCCCCTTCGCCGCCCGCCTGCTGAACAACTGGGCGGTCGAGCGGGCCCGCTTCTGGCACGTGGTCCCGAAGGACTACGCGAAGTACCTGCCGAAGCCGATGGAGGAGACGCCGGCGGTCGCCGCCGAGTGACCGCGACATCGCCGCGACTCGACTGAACCGGGCCTCGCCCCCTTGGCCGCGCGGCGCGCGCATGCCATGGGGGAGCGGCCCGGAGTCGCGCGACGCTGATGCGGATTCTCTACCACCTTCCCCTCTCGCCCTTCTCCCGCAAGGTCCGTCTGGCCCTGGCTGAGAAGCGCATCCCCTTCGAACTGCGCATCGAGCGCGTGTGGGAGCGGCGCGAGGAGTTCCTGGCGATGAACCCCGCCTGCGCCGTGCCGGTGCTGCAGGACGCGAACGGCCTGGTCCTGGCCGATTCCTATGCGATCTGCGAGTATCTTGACGAGGCCTACCCCGATTCCCCGCTGCTCGGCCGCACCCTGGCTGAGCGCGCGGAGGTCCGGCGCCTCGTCGCGTGGTTCGACCAGAAGTTCCATGCCGAGGTCACGCGCAACCTGCTGCACGAGAAGCAGATGAAGCGCCTGCTCGGCCAGGGGAACCCGGATGCGGCAGCGATCCGCGCCGGCTATGCGAACCTCAAGCCGCACCTCGAATATGTCGGCTGGCTGGCCGAGACGCGTGCCTGGCTGGCCGGGCCCGTCCTCAGCCTAGCGGACCTTGCCGCGGCGGCCCACCTCTCGGCGCTGGATTACATCTCCGACGTGGACTGGACGATGAGCGACGGCGCAAAGGACTGGTACGCGCGGATCAAGTCGCGCCCGGCCTTCCGCCCGTTGCTGGCGGATCGCGTCAGCGGCCTCGCGCCGCCCGCCCACTACGCGGACCTGGATTTCTAGCCCGCGATCGCCCTGAGTGTGCACACCGAAGGTGGGCACGGCGAAGGGCGTGAATCGCCGGGCCAGAGAAGCGAGACCGGCGTAGCCCTGAACACAGTCAGGGCTACGCCGGTCTAGACAGCAGGCAGCCGCACCGCCGCGCGCTCCAGCCGGAAGACCTGCAGAGCGGCGGTCGCCGGGATCATCGCCGGAACGGCCCGGCCTCGCTCAGCGCAAGGTTCTGCATCGCGAGATCCGCTGTGGCGGAGTTCGGCGCAAGCTCGATCGCGCGTTCCCAGTCCATGCGCGCGCCCTCGCTGTCGCCGGCCAATTGGCGCAGGATGCCGCGTTCCAGCAGCGCCTCCGCATTGTCGGGGTCGAGCGCCAGCGCGCGCTCGATGTCGCGCCGGGCCGGCTCGGCGCGGTCCAGGTGGCGCCAGGCGGCGGCGCGGAACACCAGCGCCTCCGCCCGACCGGGATCGATCGCCAGCGCCTGGTCCAGGTCCACCACCGCCTCCCGATAGCGGCCGAGCGTACCGAGCGCGACGGCGCGGTCCACCAGCAGGTCCGGATCCTCCGGCGTCAGGGTCAGCGCGAGCGTGCTCGCCGCGAAGGCCAGGCTGGCCTGGCCGGCCATCATCCAGGCCTGCGCGGCCTGCGCGAAGACCGCGGCGCGCGCCGCGGCACCCGCCGAGGATCTGGCGGCGATCCGTTCCAGCTGCTCGGCCGCGCGCTGCGTCTCGCCCAGCGCCAGGACGGCCAGTGCCCCGCAATGCGCGGCGCCGTCGCCGCCACCTTCCGCCTGCCAGGCGATGGCGACGGCGTAGGCCTGTTCGGGATCGGTGCGCAGCAGGCCGAGGCACCGTTCCGCCTCCGGCCCGTCGGCGAGGCGCGGCGGTTCCGGCGGCAGCGGCAGCGGCTCCTCGGCGATCACGGCCGGCGCCGGCGCCAGCACGAGCCAGGCACCCGCCGCCAGCGCGGAGAGGGCGGCGGCAGCGAAGGCGCCGAGAAGCAGCGTGCGGGCCGGGCGTCGCATCCGGCCCGCTATAGACCGCCCGGCGCTGCGGGCGCCAGTTCAGTCGGCCGTGATGCCGTGCTCCCGCACCACCCGCCCCCAGCGTGCGTATTCGCTGGCCACGAACGCGCCGAACTCGGCGGGGCTCATGGCGCGAGGCGTCATGCCGATCCCGGCCAGGCGTTCCCGGATCGCCGGATCGGCGAGCACGGCGGCCAGGTCCGCGTTGATGCGCGCTACCGCTGCGTCCGGCGTGCGCGCCGGCGCCAGCACGCCGACCCAGCTGTCGGCGGCGAAGCCGGGGAAGCCCTGCTCCGCCACGGTCGGGACGTTGGGGTGGACGGGCGAGCGCTCGGCGCCCGAGAGCGCAACGCCGCGCAGGTTGCCGGCCTGGACCTGCGGTCCGACCGCGACGGTCGAGGTGATGACCAGCGGCACCTGCCCGCCGAGTGCCGCCTGCACCGCCGGCCCGCCGCCGCGGAACGGCACATGCGTGAAGCGCGCGCCGGTGAGCGTCTGCAGCTGGGCCATCATCAGGTGGCCGGTGGAGCCGTTGCCGATCGTGCCGTAATGCGGCCCCTCGCCGATCCGCCCCGCGGCGATCACGTCGGCCAGCGTGCGGTAGGGCGAGGAGGGGTGCGCGGCCATCAGCACCGGCGCGCCGCCGATGAACCCGACCGGCGCGAAATCCGCCAGCGTGTCGAAGGGCATGCGCGGGACCATGTGCGGGTTCACCGCATGGGTGGACAGCGCGAAGAGCAGCGTGTGCCCGTCCGGTGCACTGCGCGCCACGGCTTCCGCCCCGACGAGGCCAGAGGCGCCGCCGCGGTTCTCCACCACGACCTGCCGCCCCAGCCGCTCCGACAGCGCGGGCGCGACCAGCCGCGCGACGGTGTCCACCGTGCCGCCCGGCGGGAAGTTCACCACGGCGCGGATCGGCCGGTCCTGCGGGAACGACTGGGCACGGGCGAGGCCGGGCAGGGCGAGCGGGGCTGCAAGCAGGGCGAGCGCGTGGCGGCGCGGGGTCATCGTTGTCCTCCCGGTTCGTGGTGTCGGCGATATGGACGACGGGGCATGCCGTCATCAACCCTGTCCGGCGCCGCCGCTTGCTGGCATGTGTGCGCCATGGACAGGCGCATGGTGATCGCGGGCCTCGGCTATGCCGGCACGGCCATCGCGGCGGAGGCCGCGGCCGCCGGCTTCGCCGTGGTCGGGACCGCGCGCGACCCGGCCGCGGCGCAGCCGCCAGCCGGCGC
>NZ_JAPSMD010000113.1 GCF_027856955.1 Falsiroseomonas oryzae | reverse complement strand
CGCGCAGGCGGGCCGGCGCCAGCAACTCGGCCAGGGGGGCGTGCGGCCCGACATCCAGCGCGACGCGCACACGGTCGGCCGGCACCTCGCCGCGCAGGCTGGCGCGGTCGAAGGGGGTGTCGTCGGCGCCGCGCACGAAGGCGATCCGCTGGCCGAGACGGCCGGCGCGGAGGGCGGCGGTGAATCCGAGGCGGGTGGCGACGGCGGCGCCCACCACCGCGAGGGTGACGCCGATCAGGTGGTTCTGCAGGCCGTCCTTCGCCGCAGGGCTGATCAGCCCGAGCACGGGGAGCATGACGAGGAGAAGGAGACCTGCCACGGCGGCGGCGGAGAGGAGGCGGCGCGCGCGGGAAAAGGCCTCAGGCTGGTAGAGCCCGCTGGCGCCGGCGACGATGCCGGACACGACGGTGATCGCGGCGGCCAGCGGACCGCCCTGCTCCACCGGCAGGCCGACCTGCCAGATGAACACGCCGGACACGGCGAGGAAGCACAGCACGGTATCGGCCAGGCAGAGCAGTAGTACGTCCGAACGGACGCTATGCCCGAACAGGCTTGTCATCACGCGAGCCCCCCACAACCCCAGGCTGAAGATCCTGGTGGCGCCTCCTGCGCTCCTCCCGGCCGCGCCGCGAGCCTTCCGTTTTGATTTAACAAAGTATCAAAAGCGGATCAAGGACTTATCTTGCATCCTATGCAAGCGACCCGAATCTCAAGAGCTTGGCGATCCTCGTTCAGTGCGACGTTCACCTCGCCGAAAGCGGCGCGCGCAAAACGCTTACCAAAGATAACGCAGCGGTGGCAGCCATCCGCGGGTTACATTTTACGTAAAGCGTGTCGTTGCCGTTTCGCTGACGTTTCACCCGTGTTTCGTCGAGACGAGCGAATAGGCAGGGGCCGGCAGATCCGGGCAGGTCCTGCCCGCCCGGTCAGGCCATGCGGCGTCGCGCCACGGCGAGTCCCGCAAGGCCGAGTCCAAGAAGGGCGAGCCCGACCGGCTCCGGCACCGGCACCTGGGACGGGGCGATGAAGGTGAAGCTGCCGGCGATGTGGTTTCCCGGGCCGCCGATCTGGTTGAAGTTGGCGAGCAGGCTCATCGTGTTCGCCGACCGCCCGGCCGCGGCCAGGTCGCCGGCCGGGGTGAAGGTTCCCGCCGCGGTCAGCGTCATCTGGTCGAAGAAGGCCAGTGTGGGCAGCGACCTGGCATAGCTGATCGACAGGATCAGCCCGGCGAAGTCGCCCTGGGTTCCGAGCCCGAAGGCGAAGGGCGTGCTGGTCGCCACGACGAAGGGCGAGAAGGTCACCGGCGTGCCGATGGCCACGGCCGGGTTGAAATGGCTGGTGGCCGGCGCGCCGCGCGCGGTCAGCATGCCGGGGTCCGCGTGGATGGTGACGCCGCCGGCGAAGGTGTTGCCGCCGGTAAGCGTCAACTCGCCCATGACCACCGCGCCGTTGCCGGCGATCGGGGACGCGCCGGCCGGGCCTGCGAGGCTCAGGGCGAGGGCTGAAGCGCCCAGCAGCGCGATCTTCGTGAGTTTCATGTCCATCATCCCGTTCAAGCGGCCCCGATGCCCGGCCGGTGCCACCCCTGCAGCAAGATCAATGCCAAAAAAAGAAATACAAGAATCTCAAAAAGATGTCTCGCCGGACGATCTTCGTCGCCGTGAATGTGTCAAAAAATGTGACGTGTCTCCCTGCCAGATCGCCGCTTGGCGCGTCGCGTTTCCGGTGCCGCCGGGCTAGACCGGATCGATCGCTGGTTGTCACCTTCGCTTGAGGCCTCCACCGCCATGCCCACCGAAGTCGACCGCATGCCGGTGCAGAGCTTCGCGGCGCTGGGCGAGGTCTGGCGTGCGCTCGAGGCCGGGGCGCCGCATTCCTTCTTCCAGTCCTGGACGTGGGTCGGTTGCCTGGCGGAGGAGCGCTACCCCGACCCCGTGCTGCTGCAAGCCACGCGAGACGGGCGCATCGTCGGGCTCGCCTTGTTCAACCGCCGCAGCGGCCGGTTGCATCTGGGGGAGACGGGGGAGGCCGAGCGCGACCGGCCCTTCACCGAACACAACGGACCGCTTGCGACGGACCCGGAGGCTGCGGCGGCGCTGCTGCGGGCCGCCATGGCCGCGGGTGGTGCCGGGCTGGTGCTCGGCGGCGTCCCGCCCTCCCTGGTCGAGGCGACGGGGGGCGTCGTCGTGCGGCTGCAGCGCCGTGACGCGCCCTTCGTCGATCTCGACGCCGTCCGGGCGGCCGGCAGCGATCCGCTGGCGCGTCTCAGCGCCAATGCCCGCTACCAGCTTCGCCGCTCGCATCGCTTCTACAAGGGGGATTGGGACCGGCTGGAGGTGGATCGGGCCGGAAGCGTCGCCGAGCTCGACGCTTGGTTCGAAGAACTGGCACGCCTGCACGAGGCGACCTGGTCACGGCGTGGCCGGCCTGGCGCCTTCGCGACTCCGTATCTGCGACGGTTCCATCGGGCGCTGATGGGTCAGGCGCTGGCGCGGGACGAGCTGGACCTGCTTCGGGTGAGCGGGCCCGGGGGGGCTGTCGGATTTCTTTACAATGTTCGGCACCTCCGCGTCGTCTACGCGTATCAGTCCGGGCTCGCCGACCCGACCGGCCAGCCCCATGCGAAACCCGGGCTGACCTGCCACGCCCTCGCCATCGAACTGGCAGCCGGCCGCGGCGACCTGCGCTACGACCTGCTCGCAGGGGACCAGCGCTACAAGCGGAGCCTCGCGGATCGCAGCGTTCCGCTGGTCTGGGCGGAGCTGGCAAGTCCCTTTTCTATAAGGGCTTTTGCAGGTTGTTTGCGCGCGCTGGCCGGGCGCCTGCGCGGCGGGGGAGGTGTGGTCGGGTGACCAGGAAGCACCGGGTCGGAGCCCCTGCGGCCGACATGTAAAGTTATCCGACGCCTTGCCCTGCCACCTGGCTCGCGCGTCGCCGGGGAGGCCCGGGCGAGCCGTGTGTCATGTCGCGACGACAGGATCCTGACGTTGAACTGTCGCAACACCTTACACTTTCATACAGTCACGCCGCCCGGCTCCGCGCAATGTTTTGATTTCGCCGCACTTCTTGTCTGGCACCGATCTTGCTGTTCCTCACTACGGAGCCGGATCACGGCCCTTGCCCGTGTGGAAGAGCCGAACGGAGGAGGCGCCATGCCCGTCATCAGCAGTCGAGCAGCCCTTTCGGATCGTGGTCCAGTCGGGGTCGTCTCCTGTCTGCGGGGATCCAGCCGATGAGCCTTCCAGACGATTTCGGAGGCGGGCAGGGCTTCCTGGAGAGCACGAGCGATGCCGCATCGGAGCGGTCGACGCGGCCGCTTCCCGCTGTCCTCGTGCCGCCCCGTGCGGCGAACAAGCGATCCCCGACAGGGATGGACGCCGCGGTCGGCCGTCGGATCCGCGACCACCGCATTGCCGCGGGCATGGCGCTTGGCGAACTGAGCAGCCGGGTGGGCGTCTCCCAGCCGCAGCTCTACCGCTATGAAGCCGGGCTTACGCGGGTGGCGGCGAGCCGGCTCATCATGATCGCGGAGGTGCTCGGCATCTCGGTCGAGGCGCTGACCGGCAGCGGCGCCTCGGCGGGGCAGCCGCGCCCGACGGGCAGCGCCGAGATCGACGTTCTGCTTCGCGCGTTCAACAACATCGGCCAGCCTGAACGCCGCATGGCGTTGATTGCGCTGGCACGGTCGATGGCCGACACGGACGGCTAGGTCCGGGCACGCCCCGGCCCTGCCAACCCAGCGATTCGTGCCCCGGCCTGAACGGGGCGCCTGTGGGCCTGCGCGATCGCGGTGCCTTCAGCAGCGGCGTGAAGGCCGGCCCGTGCGGGGCGGCGCGCCGACATTGGCTGTCTTCGGCATGTGATCCTTCGGGATGGCGCGCCAGGCGCGGCCGTGGCGCTGCGCCCGCACGGGCCTGCGGCGCGCTTCGGGCGACCCGCAACCCAGGAACGGGGGATCTCGGCAGCGGGCACGGCGGCTTGGTCGCGCGATGCCTTAAATTCAACATGAGAAAGATTTTTTACGAGTTGTCCATAATTTTTACACTTCTCTACCTTCGTGGTGCGCCGCTTCGCCGCACGTGAAGGCAAATCAATCAGTTACGATAGTGGCACGAGCTTTGCTAATTGTCGGCCCGGTCGAGGTCGCCTTGCACCCTGCATGACCCCTCGACATTGCTTAATCGGAATATTCCGATTTAGACATTTTGTGCTTGGGTTGGGAGAGGCGTGATGCGTGAACTGTTTGGTCGAGGGGCAAAGGTGGTGGCGGCGGCCTGCGTCGCCCTGGCGCTCGCCGCGCCCGCCGGCGCGGCAACCCTGAACTGGTCGATCGGCCAGCAGTGGACGTCGCTGGACGGCAACCTCCGCTTCACCGCCGAGGGCTGCGGCACCTTCGGGCCGATCAGCTGCGCCAGCATCGACATCGTCGAGACGCAACGCGGCTTCATCCTGACCGGCGACAACGGGGCGCCACTGCTCAACGCCACGCAGGCCACCGGCCTGCTGGACTACCTGCTCGACATCCGCGTCGAGCGCCTGGGCGGCCCGCCGCTCGAGATGTGGACGCTGGCCTTCGACGCCGCCATCACCGAGGACGGATTCGCGTCCATCGGCGAGGCGGTGGGCACGCCGCCCGCCAATGTCGGCAGCCTCGGCGCGCTGAATGTCGAACTCGACAGCGCCTTCAGCATCCCGACCGCGACGCTGACCTTCCTGTCGCAGAACAGCCTGATCCTGACCAAGGACATCAAGGCCGACCCCGGCCTGGATGGTACCGCCGTGATCTTCAGCGTCACCCAGGTGGCCGTGCCCGAGCCCGCCAGCCTGGCGGCCTTCGGCGCCGCGCTGGTCGGTCTGGCGGGCCTGCATGGCCGCCGCCGGCGCAAGGCCGCCCGCGCCGCCTGACGTCTTCGCAAACCGAATTGCATGGCGGCCCCGCAGGACGACTGCGGGGCCGCGCCGGGAGACTGCTGCCTTGCGCGCAGAGGGCGTCGGGCAGGCTGAGTGGAGGAAAGCATGACGGTCACCATCACCACGCGCGACGATTTCGCCGATGTCGTCGACGAGGGCCTGCTGTTCTCCGACATCACCGTCACGCAGACCGCGACCGTGCTCGGCGCGGGCCGCGTCAACCCGTTCATCACCGATGCCGGTGCCGGCGCCACGCCGGTGGCCTTCCCCTTCGCCTCCGCCGCCGGGCTGCGCTGGAGCGGCTTCTCCGCCTCGGCGATCGGCCCGGGCACCAACCTCGCCATCGTGATCGACTACAACGTGACGGCGCAGGACCCGCTGCAGCTGATCGACGGCATCCTGAATTCCGCCTTCGTCGCCGACACCACGGTGCGGCCGGGCACCTCGCTGCGCGTGGTGCAGGAGATCTTCAACGAGACGGGCACGCTGGTGGCGCGCAGCACGACGGCGGTGGGCAACGGCGCCAACGACCGCAGCGACCCGGCCTTCGAGGGCGACGACTTCAACATCTCCGCCGGCAATGTCGGCGGCAGCTTCTCGGTGCGCACCAGCATCGTGCTGGACGTCGCCGCCACGGCGCCGACCACCTCGCGCATCTCCTTCAGCTCGGTGGACCAGGTGTACAGCCTGGGCGATGCGGCGGCGCTCGGCGACCGTGCCTGGATCGACGCGAACGGCAACGGCCAGCAGGATGACGGCGAGGCCGGGCTGGCGAACGTGACCGTCAGGCTGCTCGACGCCTTCGGGGAGGTGGTGGACACCACCCAGACTGATGCGGACGGCAACTACGCCTTCACCAATCTCCCGCCCGGGATCTACAGCGTCGAGTTCGTCACCCCGCAGGGCTATGCGCTGACCTCCGCCGATGCGCCCGGCAGCGACGCGGTGGACAGCGACGCCAATGCGGCGACCGGCCGCACCGGGACCTACACGCTCGTCGCGGGCGACTTCAACCGAACGGTGGATGCGGGCTTCGTCATCCCCGTGGCGCTGGCCTCGCTGGGCGACTTCGTGTGGCTGGACGCGAACGGCAACGGCGTGCAGGACGACGGCGAGGCCGGCGTGCAGGGCGTGACGGTGGAGCTGCTGGACGCCACCAACACGGTGGTCGGCACCGACGTGACGGACAGCCTGGGCGGCTATCTGTTCGAGGGGCTGACGCCCGGCAGCTACAGCGTGCGCTTCGTCCGGCCCGACGGCTATGCGTTCACGCAGACTGACCAGGGCGGCGACGACGCCGACGACAGCGACGCGAATGCCGCGACGGGCCTGACCGGCACCTACACCCTGGCCGCCGGCGATGCCGAGCGCACGGTCGATGCGGGGCTCTACATCCCCGTCGTGATCGGCGACCGCGTGTGGGAGGACGCCAATGCCAACGGCGTGCAGGATGACGGCGAGACCGGCATCGAAGGCGCCACCGTGATCCTGCGCGACGGCGTGGGCAACCAGGTGGCGACCGACGTCACCGACAGCCTGGGAGGCTACCTGTTCGAGGGGCTGGCGCCCGGCTCCTACTACGTGGATTTCGAGACGCCGGCCGGCGGCTACGTCCGCACCGCCGCCAATGTCGGCGACGACGCGAAGGACAGCGACGCGGACGGGCCGGACAGCGCCTCTCCCGTCAGGTCCTATGTCTCGGGAGAGGACGACCGCTCGATCGATGCGGGCTACTACCGCCCGGCCTCGCTGGGCGACTTCGTGTGGCTGGACGCGAACGGCAACGGCGTGCAGGACGACGGGGAGGCCGGCGTCCAGGGCGTGACGGTGGAGCTGCTGGACGCCACCAACACGGTGGTCGGCACCGACGTGACGGACAGCCTGGGCGGCTATCTGTTCGAGGGGCTGACGCCCGGCAGCTACAGCGTGCGCTTCGTCCGGCCCGACGGCTATGCGATCACGCAGGCCGACCAGGGCGGCGACGACGCCGACGACAGTGACGCGAATGCCGCGACGGGCCTGACCGGTACCTACACGCTGGCTTCCGGCGATGCCGAGCGCACGGTCGATGCGGGGCTGGTGCGCCTGACGCCGACCATCTCCATCGTCAAGGATACCAACGGCTCCGACGGGCCGGTCTTCCTGGCGGGCTCGACCGTCACCTGGACCTATAAGGTCTCCACGGCGGGACCCGGCCCGATCGCGAACATTGCCGTCTCGGACGATGTCGAGGGCGCGATCACCAGCTTCCTGGGCGGCGACACCAACAGCAATGGCAAGTTGGACGTCGGTGAGCTCTGGACCTACGAGAAGACCGGCGTGGCCGTGCTCGGCCCCTACGCGAACCTGGCGACCGTGACCGGCCTCTACACCGACGGCCTCGGCAACGAGACGCCGGTGACGGCGCAGGACCCCAGCGCCTATGTCGGCGTGCGGCCCGCCATCGACATCGAGAAGGAGATCTGGAACGGGTCCGAGTGGGTCGATGCCGATACGCTCGCCACGGCGCCGACGCTGCTGTTCGGCACCAACCCGCTCTACCGCTTCGTGGTGACCAACACCGGGCCGGTCGCGCTGACCGGCGTTGAGGTCTCCGACCCGATGTTCGACCTGAACGGGTCGGATCCGGGCGTCACGCGCTTCATCGGTGACCTGGCGGCCGGGGCGGCGACGGCCTTCCAGGTGAGCGGCACGCACCAGGTAGGCCAGATCACCAACACCGCCTCGGTCACCGGCGACTTCACCGACGGCTTCGGCAATTCCACCACCGTCGGCGACAGCGACATCGCGATCTATGTCGGCGACGAGCGCACCACGACGGACGCGCTGCCGGGCATCGGCATCGTCAAGACGACCAGCGGCAACGGCCTGCTGGCCGGCAGCACGGACGGGATCACGCTGCTCGAAGGGTCCACGGTCACCTGGTTCTACCAGGTGACCAATACCGGCAACGTGGCACTCTCCGGCGTCACGGTGCACGACGACAACGGCACGGCCGGCAACACCTCGGACGACTTCGCGCCGAGCTTCATCGGCGGCGACGCCAATGGCAACACGCTGCTCGATCTCGGCGAGACCTGGACGTACAGCGCACCGGGCACGGCCGTGGTCGGTGCCTATGCCAATATCGGCCTGGCGCGCGGGATCTATGTGAACGGGCTGGTGACGCAGAACGTCACGGCGACCGACCCGAGCAACTATCTCGGCGTGAAGCCGCTGGTGGACATCGAGAAGCTGATCAAGGGCAGCGCCGGCTTCGTCGATGCCGACACCGCGGCGGATGCGGTGACGCTGCTGCAGGGCAGCAACCCGATCTACCGCTTCGTGGTGACCAACACCGGCACGGTGACGCTGACCAACCTGGTGGTGTCCGACCCGACGCTCGACCTGAACGGCGCGGCGCCCGGCACGACGGTGACGATCGCGAGCCTCGGGGTCGGGCAGAGCACGTCCTTCGACGTGACCGGCATGTGGCAGTCCGGCCAGGTGACCAACACCGCCGCGGTCACCACGACCTACACCGATCCGTTCGGCAATTCGCGCACCGTCTCGGATCGCGACGATGCGGTCTATGTCGGGCAGATCCCGCCGCGTCCGGGTATCGACCTGCAGAAGACGACGAGCGGGCCGAGCAACAGCAATCCGATCGCGGCGGACTACGACAACGAGGACACGGCGAGCGGCGTGGGGGTTCCGATCCTGACGCCGGGCTCGAAGGTGACCTGGACGTATCGGGTGGAGAACACCGGGAACACGGCGATCGCGGCGTCGGACATCGTGCTGGTGGACGACAACGGCACGCCGGGGGACCTGTCGGACGACCTGTCGATCGCCAATGGCCGGATCACGCTGGCCAGCCGGCCGGTGGGCGATGCGGACAACGTGCTGGAGGCCGGGGAGGTCTGGCTCTACGAGGCGACCGACGTGGTGAAGACCCTGGGCGGGCTGGGGGCGGTCACCACCATCAACCTCGAGGGCTCGTCGGCACTGGACGGGACGGACGGCAATGTCCGGACCTTCAACGCGGGCGGCATCGCGGTGAAGGCGAGTGCCTTCAGCCGCGACGACGCCGGGACGTGGCAGACCGGGTTCCTCGGCGCCTTCGGCGGCGGTCTCGGCGTGACGGATCGGAGCGAGGGCAATGGCAGCGGCGACACGCACACGGTCGACAACATCGGCCGCGACAACTACGTGGCGTTCCACTTCGACCGGCAGGTCGTGGTGGACGAGGCCTTCCTGGGCTACGTGGTGGGCGACAGCGACATCTCGGTCTGGATCGGCAACACGACGACGCCGTTCAGCGGGACGCTGACGCTGAACGACTCGGTGCTGGCCGGGCTGGGCTTCACCGAGGTGAACGACACGACGAGTTCGAAGGCGCGTTGGGCGAACATCAACGCCGGCAACGTGGCGGGCAACGTGCTGGTGATCGCCGCCTCGACGGCCGACCACACGCCGGAGGACCGCTTCAAGATCGAGCTGCTGAAGGTGCAGGCGGTCGTGCCGGGCGGCGTCTATGGCAACACCGCGACCATCACCGTCCCGGGTGCCACCGACTCCGACATGAGCCACTACAAGACGGCCGTCGTGACGCCGCGTCCCGGGATCGACCTGCAGAAGACGACGAGCGGGCCGAGCAACAGCAATCCGATCGCGGCGGACTACGACAACGAGGACACGGCGAACGGCGTGGGAGTTCCGATCCTGACGCCGGGCTCGAAGGTGACCTGGACGTATCGGGTTGAGAACACCGGGAACACGGCGATCGCGGCGTCGGACATCGTGCTGGTGGACGACAACGGCACGCCGGGGGACCTGTCGGACGACCTGTCGATCGCCAATGGCCGGATCACGCTGGCCAGCCGGCCGGTGGGCGATGCGGACAACGTGCTGGAGGCCGGGGAGGTCTGGCTCTACCAGGCGACCGACGTGGTGAAGAACCTGGGGGGGCTGGGGGCGGTCACCACCATCAACCTCGAGGGCTCGTCGGCACTGGACGGGACGGACGGCAACGTCCGGACCTTCAACGCGGGCGGCATCGAGGTGAAGGCGAGCGCCTTCAGCCGCGACGATGCCGGGACGTGGCAGACCGGGTTCCTCGGCGCCTTCGGCGGCGGTCTCGGCGTGACGGATCGGAGCGAGGGCAATGGCAGCGGCGACACGCACACGGTCGACAACATCGGCCGCGACAACTACGTGGCGTTCCACTTCGACCGGCAGGTCGTGGTGGACGAGGCCTTCCTGGGCTACGTGGTGGGCGACAGCGACATCTCGGTCTGGATCGGCAACACGACGACGCCGTTCAGCGGGACGCTGACGCTGAACGACTCGGTGCTGGCCGGGCTGGGCTTCACCGAGGTGAACGACACGACGAGTTCGAGCGCGCGCTGGGCGAACATCAACGCCGGCAACGTGGCGGGCAACGTGCTGGTGATCGCCGCCTCGACGGCCGACCACACGCCGGAGGACCGCTTCAAGATCGAGCTGCTGAAGGTGCAGGCGGTCGTGCCGGGCGGCGTCTATGGCAACACCGCGACCATCACCGTCCCGGGCGCCACCGACTCCGACATGAGCCACTATGAGACCGGCAGCTTCACCCCGATCGCGGGGCCTGGCGTCGGCACCCCCGGCTTCTGGGGCGCCAGCAGCTGGCGCGACTTCTGGGACGGCGATGCCTCCGCCCCGCGCCAGGCCGGCACGGCAGGTTTCCCGGGCGCGGACGTGCTGTTCCAGGCCTATGGCGCCTCCGGCCCCATCGATCCGGTCGGCAACGTCAACCGGGTGGGCGTGCTGGTGGGCGACTACAACAGGAACGGTCGCACGGACGGAAATGAAGAAACAATATTCTATACCATTTCCGAGGCGCTTGCGATCATCAACGCGTCCAACACCACCATGGGCAGCGATGCCCGGTTCATCCTGGACCGCCAGCTGCTGGCGACCTGGCTGAACTACATGGCCGGCAACCCGCTGACCGACCCGTCGAACGATCCGTCGGTCCGGGATGCCCGGGATGCGGTGGACTTCGCGATCGACTGGCTGCAGCGCCACACGCCGGACGAGAACGGCGACGGGGCCGGCGACGGCAGCCTGACGCTGAACGCCTCGAGCTTCCGGGTGCCGTCCAGCGCCACCGCCTGGAACAGCACCTTGGGGGGCATTCCGGCCGGCAACACGATCAAGGACTGGCTGGATGAGTACAACAACGGCGGGACGATCGGCGGCGTCCAGATCGCCTTCGATCGCGACAGCGTGATGTGAGCCTCGTCTGCCCCAATGCCCGGTCCGGGCCGCTGGCTCGGTCCGGGCAATGACAGGGTTGACAGGCCAGGAACGTCCCGGTGCCGAGATTTGTGCAAATTTGTCGACGGCAGCCGGCGATGTTGCGTTGCGGCAACACGTCTTTCCTGGTTCGCGTGAACCGAATCCGGCACATGTCGTGCCGACCTGATCGCCGGCGAGGCACTTGAGCCTGCTATTATTCTGCCGCCGAATGCGCTAAAGGTCGCGCCAGAAGCAACCGCCGGGCGTGTGCGCCCTGGGGCCGGGTGTCTCATGATTACACGGAGGCAGGGCATGGCGCCACATTCGTTCCGCATGGCCGGCCTGTGCGCCCTGGGGCTTGGCCTGCTGCTCGGCGCCTGCGCGCCGACGCTCCCGCCGCCATCGCCCAGCGCCGCGGCGCCGGCGGAGGTTGCGTCGGACTACGTGATCGGCCCGGGCGACAGCCTCTCCGTCTTCGTCTATCGCGCGCCCGAGCTGAGCATGGCGGTGCCGGTTCGCCCGGACGGGCGGATCTCCCTGCCTCTCGTGGACGACATCGTGGCCGCCGGCCGAACGCCGGTCGAGCTGGCCCGCCAGCTTGAAGACCGCCTTAAGGAGTATGTGCGAGAGCCGAACGTCACGGTGATCGTGCAGAGCTTCGTGGGCCCCACCAACCGCCAGATCCGCATCGTCGGGGAGGCGGCGCAGCCGCGCAGCATTTCCTTCCGGGAGGGCATGACGGTGCTGGATGCGCTGATCGAGGCGGGCGGCCTGACCCGCTTCGCCTCCGGCAACCGGGCGCGGCTCATCCGGCGCGAGGCCAACGGCCAGCAGAGCGTCTTCAACCTGCGCCTGAACGACCTGCTGCGGGACGGCGACGTCTCCCAGGACGTGGCGTTGCGGCCCGGCGATACGCTGGTGATCCCGCAGGGCTGGTTCTGAGGGCGCGATGCACGTCATCCTCCTCCAGCTCCGGCACTATGCGATCGGGGGTTGGCGTCACCGCTGGAAGGCGCTGATGCTGGCCTGGGTGATCTGCCTGGGCGGCTGGTTCTACGCCTACAGCCTGCCGAACCAATACCGGTCCAGCGCGCGGATCTACGCCGACGCCGACATCATCCTGAGCCAGCTGCTGAGCGGCCTGGCGGTGGACAGCCGCCCCGGCAGCCAGGTGGAACTGCTGCAGCGCACGCTGCTGAGCCGCCCGAACATGGAACGCGTCGCGGCGCGCACCGGGCTCGACCTGCGCGCCACCACGGTGGCGGGGCGCGACGCGCTGCTTACGAACCTCGCGGCGAACATCCGGATCGCCGCGCAGACGCGCAACCTGTTCACCATCACCTATACCGACACCGACCCGCGCATGGCGCAGGACGTCGTCCAGACCGTGCTGACCATGTTCATGGAGCAGGCGACGGCGAACGACCGTGTGCAGATGGAGAACGCGCGGAACTTCATCAACCAGCAGATCGCCTCCTACGAGGCGCAGCTGCGGGAGGCGGAGCAGCGCCGCGCCGAGTTCCGCGCCCGCTACGCCGAGCTGCTGCCGGGCGATGCCGGCGTCTCCGGGCTGGAATCGGCTCGCGGGAGGCTGCTGAACACGCGCGACAACCTCGAGGACGCGATCCAGCGGCGCGAGATGCTGCGCCAGCAGCTTGAGGTGACGCCCCAGACCCTGCGGCTGCCGGATGGCAGCAGCGCCGACCCGCGGGTGATCGCGGCGGAACAGCAGCTGCGCGAGCTGCGCCTGCGCTTCACGGACAGCCACCCGGCCGTGGTGGCGGCGCGCAACGAGCTGAACGAGCTCCGTGCCAACCCCGGCCCGAGGCCGGGCGCGGCGAACATCCCGCGCGCCCAGGGCGGCACCGGCATCCCGAACCCGCTCTACGAGCAGTTGCGCGTGCGCCTGCTCGACACCGAGACGCAGATCGCGTCCTTCCAGCGCACGATCCGGCAGGAGGAGATGCAGATCGGCCGGATGGAGGCGCTGGCGCGCACCGCGCCGCAGTTGCAGGCGCAGTTCATGGCGCTGGACCGCGACTACAACGTGCTGCGCCGCCAGCACGAGGAGCTGCTCGGCCGCCGCGAATCCGTGCTGCTGGCCGGCGCGGCGCGGGTCGGCGCCGACCGCGTGCGGCTGGAGATCGTGGACCCGCCGGTGCTGCCGACCGACCCGATCGGACCGAATCGCGTGATCATCGCCTCCGGCGCGCTGGCCGCGGGCATCGGCGCGGGCGTGGTGCTCGCCTTCCTGTTCGTGCAGCTCGACCGCAGCTTCTACACCGTGCACGACCTGCGGAAGCTGGGCCTGCCGGTGATCGGCAGCATTTCCTCCACCTTGCCGGTGCGCAGCGAGGTGCTGGCCGTCATCGTCTTCGCCTTCGGCGTCGCCGGCCTGCTTGCGGCCTACGGCATCGTCACCGCGGGGGGACCAGCCTTGATCGCCCGATTGCCCGAGCTGGTTGCGAGGTTCACGTGACGGCGTCGCCCTCCTCCCGCCATCTCGTCGAGCGCGCGATGGAGGCGCTGCAGGGCGCGGCCGCGCCCGATCCGCGCCCGCGCATGACGCCCGTGGCGGAGGCGCCGTCGGCGGCCAATGCCGCGCCCGCCAACACCGCGCCTGCCCAGGCGGCGCCCGAGCCGCA
>NZ_JAPSMD010000112.1 GCF_027856955.1 Falsiroseomonas oryzae | reverse complement strand
CGGCGGCTCGGCGGCCAGCGGCACCACGGCGGGCACGGCGTGCTGGCCGAGCGGCGCGGCATGGCGGACCACGTCGGCCGCGGTGGCGCGGGAATTCGCCAGCAGCAGGTCGGCATGCAGCGCCAGCGCCGCGAACCAGCGCGCATAGAGCCGCGCCGTCAGGTCCAGGCAGTGCTCCGGCATCGCCAGCGGCACGCAGTCATGCAGGAAGGCGGCGTAGCGGAGCGGGACGCGGCGGCGGAGCATGCGCAGGCCGCGGAAGTAGTCCTCCACCCCCCACGCATTGCCCAGGCTGGCGAGCGTCGCGCCCGGCAGCAGTGGCGCTTCCGGCCGCGCATCGGCCTCGCACAGCGCGGCGGTGGCGGCTCGCCAGGCGGGGTCGGACGCCTCCGCCCCGGTGCGCGACAGGGCCAGTACCTGCGCGAAGGCCGCGATGTCCACCTGCCACCAGCGCCAGGCGGAGGGGTCGTAGGCCACCAGCAGCACCGGGGCGGGCGGCGCCGGATGATCGAGGATGCCGCCGAGAAGGCCCATCTGCACGCGCTGGATGCCCGTGGGCGTGCGCGCGTCGCGCAGGTAGTCCAGCAGGTCCGTCACGTCGAAGACGAGTTGCGTCGGCGGGCCCGCGGGCGGCAGCGGCAGCGCCTCGGCGGGACCCTCGGGCGGCTCGTCCAGACGGTGGCGCAGCAGCGCGACCTCGCGTCGCAGCAGCGGCGACTCGGGGGCGAGGGACAGCGCGCGCGCCATGGCTTGCGCGGCCTCCCGCCCGCGGCCCAGCAGGCGCAGCACATGGCCTTCCTGCAGCGCGGGGTCCCAGGCGTCGGGCGCCAGAGCCGCGGCGTGGCGGTACTGCGCCAGCGCCGCCTCGGGGTCGCCGCCTTCCTTCACGGCGTGGCCGAGCTGGACATGGATCTGCCAGTGCCGCGGCCGCTGTGCCAGGTAGGCGCGGTAGAAGGGCTCCGCCGCCGCCCAGTCGCCGCCGTCGCGCAGCGCGTCGGCGCGGGCGAGCAGGGCGTCCGGTGTGTCGGGCAGGTCGGGCATCGGGCGGGCGGACCATGCCCCCGCCGACGCGCTCACGGCAACAGCGCGCGGATCAGGCCGGCGCGGTGGCACGCGCGGGCAGGCGCGCGCCCTCGGCGGAGAAGACGTGCCAGGACGCGGGCGGCAGGCCGACCGGCAGAACCTCGCCGATCGCGCCGGCGGCGAGCGGCAGGCGCGCCACCAGCACCTCCTCCCCAGGCAGGCGCCCATGGATCACCGTCTCGGAGCCCAGCGGCTCTACCAGGTCCACCGCCAGCGGCAGCGCGCCGGCGCCGTCCGGCAGGTGCTGCACATGCTCCGGCCGGATGCCGATGACGAGCTTCGTGCCGTCCTCGCCCGGGCGCGGCCCGTCGGCGAAGGGCAGGGCGGGGCCCGCCTTCAACTGCGCGCCGCCGCCGCCCTGGACCAGCGTGGCGGAGAGGAAGTTCATCGCCGGCGAGCCGATGAAGCCCGCGACATAGGTATCCGCCGGCACGCCCCAGACCTCCATGGGGGAGGCGACCTGCGCTGCGCGCCCCTTGTGCATCACCACCAGGCGGTCGCCGAGCGTCATCGCCTCCACCTGGTCGTGCGTGACGAACAGGCTGGTGACGCCCAGGCGCTTCTGCAGGCGGCGGATCTCGGCGCGCATCTGCACGCGCAGCTTGGCATCGAGGTTGGAGAGCGGCTCGTCGAACAGGAACAGCTTGGGTTCGCGGACGATGGCGCGGCCCATCGCCACGCGCTGGCGCTGCCCGCCCGAGAGCTGGCGCGGCTTCCGCTCGAGCAGCGGGCCGATCTCCAGCATCTCGGCGGCCTCGGCCACGCGCTTCCTGATCTCCACCATGGGCAGGCCGCGGATGCGCAGCCCGTAGGCCATGTTCTCGAAGACGGACATATGCGGGTAGAGCGCGTAGTTCTGGAACACCATTGCGATGTCGCGGTCGGCGGGTTCGAGCTTCGTCACGTCGCGCCCGTCGATGCGGACGGTGCCGGAGGTCGGCGTCTCCAGCCCCGCCACGATGCGCAGCAGGGTGGACTTGCCGCAGCCCGAGGCGCCGACGACGACGATCATCTCGCCATCGGCGACGTCGAGCTCGATGCCGTGCAGAACCTCGGTCTGGCCGAAGGACTTCCGGATGCCGGAGAGGGAGAGGGTGGCCATTACTTCTCGGTCTCCGTCAGGCCCTTCACGAACCAGCGCTGCATCAGGATCACCACCAGCACCGGCGGCAGCATGGCCAGCACGGCGGTCGCCATGATGATGTTCCACTCGTTCTGCTGGTCGCCGGTGCCGATCATCTTGGTCATGCCGACCACCACCGTCTCCAGGTCCTTGTCGGAGACGATCAGCAGCGGCCAGAGATACTGGTTCCAACCATAGATGAAGAGGATGACGAACAGCGCGGCGATGTTCGTGACGCTCAGCGGCAGCACGACGTCCTTGAAGAAGCGCAGCGGGCCGGCGCCGTCGATCTTCGCGGCCTCGACGTATTCGTCGGGGATGGTGAGGAAGAACTGGCGGAACAGCAGCGTCGCCGTGGCGGAGGCGACAAGCGGCACCACCAGCCCGGCCATGCTGTTGATCAGCCCGAGGTTCACCATGACCTCGAAGGTCGGGATGATGCGCACCTCGACCGGCAGCATCAGCGTGATGAAGATCAGCCAGAAGCACACCATGCGCCCGGGGAAGGCGAAGAACACCACGGCATAGGCCGAGAGCAGGGAGATCGCGATCTTCCCCACCGCGATCAGCACGGCCATGTTCAGGCTGTTCCACAGCATCAGCCAGGCCGGCACGGCGCCGGTGGTGCGCAGCGACGACCCGCCGCGCAGCCAGGCGCTGACATAGTTCGCCACGCCTTCCCCGCCGAACCACAGCGGCACCTCGCCGCGGCCGATCGTGCTGACGTCGTGGGTGGAGCCGACGACGGTGATCCAGATTGGGAAGGCGAAGATCAGCACGCCGAGGGCGAGCAGCGCGTGCGCGATCCACCGGCTGCGCGCCTGCCGCCGCGCGGTGGCGCGGGCCAGCGCGATGTCCTCCATCGTCGTGTCGCGCATCAGCATGCGCATGGCCCCGGAGAAGCAGCCACGGCGGCCCGCGCCAGCGGGCCGAGCGCGCGAATGCGCGCCGCGCACCACATGACCGCGCCGCCGGGTGCGCCAGCAGCCTGCGCGGAAGCCAAGCGGCCGGAGGCCGCGCCGGCGTCTGAGGGCATCATCAATAATGCACCTTGCGCTCGATGAACCTGAACTGGATGGCGGTCAGCGCGATGACGAGGGCCATCAGGATCACGCTCTGCGCGGCGGAGGCGCCGAAGTTCAGGTTCTCCACGCCGTCGACATAGACCTTGTAGATCAGCGTCGTGGTGGACTGGCCCGGCCCGCCGCGCGTCAGCGCATGGATCGTCCCGAAGGTGTCGAAGAAGGCGTAGACGAGGTTGACCACCAGCAGGAAGAAGCTGGTCGGCGCGAGCAGCGGGAAGATCACCGTCCAGAACCGCCGGGCCGGACGTGCGCCGTCGATCGCGGCGGCCTCCAGCACGCTGCGCGGGATCGACTGCAGGCCGGCGAGGAAGAAAATGAAGTTGTAGCTCACCTGCTTCCAGGCGGCCGCGATGATCACCATCAGCATCGCCTGCCCGCCGTTCAGCTTGTAGTCCCAGGGTATGCCGATGCCGTTCAGGAAGCGGCCGAACAGGCCGATCTGCGGATGGAACAGGAACAGCCACAGCACCGCAGCGATCGCGGGCGCGATGGCGTAGGGCCAGATCAGCATCGTCTTGTAGAAATCGGCCCCGCGGATCGCCTTATCCGCCTGCACCGCGAGGAACAGCGCCACGCCGAGGGCGGAGAAGGCGACCGCGGAGGAGAAGATCACGGTGTTGGAGACCGCGTTGAGGTAGTTCGGGTCGGCCAGGATGTCGGCGAAGTTCTCGAAGCCGACGAATTCGCGCGACAGGCCGAAGGCGTCCTCCCGCAGGAAGGAGCCGTAGATCGCCTGCCCGGCGGGCCAGAAGAAGAAGATGCCCGTGATGATCAACTGGGGCAGCAGCAGCAGGTAGGGCAGGGCGACGCCCTTGAAGATCACCTTCTTGCGCAAGGGTGCTGCCTCCGCCGCTTGGCAGTTCCCTCCCCTGGGGAGGGTCAGTGTGGGGATGCTTCGCCGGGTGCGTCCTCATCCTCGGACCCCTGCCCCAACCCTCCCCCGCGCGCGGGGGAGGGAGGGGCGGGAGCGGGGAGGGGACGCGCCGCGACCTCAGCCGCCGCGGTTCTGGCGCTCGAAGTTGCGCAGCACCTGGTTGCCGCGGTTCGTCGCGTTGGTCAGCGCCTGCTCCGGCGTCTGCTGGCCCTGGAAGGCCCGCTCCATCTCCTCCTGGATGATGTTGCGGATCTCCACGAAGCCGCCGAGGCGGATGCCCATCGTGTTGCCGGTCATCTGCCCGCCGCCGCGCAGCAGCTGCTGGATCGGGATGTCGGCACCGGCATTCTGCGGCTGGCTGTAGAAGCCGGTCGCGCGGACCTGCTCATAGGCGGTGCGGTTCACCGGCAGGAAGCCCGTGTCGGTGTGCCACTTGGCCGCCACCTGCGGCTGGGAGATGAAGCGGAAGAACTCCGCCACGCCGCGCAGCTCCTCGGCGCTGCGCTGCGCGTTCGGGCCGCGGTTCATCGTCCAGAAGCTGGCGCCGCCGATGATGGAGTTGAAGGGCGCGCCCTGCACGTCGTTGTAGTAGGGCAGCATCGCCACGCCCCACTGGAACTGCGACTCGCGCTGGACGCGGCCGCGATAGCCCGACGAGTTGAAGATGATGGCGCATTCGCCGTTCGGGAACAGCGGCTCCGCCGCCGTGTCGCGGCCGCCGTAGCGGAACAGGCCCTCGCGCTGCCAGTTCACCAGGTTGGTCAGGTGGCGCAGCATCAGCGGGTTGTTGATGGCAAGCTCGGCGTTCAGGCCGCCGAAGCCGTTGTCCTGGGTGGCCAGCGGGATGTTGTGGATGGCGCTGAACTGCTCGACCATCAGCCAGGTCGGCCAGGCCGTCGTCATCGGGCACTGGTGGCCGGCCGCCCGCAGCGCGCGCGCCGCCTGCTCCACCCCCTGCCAGGTCTCCGGGAACTGGTCGGGGTTGAGACCGGCGCGGCGGAAGGCGTCCTTGTTGTAGAAGACGATCGCTGTCGAGCTGTTGAACGGCATCGACATCATCCGCCCGTCGCGCAGGCTGTAGTAGCCGCGCACCGCGGGCAGGTAGTCCGCGAAGTTCACCTGCAGGCCGGTCTCGGCCATGAGCTCGTGCAGCGGCTTGATGGCGCGGCCCGCGGCCATCATGGTGCCGGTGCCGACCTCGAACATCTGCACGATGTGCGGCGCGGTGTTGGCGCGGAAGGCCGCGATCGCCGCCACCATCGTCTCGGGATAGCTGCCGCGGAAGGTCGCCACCACGCGGTAGCGGTTCTGGCTGGCGTTGAAGTCGGCGGCGATCTGCTCAAGCAGGCCGCCATTGGGCTGGGTCAGGCCGTGCCAGAACTGGATTTCGACGGGCTGCTGGGCCGTGGCCGGCAGGGCCCCGGCAAGGCCGAGCGCGACAGCGCCGGCCATGAGCATGCGGCGAATCATTGGGCTTTCCTCTCCCCCGTGGATTGGTCGCGGGCAGGTATCGGGACCGCGTTGCGTCCCTTTTACAGAATGATGACAGCGCGATGAAGGCCCGATCGGACGGTCCCTGCGGACTGGCGCTTCAGCTCACCGTGGCCGCTGCGCGCAGCCCCGCGATCATGGAGGAGCGCAGCAGCTGTTCCCGGGCGCGGGCCGGATCGGCGGCGGTGCGCTGCAGCTCGGCCAGCATCTCGGCCCGGCGCGCCGGGTCGGTCTCCCGCATGCGGGCGCGGTTGCGGTCGGCCTGGGCGATGATCTCGCGCTCCGCAACCGGGCGCCGGCGCCTGGTGTAGCGGCCGAGCAGGGCCGGCTCCGCCTCGTTCCTCCAGACCGGGGCGAGGGTGGCGGCGAGTTCCATCGCGTCGTGGATGCCGCCATTCATGCCCATGCCGCCGGACGGGCTGTTCAGATGCGCGGCGTCGCCGGCCAGCAGCAGCCGGCCGCGGTCGTAGCTCTCCACGATGCGCTGGTGGATGCGGTAGGGGCGCAGGTCCGGCACGTCATAGGGCGTGCCCTTCGGGTGGATGGCCTGCAGCTTGCGCTCGATCGCCTCCGGCCGCAGCGCCTCCTCCACGCTTTCGCCCGGCGCGGGATAGAGGCTCGCGCGCCATTTCCCGGGCACGCGCAGCAGGCTGAAGGTGCCGCTGAACGCCGGATGCTGCGTCCAGACGTAGTTCACGTTGGACAGGCCCTCGAACACCGCGCCGAAGTCGAAGGGGGTGGTCGCCAGGATCGTCGTCTCGGGATAGGTGTCGCCGGGGAAGTCGAGCCCCATGGCGCGGCGGACAACGCTGCGCGCGCCGTCGCAGCCGATGGCGTAGGCGGCGCGGAGCGGGTCGAAGCCCATGCCGGACAGCGTCACGCCATCCGCATCCTGCGCCACCGCATCCACGGCGCAGCCGAAGCGCAGCTCCACCGCGCCGGCGTGCTCCGCCCGCAGCCTCGCCAGCACCAGGCGGGAGAGCTTCCACTGCTCGGCCTGCAGCCGGTAGGGATGGGCGGTTTCGTCCTTCAGCACCGAAAGGTCGAAGACGGCGCGGGCGCCGTCCTCGTGCCGGCGGATCTGCCAGGTCGGCGTGACCAGCCCCTGGGCGATCAGCGCATCCGCGAGGCCGAGCTCCGCCAGCATGTCGAGCGTCGGCGGATGGAAGGTGGAGGCGCGCAGCTCCTCCGAGATGTCGGCCTCGGCCTCCAGCACCAGGCTCGGCACGCCGAGGGTCGCGAGCCGCAGCGCGAGCACCAGGCCGACCGGCCCGGCGCCGACGATCGCGACGGGTGGCCGCGACGGCATCAGCCGCCTTCGCGCGCCAGCAGCCCTTCGAGGTAGGTGCCATAGCCGCTGTTGCGCAGCGGCTTCGCCAGCGCGGCGAGCTGCGCCGCGTCGATGAAGCCCATCCGCCAGGCGATCTCCTCCGGCGAGGCGACCTTCTGGCCGGTGCGCTTCTCGATGGCGCGCACGAACTCGCCGGCTTCCAGCAGGCTGTCATGCGTGCCGGTGTCGAGCCAGGCATAGCCGCGGCCGAGCTGCGTGACGCGCAGCGTGCCTTCCTCCAGGTAGACGCGGTTGAGGTCGGTGATCTCCAGCTCGCCGCGCGCGGAAGGCTTCAGCGCACGCGCGATGGCCGGGGCGCGGCCGTCGTAGAAATAGAGGCCGGTCACCGCCCAGTGGGAGCGCGGCTGCTTCGGCTTCTCCTCGATAGTCAGCGCGCGGCCCTGCGAATCGAACTCCACCACGCCGTAGCGCTCGGGGTCTGCGACGCGATAGGCGAAGACGGTGGCGCCGGCCTGCGCCGTCGCGGCGCGGGCCTCCTTCAGCCGCTCGTCCAGGTCGTGGCCGTGGAACAGGTTGTCGCCGAGGACGAGGGCGGAGGGCTCGCCGGCCAGGAACTCCTCCGAGAGGGTGAGCGCGCGCGCGATGCCGTCCGGCCGTTCCTGCACGGTGTAGTCGATGCGGATGCCCCAGGGCGCGCCATCGCCGAGCAGTCGGCGGAACAGCGGCAGGTCGTGCGGGGTGGAGATCAGCATCACCTCGCGGATGCCGGCCAGCATCAGCACGGAGAGCGGGTAGTAGACCATCGGCTTGTCGTAGACCGGCAGCAGCTGCTTCGAGACGGCCAGCGTCGCCGGATGCAGCCGCGTGCCGGCGCCGCCGGCGAGCACGATGCCCTTCATGACGTGGTCTCCTTCACGGGGCCGACGAGCAGATCGAGGCAGCGCGCCAGCGAGACGCGCCAGTCGGCCGGCGCGATGCCGTGCACGCGCCCGATCTTCGAGCAGTCCAGCCGCCCATCGGCCGGGCGGCGCGCCTTCGTCGGGTAGTCGGCAGTGGCGATCGGCATGAGGCGCGGCTTCGGATGGCCGCGCCGCGCGGCCTGCTCCAGGATCTCCGCCGTGAAGCCGTGCCACGTCGTGTGCGGCGCGCCGGAGAGGTGGAACAGGCCGAAGGCGGCGTCGCCCGCCGGCGCGGCCAGCAGCCGCGGCGCCATGCGGGTGACCGCATCGGCCAGGTCGGCGGCGAAGGTCGGTGCGCCATACTGGTCCGCCACCACCCGCAGCTCCTCGCGTTCCTTCGCCAGGCGCAGCATCGTCTTGACGAAGTTGGCGCCGTCCGCGCTGCACACCCAGGCCGTGCGGATCACCACGCTGCGCGGGTTGGCGGTCAGCGCGGCCCGCTCGCCTTCCTCCTTCGTGGCGCCATAGACGCCGAGCGGGGCGGTTGCGTCCGTCTCGACATAGGGCGCGCCCTTCAGCCCGTCGAAGACGTAGTCGGTGGAGAAATGCACGAAGGGCGCGCCCCGGGCCGCGGCGGCCTCGGCCAGCCAGCCGGCGCCGGTTGCGTTCACCGCCCGGGCGATGTCCGGCTGGTCCTCGGCCTTGTCCACGGCGGTGTAGGCGGCCGCGTTCACCACGAGGTCGGGGCGGGCAGCCTCCATCGCCGCGGCGATGCTCTCCCGGCTGGTCAGGTCCAGCTCCGGCGGCTCCAGCGCCGTGACCTCGTGGCCCTCGGGCTGCAGGCGGGCCAGCAGGGCGCGCGCGACTTGCCCTGCGCGCCCCGCGATCAGGACGCGCATCAGAAGACCGGCCCCAGATCGGCCAGGCGTGGCAGCCGGCTGTCCTTGTCGGACAGGATCGCCTCCGCCGCCGTCACGCCCCAGTCGATGCCGAGCGCAGGGTCGTCCCAGGCGATGCCGGCGTCGTTCTGCGGGGCGTAGGTGTCGGTGACCTTGTAGGCGACCTCGGTATCCGGCTCCCGGGTGACGAAGCCATGCGCGAAGCCGACCGGCACCCAGAGCATCAGCCCGTTCTCCGCCGAGAGCTCCGCCGCGACATGGCGGCCGAAGCTCGGCGAGGCGCGGCGCAGGTCGACGGCCACATCCAGGATGCGGCCGCGCAGCACCCGCACCAGCTTGCCCTGGCCGCGCGGCGGCGTCTGGAAATGCAGCCCGCGGATCGTCCCGATGGACACCGAGACGGACTGGTTGTCCTGCACGAACTCGTCGGGGATGCCGAGCGCGGCGAAGTCGCGCCGGCTGTAGGTCTCGGCGAAGACGCCGCGCGCATCGCCGAAGCGCCGCGCGGAGATCAGCAGCGGCCCCGCGATCGCGAAGCCCCGCGCCTCGAAATTGCCGGCGCGGAGCACGGCCGGCTGGGCCGGCCCGTCCTGCACCAGGTCGTTCGGCATGGCCTCGCCTCTGCCACCGTGGGTTGTCGGCGTCTCCATAACCGATGGTGGAGTGCCGGAAAAGCGCCGTCCGTCAGCTATCCGGCTCCTGATCGGGATCCAGTCCGGCAGCAATCCGTTCCACGAGCTCCAGCTGCCGCGGCAGGCAGACCGTGCGGAGGTCGTAGCGTTCGATCACGCTGCGGCGGGCGGCCTCGGCCAGCGGCGCATGGGCTGCCGGATCGGCCAGCACGCCCAGCACCGTGCGCGCGATGGCCGGCGGGTCGAAGAACGGCACCAGCAGCCCGTTCACGCCATGGGTGATCGCCTCCGCCACCGGGGGCGTGTCGGAGCCGACGACCAGCGCACCGCACGCCATGCTCTCCAGCATCGACCAGGACAGCACGAAGGGGTAGGTCAGGTAGACATGCGCCGCGGTGACGCGGAACAGGTCGTGCAGCGCATCGTGCGGCACCCGGCCGGTGAAATGGATGCGCGAGAGGTCGAGCTGGCCGGCCAGGTCGGCCAGCACCTTGTCCTTCCAGTTCGGCGCCCCGTCCGGCCGCCGCCCGTAGGAGATCTCCGTCCCGCCCACCACCACCGCATGCAGGTCCGGCCGCTCCGCCTGCATCAGGGCCAGCGCCTGCATGAAGGAGGGGAAGCCGCGATAGGGCTCCAGGTTGCGGGCGACGTAGGAGATGACGGGGTCGCCCTTGCGGAACTCGCGGCCTTCCGGCGTGCGGAACACCGCGCCCTCCCGCGGGGCGCAGCGCTGCGTGTCCACGCCTTCGTGCAGGCAGGTCATGCGGCGGCGCGCCCAGTCGGGGTAGCGGCTCCACTGCCAGCGCGTGGGGCTGACGCCCCAGTCGGCCGCCTGCAGGGAGATCAGCTGCGTCGCGTTCAGCACGCGCACCCGCGCCGCATCGTCCAGCGTGACGCCCTGCGTCGGGTCGAAGCCGAGATCCTGGCCGAAGGCGTTGTAGTAGAACTCCCAATAGTAGAGGGTTCGGGCGCGCGGGAAGACGTCCTTCAGGAACAGCCCCTCGCCCCAGCCGGGGTGGCAGACGATGACGTCGGGCCTGAGCCCGTCCTGGTCGCGCAGCTGCACCAGCCGGTTGGCCAGCTGCTGGCCGCGGCGGATGCCGGCTTCCAGGTTGCGGATGTAGCGGTGCGTCTGCTCGCCCGCGCCGCGCGGCGCGCCGTAGTGGACGTAGGTGACGCCGGGCGCCTTGTAGCCGGGCTTCTCGCCCATGCCCCAGACCTGCACGCCCGCCCGCTCCGCCAGGGCGGGCGCCAGATGCGCGTACTGGCCGGGGAAGTTCTGGTGGATGAACAGGGCGCGCAGCGGGCGGCGGGGCTGGAAGGCGGGCATCGTCGTTCCGGGTGGCTCCGCGCCGAGGCTGCGGTGGCGGGCCGGCAGGGTCAAGCCGCGTCGCCCCGCCCCGGGGCGCGGGGGCCGGTCAGCCGCGGTAGTGGGGGTAGAGCGCCGCGATCCGGGCGATGCGCCGCGGCATCGGCAGGTGCAGGATGTCGTTGTAGATCGAGACGTCGCGCCAGTGACCGCCCTGATGGACGCTCAGGTGGCAGGCCCGGCAGATCACCACGCAGTTCTCGACCGAGATCGGCCCGTTCATCGGGCTGCGGTGCGGGATGACGTGGTGGCCCTCGGCGCGCTCGCCGAAGGGATGCCGGTCCACCCCGGCCTCGCCGATCGCGTGGATGCGGACGCCGCAGCAGGCGCAGACATCCTTCTGCCGGGCCAGCGCCTGTCGCTGGATGTGCGGCGGGAAGCGCTTGTGGTCGGAGGCCATGTGACGCTCTCGGGCGCAGCGTCGCCCGCGGTTCGGGAACCGGCCCATCCTGTCCGGTGCCACCCGTCGGAGGCAAGCCCCGGATCGGGCTGGCGGCTCCCGCATCCGTGACCGGCGCGCGGGACGCGGGATGCGCGCCCCGCCGCTAGACCATCTGGCGACGGAACGGAGCGACGGATGGCGCAGCGCAGGCGGCGGGAGAGGGATTCGGGACGCGAGCCCTTCTGGTGGCGCGATGCCGTCATCTACCAGCTGCATCCGAAGTCCTTCATGGACGCCAACGACGATGGCATCGGCGACTTCGCCGGCCTGGTGGCGCGGCTGGACCACGTGGCCGGCCTCGGCGTGGACGCGATCTGGCTGCTGCCCTTCTACCCGTCGCCGCTGAAGGACGACGGCTACGACATCAGCGACTACACCGGGGTGAACCCGGACTACGGCAAGCTGGTCGATTTCCGCCGCTTCGTGGAGGCGGCGCACGAACGGGGCCTGAAGGTCATCACCGAGCTGGTCGTCAACCACACCAGCAGCGACCATCCCTGGTTCCAGCGCGCCCGCCACGCCCCTCCGGGCTCACGCGAGCGGAACTGGTACGTGTGGTCCGACGACGACAAGCGCTACGCCGGCACCCGCATCATCTTCTGCGACACCGAGACCTCCAACTGGACCTGGGACCCTGTCGCCAAGGCGTACTACTGGCACCGCTTCTACAGCCACCAGCCCGACCTGAACTTCGACAACCCGCGCGTTCTGGCCGCGGTGCTGCGGGTGATGCGCTTCTGGCTCGACATGGGCGTGGACGGCCTCAGGCTCGACGCCGTCCCCTACCTGATCGAGCGGGAGGGCACGACGAACGAGAACCTGGCGGAGACGCACGCCATCCTGCGGCGCATCCGCGCCGAGCTCGACAAGCGCTACCCGAACCGCATGCTGCTGGCCGAGGCGAACATGTGGCCGGAGGACGTGCAGCAGTATTTCGGCGCCGGCGACGAGTGCCACATGTGCTTCCACTTCCCGCTCATGCCGCGGATGTACATGGCGGTGGCGCAGGAGGACCGCTTCCCCGTCACCGATATCCTGCGCCAGACGCCGGACATCCCGGATGGCTGCCAATGGGCGGTGTTCCTGCGCAACCACGACGAGCTGACGCTGGAGATGGTGACGGATTCCGAGCGCGACGCGCTGTGGAACACCTACGCCGCCGACAAGCGCGCGCGCATCAACCTGGGCATCCGGCGGCGGCTGGCGCCGCTGATGGAACGCGACCTGCGGCGGATCGAGCTGATGAACGGCCTGCTGCTGTCAATGCCCGGCACACCGGTGATCTACTACGGCGACGAGATCGGCATGGGCGACAACGTCTACCTGCGCGACCGCGACGGGGTGCGCACGCCGATGCAGTGGTCGCCCGACCGCAACGGCGGCTTCTCCCGCGCCGATCCCGCGGCGCTGGTGCTGCCGCCGATCCAGGATCCGCTCTACGGCTTCCAGGCGGTGAACGTCGAAAGCCAGCTGCGCGACCCGTCATCCCTGCTCAACTGGACGCGGCGGATGCTGGCGGTGCGCAAGCGCACCAAGGCCTTCGGCCGCGGCGCGATGCGCCTGCTCTACCCCGGCAACCGCAAGGTGCTGGCCTATCTGCGGGAGTGGGAGGAGGAGGTTGTGCTCTGCGTCTTCAACCTCTCGCGCGCCGCTCAGGCGGTGGAGCTCGACCTGTCGGACCATGCCGGGCGCGTCCCGGTGGAGATGCTGGGCGGCACGCCCTTCCCGCCGGTCGGCGCGCTGCCCTACCTGCTGACGCTGCCGCCGCACGGCTTCCACTGGTTCCTGCTGGCGCAGGGCGCGGCGCTGCCGGCCTGGCACGTCCCCTCGCCGGAGCCGCTGCCGGAACTGCGCACGCTGGTGGTGCGCCCGGGCGCCGAACGCCTGATCGCCGAGGCCCGCGCCATCATGGAGCGCGAGGTGCTGCCGGCCTGGCTGCCGCTGCGGCGCTGGTTCACCGCCCCGCCGCGCTGGCGGGAGGCGGCGCATCTCGCCCTCGCTGTGCCGATGCCCGCACCCGCCGGCCAACTGCTCGTGCTCGCCGAGGTGGAGGCCGCCGGCGCGCGCTGGGCCGTGCCGTTGGCTCGCATCGGCGAGGAAGAGGCGGCGAAGCCGGCCGGACAGCTTGCCCTGGCGCGGCTGCGCCAGGGGGCACGGGTGGGGCTGCTGACCGATGCGGCGGCGACCGACGTCTTCCCGCGCGCCGTGCTCGCCGCCTGCCGCGACGGCCAGCGCATATCGACGCCGGAGGGCGAGATCCGCTTCCTCGGCACGCCGGCCCTGGCCGCCCTGGACCTCGGCGACGCGCCGGACGTGCGGCGCGCCGGCGGCGAGCAGACCAACAGCTCCGTCATCATCGGAGAGGCAGTGGTGCTGAAGCTGCTGCGACGCCTGCAGCCCGGCATCCACCCGGAAGCCGAGATGGCGCGCCACCTGAGCGCGGCCGGCTATGCCGGCACCCCCGCCCTGCTGGGCGAGGTGGTGCGGGAAGGGAGCGACGGCGCGCCGCAGATGCTGATGCTGCTGCACGCCTTCGCCCGCAACCAGGGCGACGCCTGGGCCTGGACGCTCGACTGGCTGGCCCGCACGGTGGACCAGGCGGCGCTGACCGAGGTGGAGCCCGACGACCTGCTCGCCGGCTACCTGCCGCTGGCCGAGGCGATCGGGCGACGTCTCGCGCAGCTTCACCTGGTGCTGGCGCGGCCTTCCGACGATCCGGCCTTCGCACCGCAGCCGGTGGATGCCGCCATGGCACGGGGCTGGGCCACGGCTGCCGCGGACGCTCTCGAACGCGCGCTCGACCTCCTCGCGCGCCCCAGCCTGCTGCCGCCGGGTCCGGAGGAGGCGCTGGCGGCGCGGCTGCTGGCGCGCCGGCGCGACCTGGTGGAGGCGGTGCGCGGCGCAGCGCCGGCACCGGAGGGGCTG
>NZ_JAPSMD010000111.1 GCF_027856955.1 Falsiroseomonas oryzae | reverse complement strand
GGGCCGACGGGGCGGCGGCGCGATGCGCGGCTCCGGCGCGGCGGCGGCCTTCAGGATCTGCTCGCGCGCCTCATCGCTGGCGACCGGGGGCGGCGCCACGAGCTTCGGCCCGGCGCCGCGGGAGCCGGTCTCCACCGGCCCGATGCGCAGCGGCAGCGGCCGGCGTGACATGGCCGGGCCGAGCGCCACGAAGTTGCCGCGCGGCAGGTCCCGGAACATCTCGGCCTGGCGGCGCTCGATGCCGAGCAGGTCGGCGGCGCGCGCCATGTCGATGTCGAGGAAGGTGCGGCCCATCAGGAAGTTCGACGCTTCCGCGGCGACGTTCTTGGCGAGCTTCGCCAGCCGCTGCGTCGCGACCACGCCGGCCAGGCCACGCTTGCGGCCGCGGCACATCAGGTCGGTCATCGCGCCAAGGGCGGTGCGCCGCGCCTCGTCGGAGACATCGCCGCCCATGGCGGGGGCGAAGAGCTGCGCCTCGTCCACCACCACCAGCATGGGCGACCAGGCGTCGCGCTCGATGTTGAACAGCCCGTCCAGGAAGGCCGCGGCGTGGCGCAGCTGGCTGTCCACGTCCAGGTTCTCGAGGTTGAGCACGACGGAGACGCGGTGCTGGCGCACGCCCTCCGCGGCGCGGCGCAGCCCGCCCAGGCCGGATTCGGCGGCATCGATCACCAGGTGGCCGTAGCGGTCGCCGAGGGTGACGAAGTCGCCTTCCGGGTCGATCACGGCCTGCTGGACCCAGCTGGCCGACTGCTCCAGCAGGCGCCGCAGCAGGTGGGACTTGCCGGAGCCGGAATTGCCCTGGACCAGCAGCCGCGTCGCCAGCAGCTCCTCGAGGTCGAGCGTCGCCGGCTCGCCCGTCGTGGTGGTGCCCATCTCGATGCGGACGGTCATCCGGCCTCCGTGCTGCGGGGCCGTGGCCTTACCGGGGTTGCGGCGGGGGCGGAAGGGTCAGCCGAGCTCGAAGGTCGTGATGCCGAAGATGCGGTCGGTCCACAGCGCGGGGGCGGGACCGGTGTACATGCGCGCCGTCTCGAAGACCGGCTTGAGGCCGAGCGACTCGGCGAGCGCCACGGCCTCCCGGTGCGGCTCCGGCACGTCGAGGAAGACCGGGCCGGGCTCGACCCGGGCGAGCAGGGCGATGAGCAGCGCCTCGGCGTCGGCACGCGTGTCGGCGACCAGCGGGCCGACCTTGTGGCCCGTGCGGCAGGGGCGGATGACGCCGAAGCCGGCCACCGCGCCGTCGCGCAGCACCGCCAGCGCGACATGGCCCGGCGCGCCGAGCCAGGCACGCAGGAAATCCGGGCGCGGCGCGGGAAAGACGCTGGCGTCCAGCGCCTCGATCGCGCCGAAGGGGACGGTCGCCGCGGGCACCACGGTGCCGTGCGGCGTGGGTGGCGTGGCGGGCTCGCCGCCGTAGCGGATGTTGTTCCAGGCCAGCTGGAAGCCCGACTTCCGGTAGTTCGCCTGCTGCGCGACCACGCCGTCCAGCCCGACCAGACGGCCGGCGAGCTGCGCCATGCCGGCGCGCCAGACGGCGATGCCGTGGCCCTGCCCGCGGGCCTCCGGGCGGGCGATGTAGAAGCCGATGAAGCCGAAGCCGGCGCCGTAGCGCGTGGCGGAGATCACGGCGAGCAACTCGCCGCCCCGCACCGCGCCCAGGAACAGCCCGGCATCCTGCGCCAGGAAGCAGGGCAGGTCCGCCAGGCCGGGATTCCAGCCCTCGGCGGCGGCCCAGTTCACGGCATGCTCGGCCTCCGCCGGCGTCAGGGTGCGGATGGTCGCCATCAGTGCATCACGTCGCCGCCGTTGGGAGACAACGTCGCGCCGACGAAGAAGTCCCCGCCGGGCGAGGAGGCCAGCAGCAGCGCGGCGGCGGCGATCTCCTCCGGCTGCCCGACGCGGCCGAGCGGCAGGGTGGCGCCGGTGCGTTCGGCCCAGTCCGGGCCGAGCTGCGCCGTGAGGTCGGACACCACCGGGCCTGGCGCGATCGCATTGACCAGGATGCCCTTCGGCGCGCCTTCGCGGGCCAGGGCGCGCGTCATGCCGACCAGCGCGGCCTTGGCGGTGCAGTAGGGCACGATGTTGGGCGCGCCCTTGAAGGCGAGCTGGCTGGCCGTGGTGATGATGCGCCCCCTGCCCCGCGCCGCCATGCCCGGCCAGACCGCCTGGGCTGCGAAGAAGCTGGCGCGGACATGCACGGACATCACGCGGTCGAACATCTCCTCCGTGATGGTCTCGATGGCGCCGCGCAGGTTGAGCCCGGCATTGTTGACCAGCACGTCGCAGGGGCCGAGCGCGGCTTCCGCGCCCGCGATGAAGGCACGCAGGGCCGGCAGTTCGGCCACATCCACCGCGGCATGGAAGGCGCGGCGGCCGAGCGCCTCGACCTTCGCCGCGACCTCGGCCGCACCCTCGGCGTCGTGCAGGTGGCAGAAGGCGATGTCGGCGCCTTCGCGGGCGAAGAGCAGCGCGATGGCGCGGCCGATGCCGCGGCTGGCGCCGGTGATGATCGCGACCTGTCCGGCCAGTTGTCCCGTCACTGCAGAAGCCTCCGCATCGCCACGCCGAAGGCATCGCGTATGGCCATGGCGTGCACGTGGCGCCCGGCCTCCACCACCGCCTTGCCGCCGCAGACCACGCTGCGCACGGGATTGCCCTGGCCGCTGAACACCCAGGCGTCGAGCAGCGCATCCCCCGCGCGGCCGAGCAGCAGCGGATGCGTGTCGTCCAGCTCGACCAGGTCCGCCCGCATCCCCGGCGCGATGGCGCCGAGCCGCCGGCCGCTGGCCTGCGCGCCGCCGGCCAGCGCGGCGTCCAGCAGCGTGCGGCCGGGATGCGGGTTCTGTTCCGCGGTGGCGACCGCGCGGGCATGGTCGCGCAGGCGCTGGCTGGTCTCCAGCTGGCGCAGCTCGAAGGCGGGCGCGGTGCCGACATGGCTGTCCGTGCCGATGCCGAAGCGCCCGCCCGCCCCGAGGAACTCCGGCAGACGGAAGATGCCGTCGCCGAGCGAGGCTTCCGTGGTGGGACAGAGCCCGGCCAAGGCGCCGGAGCGAGCGAGATCGGCCACCTCGCCGTCGTCCAGATGCGTGGCGTGGATCAGCACCCAGCGCGCATCGACGGGCATGTGGTCCAGCAGCCAGCGGACCGGTCGCGCGCCGGTGGCGGCGAGGCATTCGGCGACCTCCTTCGGCTGTTCCGCGGCGTGGATGTGAATGGGACCGTCGAAGCCGGACAGCGCGCGCAGCATGTCGGGCGTGACGGCGCGCAGCGAATGCGGCGCCAGACCGACGGCGACCTGCGGATCCTCCCCGGCCGCCGCGCGCACGCCCTGCACGATGCGGGAGAAGCCGTCGAGGTCGTTGAGGAAGCGGCGCTGGCCCTCATGCGGCGGCTTTCCGAAGATGCCGCCATGGCGATAGAGCGCGGGCAGCATCGTCATGCCGATGCCGGCGCGCCGCGCCGCCGCGATGTGCCGCTTCGCCATCTCCGCGGGATCGGTATAGGGCGTGCCGTCGGGCTGGTGGTGCAGGTAGTGGAACTCCGCCACGGCGGTGAAGCCATGCTCCAGCAGCTCGGCATAGAGCTGGGCGGCGACGGCTTCCGCATCCTCCGGCGAGAACAGCGCGACGAAGCGGTACATCGTCTCGCGCCAGGTCCAGAAGCTGTCCTGGCCGGCCGGGCTGCGCCGCTCCGCGCCGCCCGCCATGGCGCGCTGGAAGGCATGGCTGTGGAGGTTCGGCACACCGGGGATCACATGGCCCGCAAGGCGCCGCGCGGCAGGCGCGGCGGTGCCGGGCGTGACCGCGACGATGTCGCCGGCCGCGTCGCTCTCGACCAGGACGTCCTCCGCCCAGCCGGTCGGCAGCAACGCACGGGCAGCGAGGAATGAGGGCATCGCAACCTCCATGCGCAGGGATGGACGATCCGTGAGCCGAGTGCAATCGGCTTGGCCCGTCCCGGAGCCCGCGCTAGCGTGCCGCGTGAGCACGAGGCGCGGCGCATGACCGGGATCCGCCACGAGACGATCGAGGCCAACGGCATCCGCCTGCATGTCGCGCGCTGCGGCGACCCCGCCGCGCGCACGCTGGTGCTGCTGCATGGCTGGCCCGAATTCTGGCTGACCTGGGAACCGCTGATGCAGCGCCTCGAGGGGCGCTTCCAGCTGGTGGCCCCCGACCTGCGCGGCTTCGGCGACAGCGACAAGCCCGACCCCGGCCCGACCGACCACGCCAATGCCGCGCTGCACGCAGCGGACCTGCTGTCGCTGCTGGATGTGCTGCGCCTTCCGCGGGTGGGGGTGGTCACGCATGACGTCGGCGCGGTGGTCATGCAGACCGCGGCACGCCAGGCGCCGGAGCGTTTCGCAGGCCTGGTGCTGTTCGACTGCCCCTATCCCGGCATGGGCACGCGCTTCGCGGCCCCGGATCACCTCAAGGAGATCTGGTACCAGTTCTTCCACCAGCTGCCGATCGCGGCCGAGGTGGTCGGCGCATCGCGGGACGCGGCGCGCGCCTATTTCGGCCATTTCCTGCGCCACTGGTCGGCCGGCAATCCGCACGCCTTCGACGAGGTGCTGGAGGCCTGGGTGGACAGTTTCCTGAAGCCCGGCAACCTGCAGGGCGGCTTCAACTGGTACATCGGCGCCAATGCCGGCCGCATCGCGATGCTCAAGGGCGAACTGCCGGAGCTTCCGCGCATCACGGTACCCACCTGCGTCCGCTGGGGCGCGCTGGACCCGATCCTGAAGGCCGAATGGCGCGACCGGCTGGACGCGCATTTCGCCGACCTCGACGCCGCCGCCTTCGACGGCGTCGGCCATTTCCCCCACCGCGAGGACCCCGACCGCACCGCGGCCGAGGTCGTCGCCTTCTTCGATCGGCGCTGGCCCGCATGAACGACCGCTTCCGCAACGCCCCCGCGATCCGCAGCCCGCGCGGCCTGGACCTGTCCTGTCGCCAATGGACCACCGAGGCGGCGATGCGCATGCTGATGAACAACCTGGACGACGAGGTGGCGGAGCGACCCGGCGAGCTGGTGGTCTATGGCGGCATCGGCCGCGCGGCGCGCGACTGGAAGAGCTACGAGACCATCGTCTCCGTGCTCAAGCGCCTCGACGAGGAGCACACGCTGCTGGTGCAGTCCGGCAAGCCCGTGGGCGTGTTCCGCACCCATGCCGACGCGCCGCGCGTGCTGATCGCCAATTCCAACCTGGTGCCGCGCTGGGCGAGCTGGGAGCATTTCAACGAGCTCGATCGCAAGGGCCTGATGATGTACGGCCAGATGACGGCCGGTTCCTGGATCTACATCGGCAGCCAGGGCATCGTGCAGGGCACCTACGAGACCTTCGCCGAGGCGGGCCGGCAGCATTTCGGCGGCAGCCTGGCGGGGCGCTGGATCCTGACCGCGGGGCTGGGCGGCATGGGCGGCGCGCAGCCGCTGGCCGGCGTCTTCGCGGGCGCCTGCGTGCTGGCCGTCGAATGCCAGCCCTCCCGCATCGAGAAGCGGCTGGAGACGCGCTACCTCGACCACCGCGCGGAGGACCTCGATGCCGCGCTGGCGATGATCCGCACCGCCTGCGCGGAGAAGCGCGCGATCAGCGTCGGCCTGCTGGGCAACGCGGCGGAGGTGTTCCCGGAACTGGTGCGGCGCGGCGTGGTGCCGGACATCGTGACAGACCAGACCAGCGCGCACGACCCCGCCAACGGCTACCTCCCCGCCGGCTGGACGCTGGCGGAGTGGGAGGCGAAGCGCGAGAGCGACCCGGCCGCGGTGGCCGTGGCCGCGAAGCGCTCCATGGTCGGCCATGTCCAGGCGATGCTGGACTTCAAGCGGATGGGCTCGGCCGTGCTCGACTATGGCAACAACATCCGGCAGATGGCGAAGGAGGAAGGCTTGGCCAACGCCTTCGACTTCCCCGGCTTCGTGCCGGCCTATATCCGCCCGCTGTTCTGCCGCGGCATCGGGCCCTTCCGCTGGGCCGCGCTGTCCGGCGACCCGGAGGACATCCGCAGGACGGACGACAAGGTGCGGGAGCTGATCCCGGACGATCCGCATCTGCACCAGTGGCTCGACATGGCGCGGCAGCGCATCGCCTTCCAGGGATTGCCGGCGCGCATCTGCTGGGTGGGGCTGGGGCAGCGGCACCGGCTGGGCCTCGCCTTCAACGAGATGGTGGCGCGGGGCGAGATCGGGCCGGTGGTGATCGGGCGCGACCACCTGGACTCCGGCAGCGTCGCCTCGCCGAACCGGGAAACGGAGGCGATGGCCGACGGGTCCGACGCCGTCTCCGACTGGCCGTTGCTGAATGCGCTGCTGAACACCGCGTCCGGCGCCACCTGGGTGTCGCTGCACCATGGCGGCGGCGTGGGCATGGGGTTCAGCCAGCACAGCGGCATGGTGATCGTCTGCGACGGCACGGAGGCCGCGTCGCGTCGGCTGGCGCGCGTCTTGTGGAACGACCCCGCCACCGGCGTGATGCGCCATGCCGATGCCGGCTACGACATCGCGATCGACTGCGCGCGGGAGCATGGGCTGGACCTGCCCATGCTGAGGGCATGATCACCGCCGGCCGCGTCCACCTGCACGAGCTGCGCGCCGTGATGGCCGGGCAGAAGCTCGCGCTCGATCCGTCCTGGCGCGCGCAGGTGCAGCGCTCGGCGGCTGCGCTGCAGACGCGCCTCGCGGGGGGCGAGGCGCTCTACGGGGTCAACACCGGCTTCGGCAAGCTGGCCTCCACGCGCATCGCGCCGGACCGCCTGGCGCAGCTGCAGCTGAACCTCATCCGCAGCCATGCCGCGGGGACCGGCGGCTTCCTCCCGGCGTCGGTGGTGCGTCTGACCCTGGCGCTCAAGGCTCTGTCGCTGGCGCGCGGTGCCTCCGGCGTGCGGCCTGAGGTGGTGGAGGCGCTGCTGGCGCTGCTGGATCACGACGTGCTGCCGGCGATCCCGGCCAAGGGCTCGGTCGGCGCCTCGGGCGACCTGGCGCCGCTGGCGCATCTCTCGCTGGTGCTGATCGGCGAGGGCGAGGCCTTCCACGCCGACCGCGTGCTGGACGGCACCCAGGCGCTGGCGCAGGCGAACATCGCGCCACTGGCGCTCGGCCCGAAGGAAGGGCTGGCGCTGCTCAACGGCACGCAGGTCAGCACGGCGCTGGCGCTGGCCGGGCTGTTCGCGGCGCAGGACCTGCTGAAGACCGCACTGGTGGCCAGCGCGCTGAGCCTGGATGCGGCGCGCGGCTCCGACACGCCCTTCGATCCGCGCATCCATGCACTGCGCGGCCAGCCCGGCCAGATCCAGGTCGCCGCGGCGCTGCGCGCGCTGATCGCCGGCAGCGCGATCCGCGACAGCCACCGGCAGGGCGACACGCGCGTGCAGGACCCCTACTCGCTGCGCTGCCAGCCGCAGGTCGCGGGCGCCTGCCTCGACCTGCTGGACCACGCCGCCGCGGTGCTGCTGCGGGAGGCGAATGCCGTCACCGACAACCCCCTGGTGACGGAGGATGGCGACGTGCTCTCCGGCGGGAACTTCCATGCCGAGCCGGTGGCCTTCGCCGCCGACAACATCGCGCTGGCCATGGCGGAACTGGGTGCGATCAGCGAAAGGCGGATCGCGCTGCTGACCGACCCGGCGCTGAATTCCGGCCTGCCGGCCTTCCTGGTGGCCGATAGCGGGCTCAATTCCGGCTTCATGATCGCGCAGGTGACCTCCGCCGCGCTCACCGCCGAGAACCGGGCGCTCGCGGTGCCGCGCAGCACCGACAGCCTGCCGACCAGCGCCAACCAGGAGGACCATGTCAGCATGGCGACCGCCGCCGGTCTGAGGCTGGCGGACATGGCCTCGAACCTCGCGACGATCCTCGGCATCGAGATCCTGGCGGCGTGCCAGGGCATCGACTTCCATCGCCCGCTCACCACCTCCGCACCGCTGGAGGCCGCGCATGCCGCGCTGCGCGAGGTGGTGCCGCGCTGGGACGAGGACCGTGCCATGGCGCCGGACATCGAGGCCGCGAAGCGCCTGGTGGAACGCGGCGTCTTCGCCGGCCTCGTGGATCTGCCCGCATGAGCTTCGACCGCGTCTGGCTGGACGCCCATCTCTGCACCATGCAGCCGCGCGAGGGCGACCCGCTCGGCGTCATCGAGGACGGCGCAGTCGCCGCGAAGGACGGCAGGATCGCCTGGGTCGGACGGCGCGCCGACCTGCCCGCTTCGGCCGCCGCCACCACGCGATGCGACGGCACCTGGATCCTGCCCGGGCTGATCGACTGCCACACCCACCTCGTCTTCGCCGGCAACCGCGCCCGCGAATTCGAGATGCGGCTGGAGGGCGCGAGCTACGAGGAGATCGCCAGGGCCGGCGGCGGCATCCTCTCCACCGTGCGCGCGACGCGGGCGGCCGACGAGGATTCGCTGGTCGCCGCCGCCCTGCCCCGGCTGGATGCACTGCTGGCCGAGGGCGTAACCACCATCGAGGTGAAGTCGGGCTACGGCCTCGACCTCGCGACCGAGGCGCGGATGCTGCGCGCGGCGCGGCGGCTCGGGCGGGACCGCGACGTCGCGGTGCTGACCACCTGCCTTGCCGCCCATGCGGTGCCGCCGGAATTCGCCGGGCGTCGCGCCGCCTTCGCCCGGCACGTCGCGGACGAGATCATCCCGGCCATCGCCGCCGAGGGCCTGGCGGATGCGGTGGACGGCTTCACCGACAGCGCCATCGCCTTCACGGCAGAGGAGACGGGCTGGGTCTTCGATGCCGCGCGGCGCGCCGGCCTGCCGGTGAAGCTGCATGCCGACCAGCTGCGCGACGACGAGGGCGCCGCGCTCGCGGCGCGCTACGGCGCGCTGTCGGCCGACCACATCGAGTACGCGAATGCCGCCGGCATCTCCGCCATGGCGCAGGCCGGCACCGTCGGCGTGCTGCTGCCCGGCGCCTTCTACTTCATCCGCGAGACGCACCTGCCCGACATCGCCGCGATGCGCGCGGCGGGGCTGCGGATGGCGCTGGCGACCGACCTGAACCCCGGCTCCTCGCCGGCGCTGTCGCTGCTGATGATGCTGAACATGGGCTGCACGCTGTTCCGCCTGACGGTGGCGGAGGCGCTGGCCGGCGTGACGCGGCATGCCGCCGCGGCGCTCGGCCTGGCGGATCGCGGCGTGCTGGCGCCCGGGCTGCGCTGCGACCTGGCGCTGTTCGCCGTCTCGCGCCCGGCCGAGCTCTGCTACTGGATCGGCCGGAACACATGCGTCGGGCGCGTCGTGGGTGGCGCATGACGATCGAGCTTGCGGAGATGCAGCGCCTGGTGCGCGAAGGCGTGCCGCTGGCGCGCGCCTGGGGCGTGGAGGTGCTGGCGGCGGCGGATGGCGAGGCCACGCTGCGCCTGCCCCACCACGAGGACCTGCTGCGGCCGGGCGGCACCGTCTCCGGCCCCGCGCTGATGGGGCTGGCGGACGTGGCGATGTGGGCGGCGCTGCTCTCGCTGACCGGGGGCAAGGACGAGAGCCTGACGTCCAACCTCTCCATCACCTTCCTGCGCCCGCCTGCGCCACGCGCCGTCATCGCGGAGGCGCGCGTCATCAAGAAGGGCCGCACGCTCTCCTACGGCGAGGTGCTGCTGCACTCGGAAGGCGAGCCGGCGCCCTGCGCGCATGTCACGACCAGCTGGGCCGCGCTGCCGCGCCCGCGCTGAGGGCGGACAAGCCTGACCGCGTCGGAACCCGGGATACGCGCCTTGCCGGGCACGCACCGCGGCGGCATCCTTGGGGGCAAGAAGGAAGCCGGAGGAATGCCATGCGCGCCCGTGACCTGATGACCCGAGACCCGGTCACCATCCCGCCCACCATGCCGCTGCCGGTGATCGCCCGCACCCTGGCGGAGAACGGCTTCTCCGGTGCGCCGGTCGTCGACGCGGAGGGCCGGCTGCTCGGGATGGTGACGGAGAGCGACCTGATCCGGCGCATCGCCTCGGCGGCCGACTCGCCGCGGTCCTGGCTGCGCGACTTCTTCACCCCGGCCGGCCGTCAGGCGGCCGAGTTCTCCCGCACGCATGGCGGCACGGCGGCCGATGTGATGACGACCTCGCTCGTCACCGCCGAGGAGGACACGCCGATCGAGACCATCGCCAAGGCGATGGAGGAGCGCGGCATCCGGCGCGTGCCGGTGGTGCGCGACGGCAGGCTGGCCGGCATCGTCTCCCGCGCCGACCTGATCCGCGCGCTGCTCGTGCCGGCCGAGACGCTGGCCGCGGACGCGCCGGACGAGCGCATCCGGCGCCTGGTCATGGACGCCATGCGCCAGCAGCCCTGGGTGGACGCCTTCTTCGTCTTCCCGGACGTGCGCGACGGCGTGGTCTCCTTCCACGGCTACTGCCGGAACGAGGAGGTCAGGCGGGCGCTGCGGGTGCTGGCGGAAGGCATCCCCGGCGTGAAAGGCGTGCAGCTGATGGTGGAGAAGCCGCCGCTGCCCGTCATCGCCCCGTAGCCCTGGCCGGCGGGGCGACGGCGGCCGGCGCGCGAGGGGAGCCCTGGCCGATGGCGATGACCCGCCGCATGCTGCTGGCCATGCCCGGCCTCGCCCTGGCGCCCCGCGCCCGGGCCGATGCGCCCTTCGCGGGCGCCGACCTCCTGATCGTCGCCATGGCCGACCTGCATTCCGCGATGGAGCGCGCGGCGGCGGTGCTCGGCGCGGTGGATGCGGCGCTCTCGGCCAACCGCGGCGTCCCCGCCGTGATCGCCATCAACGGCGACGTCTTCGAGCGCGGCAACGCCGTCGCGCTGCGCAGCGGCGGCGCCGCGGACTGGGCCTTCCTGGCCGCATTGCGGCGGCGCGCGCCGGTGGTGCTCAACCTCGGCAACCACGAGACGGCGCTGCTGGACGACATGGCGGAGGCGGTCCGCCGCGCGGAGGCGCTGGACCTGCGCGTCGTCTCGAACCTGCGCGACCGGCGCACCGGCCTGCCCTTCGCGCCCGCCGTCGCCACCTTCCCGCTGCCCGGCGGGCGCCGGCTGGTGCTGGCGGGCATCGCGACGGACGAGGCGATGACCTACCGGCAGGTGGCGCGGAGCGCGCTCGACATCCCGCCGCCGGCCGAGTGGGCCCGGGAGAACCTGCCCGGGCTGCTGGCCGGCGCCGAGGCGCGGGTGGTGCTGAGCCATGCCGGCGTCGCCGCGGACCGCGCGATCCTGCCGCTGCTGCCGGACGGCACGCTCCTGCTGGGCGGCCACGAGCATCTGCGCTTCCACCACCGGGCCGGCGCCACGCGCTACCTGCATGGCGGGTCCTGGAACCGCTTCGTCACGCTGGCCGCCTTCGGGCTCGGCCGCGAAACGCCGGAACTCGCGACGCGCGAGGTGGCGATCGAGCCTGGCCTGGCGGAGGACGCGGCGCACGCCGCGCTGGTGCGGGAGGTGCTGGCCGCGCAGCTCAGCGCCGCGGAGCGCGAGGTGCTGTTCAGCCTGCCCCGCGCCATGCCGCTGGGCGAGGCGGCGCGGCGCGCCTCCGCCGCGATCGCCATGGCGACGGGCACCGCGACCGGGCTGATCGGCCACACGACCTTCGGCACGGGCCTGCCCGCGGGCGAGGTGACGCGCTTCGCCTTCGACGCCTGCATCCGCTTCGACGGGCCGCTGTTCCGCGCCGAAGCGGACGCCGCCTTGCTCGCGGCCATGGCGCCGCGCCTGAACCAGGATGGCGACCTGCCGCTGCAGGACCGGATCGGCGACTTCGCCTATGCCCACGCGCTGCCGGCCGGCCCTTCGGTGCTGTCCGCGATCGGCTGGGTGCGGCAGAACGCGGCGCGGTTCCTCGGCACCGATGCGCTCCGCTTCGAACCGGCACCGGGCGCGACGCTGAAGTCCGCGACGATCGAGGCCTTACGCCGCCTTTGATTCGCGAACGAAGCCGCGCAGCGCCGAACCTAAGCTAACCAATTCATACAAGCGCCGCCCTTGCTTTCGAGGTGGTGGGATAGCAGTTTCCATGCGCAAGGTCGAAAGTGTCGGAGTCGTCCCCCGTGCGACTCGGCAGCAACGGCCCAATAAGCTCCGTGCCCCCGCGCGGCGATGTCGAGTTGAGAGGGGACAGAGGCTCCATGGATGCGACTGCGCCTGGAAGCTTGCTGATGGGCCGCCTGGCGGAGCGCCAGGCCGATCTCGAGCGGCTGATCGCGGCCGAGCGTGCGAGCACGGCCCCGGACGAGATGCTGATCCGGCGCCTGACACGCGAACGCATCCTGGCGCGCGACCGGATCGCTGCGCTCTCTGGCACCGGCATGCCGGCCTGGGCGAAGCCCGAGCTCCCCGCCGCCGAGTGATCAGCCCGCGCCGCGCCGGCCGGTGAACAGCACGGCGACGAGCATCCCGCCCACCGCCAGCGTCACGCCGGCCAGCTTGGCGCCGCCGAGCGGCTCATCCAGGACCAGGACCGAGAGCAGGACCGCCATCACCGGCACCAGCGCGGTGAGGCAGGCGGTGCGCGTGGCGCCCATCAGCTCGCCCGCGCGCGCATAGAGCGTGGTCGCCAAAGCGGAGGCGAGGAGGCCCTGCAGCGCCGCCTGCAGCAGCGACATGCCGAGCGGCATGTGCGGCACGGCCCCACCGCCGAGCAGCAGCCAGGGCGGCAGCAGCAGCAGCGCCGACAGGCCGCAGAGCGCCGCGTTGCCGGCCAGCGCCGGCACCTGCCAGCGGCGGAGCAGCAGCGTGAAGGCGGCCCATACCGTGCCGGCGCAGACCAGGATGATGTCGCCGCGCCAGGCGCCGGGATGCGCGCCCGCGATCCCGTCCCAGCCGATCAGCAGCACGCCGCAGGCGATCACCGCGATCGCCGCCATGCGGCCGCGCGTCGGCCATTCGCGCAGCAGCGGGATGCCGAGCACCGCACCCATGATCGCGGCGGTGATCGGCGCCACGGTGCCCCCATGGCTGGCTGGTGCATAAATCAGCCCCCAGCCGAAGAGCAGGGCATTGCCCGCGCCGCCCGTCGCGACGAGGCCGAGCAGCCGCCACGGACCGATGCGTGCCAGGACGTGGCGCGAGCGCCAGGCGAAGGGGGCGAGCACCAGGCCGGCGGCGACGTAGCGCAGCACGGCCAGGTCGAGCGGCGAGTAGCCGGCCACCGTTCCGGCCCGCGCCACCACGGCCTGCGCCCCCCAGGCGAAGGCCGCCGCGAGGCCGAAGGCAAGGCCGAGCGGGATGTTGCGGGCGGGGGTCACGCCGGCCGGTGTAGCCCCTGCCGCGGCGGGCGCGAACCGCGCCGGCCGCGGGATCAGGCGGCGAAGACCTCGTTCACCTCGTCGCCGAAGCGGTCGAAGGGCACGCCGTAGCAGTGGATCGAGATGGCGGTGCGGCAGGAGAGATTGGCGAGGCGGTGGATGCCCGCCGGATCGGCTGGTCCGTGGCCGGTGCCGCCCGGGGCCAGCAGGCGGGTGGCGCTGGGCTGCGGCGGATCGCCCGGCGTGTAGTAGGTCTCGGTCAGCACGCCCTGGTGCACGCCGAAGGCGCACCAGGTCCGGTGCGCATGCACGGGCGACATCTGGCCGGGCCGCCAGACCAGCGCGACCACCGCATAGCCCCCCGCGGGGTCGGCATGCAGCAGGTGGCGGACGTAGCGATCCGGACAGCAGGGGCAGTCGCGGCCGTCCAGCAGGTCGGGCCGTTGCACGAAGGCGCCGATGGCGGCGGCGACCGCGGCATCCCGCCCAATCGCCGGGCCGCGCGCGGCGAGCGCAAGCTCGGCCAGCATCGTGTCGAGCGCGGAACGCGGGCGGATGTAGGTCATGGAGCGACGCCTCAACCCCGGAGCCCCGCCACTATGCCGGCAACGTTCTCCGGGATCAAGCCGTAAGGCCGTGTTCATTCTCCTAAGGGCTCTGTGGATAGGCGATCCGTCTCCTCCTGCTCGGGAGAACGACAGGAACCACTCCACCCCCGGGGCTGCGGCCCGCTGCTGGACCGGGCGACGCCGCTTGGGCAGGCTGGCCGCGACACGGAGAACCCGCCCATGCGCCGCCGAACCCTGCTCGCCGCCGTCGCGCTCGCCCCGGTCGCCGCGCCGGCCCTGGCCCAGACCGCGCCCGCGCGCCCGCTACGCATCGTGGTCCCCTTCCCGCCGGGCGGCACCGCCGACCTGC
>NZ_JAPSMD010000110.1 GCF_027856955.1 Falsiroseomonas oryzae | reverse complement strand
GGCTATGCGCGCGAATGGGCGGCGTTGCCGGGCAGCCGGCGGCACGCGATGTACGCGGCGGGGCAGCGGCGCGACTTCGCCGCGGTGTTGACGCGCACGGCGTAGCCTGCACCGGCGCCGTCCGCTGCGCTCAGCCCGGCGGAACGCCGGCGGCGGCCAGCGCGGCCTGCTGGCGGGCGGCGACGGCCTGTTCCTCGAAGTCGTGCACAAGCTCCATGAACATGCGGTGCCAGTTCGCCTCGGCGCGCAGGCGGTAGAAGACGCTGCCGAGGCCGATCGCGGCGCGGTCCATTAGCGGGAATTCGCGCGGGATCTTCACCCCACCGGTCTTCTTCAGCCCCTCATGCACCTGCATCGCGATGCGCCGCCCGTACATCGGGTCGTCGAGCGGCGTGATGGTGCGCACCTTGTCCTCGACCAGCGGCTCGTAGAGGAAGCGCGCCCAGAGGTTCAGCACCTCCATCGTGTCCTTGCGCAGGTCCTTGAAGCCCCAGATGCGGTAGGCCTCGGCGGCCTTGTCGATGTCGTGGTCGCGCACCGCCTCGTAGAGCATCACCACGCCGGTGACGAAGCTGGCGGGGAAGACGCGGATCACGCCGAAGTCGAACAGGTTCACGCCGAAGCCGACGGCGGGGTCGGCATCGTCGCGCACCTGGTAGTTGCCGAGATGCGGATCGCCGTGGATCACGCCGTAGCGGTAGAAGGGCACGTACCACGCGCGGAACAGCGCCTTCGCATAGGCCACGCGCTCCTCGGCGGGCGGGTCCTCCTCCAGCCGGCGCAGGATCGGTCGGCCCTGCAGCCACGTCATGGTGAGCAGGCGCTTCGTCGTCAGCTCCGCCACGGGTTCCGGTACGGAGACGCCGGGGACGCCCTGCAGCATCGCGCCGTAGAGCCGCATGTGCGAGGCTTCCCGCGTGTAGTCCAGCTCCTCCCGCAGGCGGGTGGCGAGTTCCGAATACGCCTCCTCGTTGTCGAGGGTGTTGTCCATGCGCCGGTAGAGCGACAGCGCGATCTTGAGCTGCCGCAGGTCGGCTTCCACCACGCTCGGCATGTCGGGGTACTGCAGCTTGCAGGCCACCTCGCGCCCGTCATGCAGCGTGGCGCGGTGCACCTGGCCCAGGCTGGCGGCAGCGGCGGCTTCCTGGCCGAAGGTGCGGAAGCGCGACTGCCAGGCGGGGCCGAGTTCCGACTGCATGCGACGGCGCACGAAGGCCCAGCCCATCGGCGGCGCGTTGGACTGCAGGGTCGCGAGTTCCTGGGCGTATTCCTCCGGCAGGGCTTCCGGCACGGTGGCCAGGAACTGCGCCACCTTCATCAGCGGGCCCTTCAGCCCGCCCAGCACCTGCTTCAGGCTTTCGGCATGCGCGTTCTTGTCGGCCTTGATGCCGAGGAAGCGCTCGCCCGCGACGCGCGCCGCGACGCCGGTGACCGCGCCGGAGGTGCGGACCATCCGGCGCATCTCGCCGAACAGCGTGGATTCCTTGCGGTCGCTCATGCGGCGGCTTCGAGTTCATCAATGAACCCGGCCACCACGTCGAGGCCCTTGCGCCAGAAGGCGGGATCGGAGGCGTCGAGGCCGAAGGGCGCCAGCAGTTCCTTGTGGCGCTTGGTGCCGCCGGCCTTCAGCATCTCCAGGTATTTCTGCTGGAAGCCGGGATGGCCTTCGCGGAACACGCCATACAGCGCGTTCACCAGGCAGTCGCCGAAGGCATAGGCGTAGACGTAGAAGGGCGTGTGCACGAAGTGCGGGATGTAGGCCCAGTACACGCTGTAGTCCGGCGTGAAGTCGAAGGCCGGGCCCAGGCTTTCGGTCTGGACCTGCATCCACAGCTCGCCGATGCGCTCATGCGCGATCTCGCCCGTCTTGCGCTCGTCGTGCAGCAGCGTCTCGAAGCGGTAGAAGGCGATCTGGCGCACCACCGTGTTCAGCATGTCCTCCACCTTGGAGGCCAGCAGCGCGCGGCGGCGCTTCGGGTCGCGCTCCGCATCCAGCAGCGCGCGGAACGTCAGCATCTCGCCGAAGACGCTGGCCGTCTCCGCCAGCGTCAGCGGCGTGGAGGACAGCAGGTAGCCCTGCTCGCCCGCCAGGATCTGGTGCACGCCGTGGCCGAGTTCGTGCGCCAGCGTCATCACGTCGCGCGTCTTGCCGTGGTAGTTCACCAGCAGATAGGGATGCGCGGAGGGCACCGTCGGGTGCGCGAAGGCGCCGCTGGCCTTGCCCGGGCGCAGGGCCGCATCCACCCAGGGCTTGTCGAAGAAGCGCCGGCCGATCGCGGCCAGGTCCGGGCTGAAGGCGGCGTAGCTGTCCAGCACGCGGCGCGTCGCCTCCGGCCAGGGGATCGTCGCGTCGTCCTGGTCAGGCAGCGGGGCGTTGCGGTCCCAGTGCATCAGCTTCGGCAGGCCGAGCCACTTCGCCTTCATGCCGTAGTAGCGGTGCGACAGCCGCGGGAAGCTCTCCCGCACGGCGGTGACGAGCGCGTCCACCACCTCGTCCTCCACCATGTTGGCGCGGTTGCGCGCGCTGGTGGGGCGCGGGTACTGGCGCCAGCCGTCGATGATCTCCTTGTCCTTGGCCAGGACGTTGGTGATCAGGCTGAACAGGCGGACCTTGTCTCCGAAGGCGGCCGAGACGCCGCGCGCGGCGGCTGCGCGCACGTCGCGGTCGCGGTCCGACAGCTTGTTCAGCGCGGAGGAGACGGTCAGCTCCTCCCCGGCCACCGTCACGCGCATGCCCGCGATGGTCTCGTCGAACAGGCGGTTCCAGGCGGAGCGGCCCGTCACCTCCTTCTCGTGCAGCAGCTTCTCCAGCTCGTCGGAGAGCTGGTGCGGGCGGAAGACGCGCAGGTCGCGCAGCCAGGGGCGCCAACGCGCCAGCGCGGCCGACCCGCCGAGCTTCGATTCGAGCGCGTGGTCCTCGACGCGGTTGATCTCGAGGGTCAGGAACAGCAGGTGGGAGGAGATCGCCGTCACCCTCTCCTGCATGGTCTGGTAGAAGCGGCCATTGGCGGCGTCCTGCGCATCGGCCGAGAACACCAACTGCGCATAGGACATGGCGCGGCCGAGACGTTCCTCGATGCGTTCGTACTGCGCGATGGCGGCGGCCAGTGCGTCGCTGGACAGGGTCGCGACCTTGCCGGCATGCGCGGACTGGAAGGCCTTCGCCTCCGCCTCGGCGGCGTCGAGCTCGGCGGCCAGCTTCGGGTCGTCCGGGCCGGCATAGAGGTCCGAAAGGTCCCAGGACGGCAGCGCGTCTGCGGCGGATCCCCCGGCGGGGCGGGCGGTGTCGCGGACGGGCAGGCGGAAATCTTGGGGAATCGTCACGGCGTCTCTTGTGTCCGGGGGCGTGTCACCCTGGATATAGACCGCCGGCGGCCCTGGCCAAGCCACCGGTTGGGGGACTGCTCAGGGGTATCGGGGCCGGGGGGGAGCATTCGCGCGATGGAGCCGGGCAAGCGGGTCGGCTGGAACAGCCTGCCGCAGATGATGCTGGAACTGGCGGTGCGCCGGCAGGACAAGGCGATGCTGCGCCACTGGCACGACAAGGCCTGGCGCCGCGTGACCTGGGCGGAGTTCGGCCGCCGGGTGGCCGCGGTCGCCGCCGGGCTGCGCGCGGCCGGCGTCGCCGCGGGCGACCGCGTGCTGCTGGTGAGCGAGAACCGGCCGGAATTCATCATCGCCGACACCGCGCTGATGGCGATCGGCGCGGTGACCGTGCCGACCTACACCACCAACCTGGCGGCCGACCACGCGCATATCCTGCGCGATTCGGGGGCGCGCGCGGCGATCGTCTCCGGCACGGCGCTGGCGAAGCGCGTGCTGGACGGCGCCGCGCAGGCGGGGGGGATCGACCTGCTGGTCGGCATCGATCCGCCGCCCGAGGCGCCGGGCCTGCGGACGCTGCGCTGGGCGGAGCTGGAGGCGACGCCGGGCGACCTCGACATGCTGCGCGCCGAGGCCGAGCAGATCCCGCCCGGGCGGCTGGCCTGCCTGATCTACACCTCCGGCACGGGCGGGGCGCCCAAGGGCGTGATGCTGCCGCACCGCGCCATGCTGTCGAACCGCGCCGGCGTCGCGCAACTGGCCGACCGGCTGCATTTCGAGGGCGAGTGCTACCTCTCATTCCTCCCGCTGTCGCACAGCTACGAGCACACGGTGGGCGGCTTCCTGCTGCCCTCGCTGGGCGTCGAAGTGGTCTATTCGCGCGGCGCCGACCGCATCGCGGCGGAATTCCAGGAGGTGAAGCCCGCGGTCGTCACCGCCGTGCCGCGCCTGTTCGAGGTGCTGCGCGCGCGCATCCTGGCCGGCGTGGAGAAGGAGGGCGGCGTCAAGGAGAAGCTGTTCCACCGCGCCGTCGCGCTCGGCCTGCGGAAGCTGGACGGCCCGCCGCTCGGCCTGTTCGAGAAGCTGCAGGACGCGCTGCTCGACAGGCTGGTGCGGGAGAAGGTGCGCCAGCGCTTCGGCGGGCGGCTGCTGGCGATGGTCTCGGGCGGGGCGCGGCTCGATCCCGACCTGTCGGGCTTCTTCCTGGCGCTCGGCCTGCCGGTGATCCAGGGCTACGGCCAGACCGAGGCGGGGCCGGTGATCAGCGTGAACCTGCCCTGGAACAACGATCGCACCACGGTGGGCCCGCCGCTGCCCGGCGTGGAGGCGCGCATCGCGGAGGATGGCGAGCTCTGCGTGCGGGGCGAGCTGGTGATGGACGGCTACTGGAACCAGCCGGAGGCGACGGCCAAGGCGATCATCGACGGTTGGCTGCACACCGGCGACATCGCGGAGATGGTGGATGGCCGCATCCGCATCACCGACCGCAAGCGCGATTTCATCAAGACGCTGGGCGGCGACATGGTGAGCCCCGCCAAGCTGGAGGCGCTGCTGATGGCGGAGCCCGAGATCGCCCAGGCGGTGGTGGCAGGCGAGGGCCAGCCGGGCATCGTGGCGCTGCTGGTGCCGGCGGACGGCATGGCGGCGAAGGCGGGCGAGGCGGTGGCGCGCGTGAACGCGAAGCTCGCCACCATCGAGCGCATCCGCAAGACGGCGACGGTGCCGCCCTTCACGGTCGAGAACGGCCAGCTGACGCCGACAATGAAGGTCAAGCGCCGCGCGGTGCTGACGGCGCACGCGGCGGTCGTGGACGGGCTGCACGCGAAGGGATGAGCGCGGTGAACCCGGCGCTGACCCGGTCGGCCTGGGCCAGGCGCGCCTCCAGCAGTGCAAGCCGCGCCTCCAACGCGTCCAGGCGCGTATCCGGGTCCGCCGCGGCAACCGCCGGCTCCGGCCCGGACTCGGCGCGCACCGGGCCGGCCAGCAGGTAGCCGCGGCGCTTGAACGTCGGCAGCAGATGCGCGGCGTCGCGGCCCAGGGCGCGGCGGATCTCCACGATGCACTGGGTGATGCTGTCGTCGGTGACGGCGATGCCCGGCCAGACCGCCTCCATCAGCGCATCGCGGGAGACCACGCGGTCGGGCTGCGCGGCAAGCGCCCGCAGCAGGGCAGCGGCCTTGGGCCGCAGCCGCACGCAACCCGCCGGCCCGGCCAGCAGGTCCTGGTCGGCATCGAAGACGAAGCGCCCGATCCGCCAGCGTATCTGGTCGCGGGCCGGTACGGGCCCAGCGCTGCTGCGATGCGTCGGGGCTGGCGAGGCGGTCATGACGCGTCCCTCCCCTGGCGAGATGGGCAAGATCCTTACGAGCGCCCGCCCATCACGATCCCAGCATATACGTTCGATAAAGGAGCCGAGTCACACGAATTTGTCACAGCCAAGAAGTCGTGCCGGTCCGTGACACGCCGGGGTCAGAGGTCCTTCTGGCCAGGCTGCCAACTCCCGCCGTCGGTCGGGCGCAGGGCGGAGAACAGCGCGGTGACCTCGGTGTAGTCGCGGTAGCCGCAGCGGGCGATGGTGCGGGCGGCCAGCATGTCGAAGCGGCCGTCCTTCAGCGCCCATTCGGCGATGTGCACGCCGACCACCTGGCCGACCACGAGATGCCCGCCGGTCGGGCGGCCCTCGATGTCGTGCAGTTCCATCGCGTGGATCACGCGGCATTCCAGGCTGGCGGGGCTGGCGGCGACGCGGGGCGGCTTCACCAGGCGGCAGGGCGCGCGTTCGAGGCCCGCATGCTCGAACTCGCTGTCGCCGTCGGGCAGCGCGGCGGAGGAGGCGTTCATCGCGTCGAACAGCGGGCGGGTCGCCAGGTTCATGACGAACTCGCCGGTGGCCACCGCATTGGCGGCGGTGTGCTTCAGGCCGTCGCTGCCGAAGGCGCAGATGGCCGGCGAGGTCTGGATCATGTTGAAGAAGCTGTAGGGCGCCAGGTTGGCGCGGCCGTCGCGGTCCAGCGTGGAGATCCAGCCGATCGGGCGCGGCGCGACGATGGCCTTCAGCGGGTCGTGCGGCAGTCCCGCGGCGCGGTGCTGGCCGGCTTCGTAGAACATGTTCCGTCTCCTGGGGGATCCTGCCCGGCGCTACCAGCCCTCGGTGCCCGGCGCGCCCTTGAAGGGGCCTTCGACGTCCGGCGTGATCCAGCCGCCGTAGAAACCGCCGGCCTGCGGCACGACGCGGTCCTCGTCCACGAAGCAGGCATCGACGCACCCGGCGTAGAGCGCGACATGGCCGGCGATGGGCGCGAAGGCGGGGGTGGGATCGGGGTACGACCAGGCGGCACGCGGCGCCGTCACGCCGCCGGCCACCAGGTCGAAGTAGCGCGCGGCGCCCTTCCATTCGCAATGGCTGCGTCCGGTGGCGGGGCGCAGCGTGCCCGGCGCGAAGGCCTCGGCCGGGATGTACCAGCTTGGCGGGTGCCAGGTTTCCAGCACGCGCCAGCACGCCGTGCTGTCCACGATGGTGACGCCGCCCAGCACCACGCGCACGCGGCGCGTGCTGGGTTCCAGGCGCGGCGGGCGCGGATAGTCGGGCGCCCTCTCCCGCGCGGCCATCACATGCCGAGCGCGCGGCGGTAGAGGTCGAGCAGCGTCTCCTGCTCCTCCACCTCGGCGGGCTCCTTCTTGCGCAGGCTGATGATCTGGCGCAGCACCTTCACGTCGAAGCCGGCGGACTTCGCCTCGGCGTAGATGTCCTTGATGTCGCCGGCGAGCGCCTTGCGCTCCTCCTCCAGCCGCTCGATGCGCTCGACGATGGAGCGCAGGCGGTCCGCCGCGATGCCGCCGACATCGCTGTCGGGATCGGCCTTCTGGCGGTCGCGGCTTGCCTTGGCGTCCTGGAGGTCGGTCTCGCTCACCCGCTGTTCCCCTGTGCGAAGGGGGGGCGTGGTGCCACGCTTTGGCGGCACGCTCAATGCCTCGCTCCGCCACGGGCGGATCGGCCGGAATCCCGGGGCCCGCCGGCCAAGGCGCACGCGATCCCGGCGCCGATCGCCTGTCGGCGATGGCGTCCGGAAGCCGTGCGGCGGGCCGGGGCGACGGCGACCGGCGCCGCCCCGCGCCGCGCGCTATTGCTGGATCGAGTTGAGATAGAGGACGAGCTCGTAGACGCGGCCCTGCACATAGACCTCGCGCATGCGGTTGCCGAAGCGGTCGCCCGCCTCGAAGCCGAACATCTGGCCCCAGAACGGCATCTCACGCCCGCCATGCAGCGCGATGTCCTCCCGCCCGTCGATGATCTGGCCGACGCGCACGAAGGGGAACGCGCCGTTGTTGCGCCGCGCGAGCGTGGTCAGGTCGGATGGCCTGGTGTTGAGCAGGCGCGCCACCTGCCCGCCGCCCTTGCCGTCGTCGCCGTGACACTGGGCGCAGGCGGTGCGGTAGAACTCCACCCCGCGCGCCGGCGGCTGCGGTGCCTGGGCCCAGGCCGCGCCGATGCCCGTGGTCAGGGCCAGCGCACAACCTAGCGCGAGACCGGGGATGTGCATGATCGTCCCTCCTGCCGTTCGTTGGTGCGGCTTCGCAGCCTGCAACGTGCCTAACCTAGCACGCTCGCACATGGGCGGCTTGATCGATGTCAAGCCGCGCCGAGGAACAGGCAGGGTCCGGACTGCAGACCGGGCGACCCGGAGCCGGGATGCCGCGGGCAGCGCGGATCAGGCAGCGCCGATCCGCGCGCCATGAGGTGGCAGGGGGTGCGGGCCTTGCGGCCCGGCGCTCAGTGGCCGGGGTTGGCCGCGGCAAACTTCGCCTTCTGCTCGGCGGAGGCTTCCTTCTGATACTGCGCCTGCCAGTCCTTGTAGGGCATGCCGTAGACGATCTCCCGCGCGTCGGGATCGGACAGCGGGATGCCCTTCTCCTCCGCGGCGGCGCGGTACCACTTGGACAGGCAGTTCCGGCAGAAGCCGGCCAGGTTCATCAGGTCGATGTTCTGCACGTCGGTGCGCTCGCGCAGGTGCTGCACGAGGCGGCGGAAGGCGGCGGCCTCCAGCTCGGTCTGCGTGGCCTTGTCCATCTCGGGTGCGGGCATCGGGTGGTCCTCCTGGCGGCGTAGATGGCCCATCCCCCCCGGCTTCGCCATAGTGCGCGGCCCGGAGGACATGGCATGGCCTGGACGGACCAAGACGCGCGCAAAGCCTTGCGAACCCTGTTCGACGCGGCGGTGGCCAGCGCCGATCCGCGCGTGGTGCTGGCCCGCCACCTGCCGGAGCCGCCGCGTGGCGGGCGCGTGGTGGTGGTGGGCGCAGGCAAGTCGGCGGCGGTGATGGCCGCGGCGGTGGAGCAGGCCTGGCCCGACGTGCCGCTCTCGGGCGTCGTCGTGACGCGCTACGGGCATGGCCACCCGACGACGCGGATCGCGGTGCTGGAAGCCTCCCACCCCGTGCCGGACGCGGCCGGCGCAGCGGCGGCGCGGCGCATCCTGGAGGCGGTGCAGGGGCTGACGCCGGCGGACCTGGTGCTGTTCCTGGTCTCGGGCGGCGGGTCGGCGCTGACCACGCTGCCGGCGCCGGGGCTGGCGCTGGACCAGCTCATGGCGGTGAACAAGGCGCTGCTCGCTTCCGGCGCGACGATCCACGAGATGAACTGCATCCGCCGGCACCTCTCGGCCTTCTCCGGCGGGCGGCTGGCGCTGGCGGCGGCGCCGGCGCGGGTGGTGACTCTGGCGATCAGCGACGTGCCGGGCGACGACCCGGCGGTGATCGCCTCCGGGCCGACGGTGCCGGACCCGACCAGCTTCGCCGACGCCCGGGCCCTGGTGGCGCATTACGGGATGCAGCTGCCGGAGCCGGTCGTCGCCCATCTGGCGCGTGCGGAGGACGAGACGCCGAAGCCGGGCGATCCGCGGCTCGGCACGGTGGATTACCGCTTCATCGCGACGCCCATGCTGGCGCTGCGCGCGGCGGCGGAGGCCGCCCTGGGGCTCGGCCTCACGCCCGTGATCCTGGGCGACGCGCTGGAGGGCGAGGCGCGGGAGGTCGGCAAGGTGCTGGCGGGCATCGCGCTCTCGGCCCGCGCACACGGTTCCCCGGTCGCAGCGCCCTGCGTGCTCCTGTCCGGCGGAGAGACGACGGTCACGATCGGGCGCGAGGGTGGCGGCCGCGGCGGGCGGAATTCCGAATGCCTGCTGGGCTGCGCGGTGGCGCTGGACGGGGCGCAGGACGTCTGGGCGCTGATGGGCGACACGGACGGGATCGACGGCAGCGAGGCCAATGCCGGCGCCATCGCCGCGACGGACACGCTGGCGCGCGCACGGGCGGCGGGACTGGACCCGCGCGCGGTGCTGGCGCGTCACGATTCCTGGGGGCTGTTCTCCGCGCTGGGCGACCTGGTGGAGACCGGGCCGACGCTGACCAACGTCAACGACTTCCGGGCGGTGCTGGTGGCGTGACGCGGCCCGGCGCGGGCGAGGGGCCCCGGATCGCCCCGGATGGCCGCGCCCCGGCATGGCGTGGTCGCGCGGGCGCCGCAGGTCTCGCGGCCCGGAATTTGCCACAGCACTAATGTAGTGCGAACATCCCTCGCCGGGCAACGCTGCCCCGCAAGGGAGCGGACCGATGCGACACCCGGCGAAGCTGGCCCTCGTGGCCATATTGGCGGCGACGGCGCCGAAGGTTTCCGATGCCGCCTTCCTGGCGACGCTCAGCGAGGTCGGCCCGGACGTGGTCGCGACTGGCAGCGGGTCCATCGAGCTCAGCGGGCTGGCGTTGCTGCAGTCCGGCACCAGCGCCGGGCTGGTCTTCGCCAGCACCGGCAATTCGCGACTTGGCCCCTCCTCGGACGGCGACATCTACCAGGCGTCGGCCGGGCTGCCGCCCCTCACGGGCCCGGTGAGCTTCGGGCCGGGCGGCCTGTTCCTGAACAGCACCGCATCGGGCGACCTGGTCGGCCTGTCTGCCCTGACCTTCCTGGTGGTGGTGCCCGCCGGCTACGCCTCGGGCACGGCGCTCGCCAACAGCACGAGCTGGGCCAACCAGAGCTTTGCCAGCCTCGGCGTGACGCCCGGCACCTATGTCTGGACCTGGGGAGAGGGCGCTTCGGCCGACAGCTACACGCTGCAGATCGGACCTGCCGCCGTGCCGGAGCCGGCCTCCCTGGCACTGTTCGGCCTGGCGCTGGCGGGCCTGGGCCTCGCCCGCCGCCGCCTGGGCTGACGGCCGGGTTCCAAGGGCCTTGCGGCCCTTGGCTGGCCGGGAGGTGTGGAGGGGCAGAGCCCCTCCACGTCGAAGCACAGGTGTGGAGGGGCGGCGCCCCTCCAAGTTGCAGCGCAGGCGTGGAGGGGCGCCGCCCCGCCACGGTCGTCGTCAGCGCAGGACGATCTCGACGCGCCGGTTCTGCGGCTCGCGCACGCCGTCGGCCGTCGGGACCAGCGGGCGGCTCTCGCCGAAGGCCTGGACGACGATGGCGTTGCGCGGCACGCCCAGGCGGGTCAGCTCGCTCGCCACCGCGGCGGCGCGGCGCTCCGACAGGCGCTGGTTGTACTGCGGCGTGCCGGAGCGGTCGGCGTGGCCGGCCACCTCGATCCGCGTCGTCTGCACCCGGGTCGAGGCCTGCGCCGCATCCGCGATGATCTGGCGGGCGCGGTCGGTCAGGTCGGCGCGATCCCAGTCGAAGAACACGAGGTAGGTGCGCGCGGGCGCCGGTGCAGCCGCGGGTGCGGGCATCGGGGCCGCCACCGGCGGCGGGACCGGCGGGTTGAAGGCGTAGCGCAGGCCCAGCAGGATCGAGTGGTTGTAGTTCTCGCTTTCCGTCGTGCCGCGGCTGACCGTGAAGCTGCCGCCGCCCGAGGTCGTGTCGATCTTGTTCTCGAGCGTGCCGAGGAAGCGGTATTCCAGCGTCAGCGCGAGTCCCGGCACATACTGGTTCAGCGAGGTCGCGGCACCCACGATGGCCTGGTAGGCGAAGCGCCCATCGGTGCCGTCGGTGCGCACGGTGCCGCCGAGCACGTTCACGCGGATGTCGTCGAACTCGCGCCAGATGTAGCCGGCGCCGACGCCGACATAGGGGACGAAGGACACGCCGCCGATGCGGCCGGCATCGCCGAGGTCGAAGTCATAGAGCACGTTCGCCATCGCGCCGTAGCTGCGCGCGGTGCCGGCCGCGGCCGAGGTCCCGCCGAAGCCCGAGATGTTGTCAACTTCGTTCTGGCGGTAGTTGCCCTCGATCTCCGCGCGCAGGCCGTTGCCGAAGCCCCAGCCCAGGCTGATGACGCCGACCCAGCCCAGGTCGAAGCTGATGTCGCCGGTGGCCGGCAGGCCGGCCGCGGTGAGCGAGCTGCCGAGCTGTCCGGTGCTGCCGATGTCCGCATCCATCAGCCAATTCACGCCGGCGCCGCCTGCGATGTAGAGGCCGCTCACCGGCTGGGCGATGGCGAGCCCCGGCGCGAACAGCAGGGTGGTCGCCAGCAAGGACGTCCGCAGCTTCATCTCTCCATTCTCCCGAATGCCCCGGCCCGCTTCCGGCGCCGGCAGGGTTGCAACTGCCGTGCAACGCGATCGGCCCGGAAGGGCGGCGCCGCTTCGGCAAATCAGCCGGCCTGTTGCAGGAACGCCACACACGTGTCCGCGGCGCGGCGTCACGTCGCGGTCAGGCGCGAGGGGCCGCGCGGCGGAGGTCCCTGGCGGCGCGGGGCGACACCGGCTGCGACTTAGCAATAGTAAGGCATCACGAAGCCATGGATCGCGTAGCTTAGAGACGCTAAGCTTTGCGGATGCGTGATCCCAGCCTCGAGGCGCTGCTGGCCCAACGTGGCGCCGTGACCCGAATCGCCACCGCGCTCGGCATCTCCACCGCGGCAGTCAGCCAATGGAAGCGCGTGCCCGACGACCGCGTTGCGGAGGTGGCGCGCGCCCTCGCCGTGCCGCCGGAAACCATCCGGCCGGACCTCGGCGCGCTGGCCGCCGCGCTGCCGCCGCCCGAAACCCCGAAGCGCGAAGGATCCCCGCTCCGCATGGCCCAACGCATGCCGCTCCGCCGCCGGCGGCGCACGAAGATCGTCGCGACCCTCGGCCCGGCCTCCTCGACGCCCGAGGTGATCGAGCGGCTGTTCCGCGCCGGCGCCGACGTGTTCCGCCTGAACTTCAGCCATGGCAGCCACGCCGACCATGCCGAGCGCATCGCCATCATCCGGGCGCTCGAGAAGAAGGTGGACCGGCCCATCGGCATCCTGGCCGACGTGCAGGGGCCGAAGCTGCGCGTCGGCAAGTTCCAGGCGGGCCGCGTGCAGCTGCAGACCGGGCAGCCCTTCCGGCTCGACCTGTCGCCCACGCCGGGCGACGTGCGGCGCGTGCAGCTGCCGCATCCCGAGATCATCCAGGCGGCCGGCATCGGCACCACGCTGCTGCTGGACGACGGCAAGCTGCGCCTGCGGGTGACGCGGAAGCGCGACGACCACCTGGAGACCGAGGTGGTGGTCGGCGGCCCGCTCTCGGACCGCAAGGGCGTCAACGTGCCGGACGTGGTGCTGCCGATCCCCGCCCTGACCGAGAAGGACCGCGCCGACCTGGCCTTCGTGCTGGAGCAGGGCGTGGAATACATCGGGCTCAGCTTCGTGCAGCGCCCGGAGGACGTGGCCGAGGCGAAGGCGATCGCCGCCGGCCGCGCCTGGATCATGGTGAAGCTCGAGAAGCCGCAGGCGATCGACAACCTGGGCGAGATCGTGAAGCTCGCGGACTGCGTGATGGTGGCGCGCGGCGATCTCGGCGTGGAATGCCCGCCGGAGGAGGTGCCGCTGATCCAGAAGCGCATCGTCCGCACCGCGCGCGCCGCCGGGAAACCTGTCGTGGTGGCGACGCAGATGCTGGAGAGCATGATCGGCTCCCCCTCTCCCACCCGCGCCGAGGCGTCGGACGTGGCGACCGCGGTGTTCGACGGGGCGGATGCGGTGATGCTCTCGGCGGAGACGGCCGCGGGGCAATACCCCTATGAGGCGGTGAACATCATGGACCGCATCGTGGCGCGGGTGGAGCAGGACCCGGGCTGGCGGACGCTGACCGATGCGGAAAGGCCGCAGCCCGAGCGGAGCTCGGCCGGCGCCATCGCCGCGGCGGCGCGCCAGGTCGCAGGCACCATGGAGGCGGAGGCGATCGCCACCTTCACCAGCACCGGTTCCACCACGCTGCGCGTGGCGCGGGAACGGCCGGACTGCCCGATCATCGGCCTGACCGCCAGCGAGCAGACCGCGCGGCGGCTGGCGGTGGTCTGGGGCGTGCACCCCCTGCCCTCGTCGGAGCCGCATTCGATGACGGACATGGTCGCCAAGGCGATCCGCGCGGCGGCGCAGGAAGGCTTCGCGAAGCACGGCGACGAGGTGGTGGTGACGGCGGGCGTGCCCTTCGGCACGCCGGGCACCACCAACGCGCTGCGCGTCGCCGTGGTGAAGTAGCGCCGACCCCGGTTGACGGCGGGGCGCGGCATACGCTCATTGCCGCTGCCCCCGGGAGCTTCGTGACGATGCGCCGTCTCGCCCTCGCCTGCGCCTTCCTGCTGCTCGCCTTCCCCGCGCTCGCGCAGCGCGACGGCGTGTACGACGTGACCGGGATCAACCTGGACGGCACGGCCTATACGGGGGTCGCGCAGATCCGGGCGGTGGGGCTCACCTCCTTCACCATCCTCTGGCGGATCGGCGGGCAGGTGGTGGAGGGCTTCGGCACCGCCTCCGGCCGCACCGTCGCGGTCGCCTACGGCATGGCGCAGCGCCCGGGGATCGGGATCTACACGCTGAACCCGGACGGCTCGATGGACGGCGAATGGACCATCGTCGGCGCGCCGGCTGTCGGGCGGGAGCGGCTGGTGCCACGCCCCGAGGCACCCGCGCCGGCGACGCCACGCGCGACGCCACCCGCGGCGCAGCCCCCCGCGGCGACGCCGCG
>NZ_JAPSMD010000109.1 GCF_027856955.1 Falsiroseomonas oryzae | reverse complement strand
GCGGCGTGCATCGCCTCGGCCCGGCCCTGCGCCACGCGGCGCAGCAGCGCGACGCCGCCGCCCGGCAGCAGGCGCGCGAGCTTCGCCACGCGCGGGCCGGCATGGCGGAGGAACAGCTCGTCCTCGGCGGAGACGATTGCCTCGAAGCTGCCGGGGTCGCCCTGGCGGGCGCCGCGGCCGATCAGCTGGCGGTCGATGCGCGGGCTGTCGTGGAACTCCGCGACGATCACATGCAGCCCGCCCAACTCCTCCACCCCCTCGGCCAGATGGATGTCGGTGCCGCGGCCGGCCATGTTGGTGGCCACCGTGATGCGGCCGCGCTGCCCGGCCTGCGCGACGATCTCAGCCTCCGCCTTGTCGAAATGCGCGTTGAGCACGGCGTGCTCCAGCCCCAGCGCGGCGAGGCGGGTGGAGAGCTGTTCCGATGCCTCGACGCTCTTCGTGCCGATCAGCACCGGCCGGCCGGTCTGCGCCATGCGGCGCGCTGCCTCCGTGACCGCGTCCCACTTGGTCGCCATGCCAGGCAGAAGCCGCGCGCCGAGGTCGCGGCGGCGGTTGGGCCGGTTCGTGGGGATGCGCACCACCGGCAGGCCGTAGACGGCGCGCAGCTCCCCGCTGAGTTCCCAGCCGGTGCCGGTCATGCCGGAGAGGCGGAGGTAGCGGCGGAAGAAGCGCTGGTAGGTGATGCGGGCGAGCGTCTCCCGCCGTCCCGTCAGCTCCACGCCTTCCTTCGCCTCGATCAGCTGGTGCAGGCCGCGTTCCCAGGTGCGGCCATCGGCGATGCGGCCGGTGTACTCGTCCACGATCTGCACCTTCCCGTCCTGCACCACGTACTGGTGCCCGCGCTGGTAGATGCGCAGCGCCAGCAGCGCCTGTTCGGCCAGTTCCTCCCGCGCGCGGCGGATGCCCCAGAGGCCGCCACGCAGGCGGCTCTCCTCCTCCACACGCGCGCGGCCGGCATCGGTCAGGCGCACCAGGTGGCGCGCGGGCATCAGCTCGTAGTGGCGTCCCTCCTCCAGCCTGGATGCGATGCCGAGCGCGAGTGCATAGGTCTCCGCCTCGCCCTCGCTGCCGGAGGCGGCGGAGATGATCAGCGGGGTGCGCGCCTCATCCACCAGCACGCTGTCGGCCTCGTCCACGATGGCGAAGCCGAGGCCGCGCAGCAGCAGCGGCGCCGGGTCGGCATCGGCCAGGACGGCCTGCACGGAGCGTCCCGCGCGGCCGCGGCGCCGGCCGAGCGCGATGCGGTCGCGGAGGTAGTCGAAGGCGATCTCCTTGTTGGCGCCATAGGTGATGTCCGCCTGGTACGCGGCGCGGCGCACCTCCGGCTCCTGCCCGTGCTGGCAGATACCGACGGAAAGGCCGAACAATCTGTAGAGCGGCTCCAGGATTCCGGCGTCGCGTTCCGCCAGGTAGTCGTTGACGGTGACGACATGCACGGGCAGGCCGGCGAGCGCGGCGGCGATGGCGGGCGGGCCGGCGGTGATGGTCTTGCCCTCGCCGGTCGCCATCTCCGCCAGCCAGCCGGCGACGAGCGCGCGGCCGCCCATCAGCTGCACGCGGTAGTGCCGCTTGCCCAGCACGCGGCGGCTGCCTTCGCGCGCCAGGGCGAAGCAGCGCACCAGGAGGTCGTCACGCAGGCCGTGGCGGAGGAAGGCAGGGCGCAGCGCCTCCGCCGCCTCGCGCAGCCCGGCGTCGGTGAGAGCCTGTACTGCGGGCTCGGCGGCGTCCACGCGGTCGCAGAAGCGTTCCAGCATGCGGCGGCGATGGCCGAGGCTGCGCGCGGTGACCTCGCCCCAGGCCATCAGCGCGCGGTCGGCGAGGTTCGGGTCGCGCTCCGCCCGTTCGGGATAGGGGCCGGACTGGCGTTCGTCGGTGCGCCAGGGCTTGAGGCGGTCGGCGGTCATGGGGCGTGCCCGGTGCGACCGGCACGGGCGTGCGGCCCCCGCCCCGACCCTCCCCCGCACGCGGGGGAGGGAGAAGACGGCTTCACGACGCGCCCCTCACCCATCACAACTGCAGGCGGGCGAGTACCAGCTGCCGCCCGCGGCGCCACCATTGCGCGCCCAGCGGCTCCGCCCCGTGGTCGAAGCGGACGAAGACGCGGGCGCCGAATCCCTCCTGCACGGTGCCCGCGGGCAGCGCGAGGTCGAACTGGAACAGCCGCTCCAGCGTGCGGGGGTTCTCGCCGCCGGCGCTGGGATCGGCGGCGAAGCGGCCGCCGCCATCCACCGCCAGGGCGCGGCTCGGCAGGCGCTCGGAGGCGGCCGGCACCTCCCGCACCAGGCGGGCGGGCAGCGGTTCCCAGATGCGGCCGGGCAGCTTCACCTCCACGCCGTCCAGCCGGCCGCGCACCAGGTCGATGTCGGCCTGCGGCACCACCACGCGCGCCAGAGTCGCCTCCCGCGGGGTGACGAAGCCCAGCACGTCGCCGCGCTTCACGTAGCGGCCGGGCAGGTCCTCGGCGCGCGGGACGCGGAAGGTGCCTTCCGCGGAAGCGCGCACCAGCAGCGCGTCCAGACGCTCCTCGGCACGGGCCAGCTGCTGGGTCTTGAGTGTGATCTCCTGCCGCGTCACCTCGGCCTGGACGCGGTTGGTGAACTGCTCGGAATCCAGCCGCGCGCGCAGTGCCTCGATCTGGGTGCGCAGCACGACGACCTCGGATTCGAGGTCGGGGTGGTCTGCCTGCACCAGCGGCGCGCCGGGCGCCACCCAGCTGCCGGGCGCGGTGGCCACCGCGCGCACGAATCCGTCGCTGCCGGCGCGCACGATCGTCTCCTCCGGCAGCCAGACCACGCCTTCCGATGTGGTGCGCAGCGGCGCGGGCACGACGGTGAGCAGCAGCGCCGCCGCCGCCAGCCCGCCGAAGGTCATCGCCATGGCGCGACCGCGCTTCAGCTGCAGGCGGGGGCTGGTGCCGACATGCCAGAACGCCTTGGCCAGCGGCCAGACGATGGTGAGCAGGATGCCGCCGATCGCCATCAGCGCGCCGACGACGAAGAAATGCTCCGCCACGAACAGCGCAATGCCCAGCACGACGGCGATGCGCCAGACGAAGCTGGCCGGGGCGTAGAGCGCGAACCAGAAGCGTTCCCAGGCGGTGCTGACCGGCGGCTCCACATCCGCGCCGAACAGCTTCGCCTCCGCCAGCCAGCCCCACCACTTGTTGGCGCGGCCGCCGAGGTTCGGGATCTCGAGCAGGTCGCAGGCGATGAAGTAGCCGTCCAGCTTCAGCAGCGGGTTCAGGTTGAAGACGATGGTGGAGACGCCGGCCACCAGCATCACGTTGAAGCACAGCGCGCGCGCCAGCCCGGGCTCCAGCAGCGTCCAGGCCACCATCGCCAGCGCCGCGACGAAGGCCTCCACGATGACGCCTGCCGCGCCCACGCCGGCGCGGCGCCACTTGCTGCGGAATGCCGCGGAGGCTGTGCCGTCGACATAGGGCACGGGCGCGAGCGCCATGAACATCACGCCCATCTCCCGCACCTCGCCGCCGCCGGCGCGGGTGGCATAGGCGTGGCCGAGCTCGTGCAGCAGCTTGAGGAACGGGAAGACGACGGCGATCAGCAGCAGGCCGGAGGGCGTCATCACCCGGTCGGCCAGGTTCGCCGTCAGCTCCTCCCGGTGCATCCCTGCGAGCAGGACGCCGAAGCCGACGACCAGAAGCCAGAGCACGGCGCCGAAGCGGGAGAGGAAGGGCCGCACGAAGGGCAGCGTCGCGACCAGGAATCGGTCGGGGTCCCACAGCGGGATCTTGATGGCCAGCGGGTTGCCCGCGCGGCCCAGCAGCTTGCGGCGCTGCTGCTTGCCGCGCCGCGTCATCATCTCCGCCGCATCGGCCGCCACGTCGGTCTGCAGCAGGTCGGCCGCGTGCAGCTGGGAGAGCAGGTTGACGACGGAAGTCTGGGTCGGCGCGTCGTCGCCGAGCTGGGCGACGAGCTCCTTCCAGAGCTCGTCCACCGTCCGTTCGCCGTCCATCATGCCGGCGAGCGCGTAGGCCGCCGGGCTGAAGCGGTGGTAGCGGCCGGAGGCGTGGTCCTGCAGCACGTACCACGTCTCGCCGCGGTAGCGGTGCCGGTGGATCTTCACATGCGGGCGCAGCCGCGGCCTGAGCCGCCCGACGCGGTGCCACTCGCCGCTGAGGAAGGCGTCGCGGGCCATGGGACAGGTGCCTCAGGCAGTCCTTACGGCAGCCAGGTCCAGAGGCTCATGCGCGCCCAGTCCACCAGGCTCCGTGTCCAGATCCAGGCCAGCGGCTGGTCGTCCACCGACAGCTTGGCGACGCCCTCCATCCCCGGGCGCAGCCGCGCATCGGGGTCGGTGACGGTGGCCTCCACGCGGAAGACGTTGCGGCCATCCTGGGTGTTGGCAACCGGCGTCACCTTGGTGACGCGCACCGGGAAGGACTGGCCGGACAGGCCGGTGAGCACCAGCCGGCCGCCCTGCCCTTCCGTCACGTAGCGCATGTCGCGCTCGTCCACGCGCAGCACCACGCGGAAGCCTTCCAGCGGCGCGACCTCGAACAGCACCCTGCCGGTCTCGACCGGCGCGCCGAGCTGCTGGGAGAGGTCGCCGGAGACCACCACGCCGCGGAACGGCGCGCGGATGCGGGCACGTTCCAGCTTGCCCTCCACCAGTGCCAGCTGTGCCTCGGTCTGGCGGACCTGGGCGGCGAGCATGCGGGCCTGGGCGCGATCCTGCCGGCCCAGCGCCTCCTGGTAGCGCAGCTGCTGCTGGTCGCGCTCGGCACGCCAGCGCGCGGCCTCCAGCGCCAGTTCGCGGTCGTCGAGCGTGGCGAGGAGCTGGCCTTCCTCCACCACGTCGCCGGCGCGCGCCGGGGCAGTGGCGACGAAACCTTCGAAGGGTGCGACGGCGGCGCGCTGGATCGAGCCCTCTATCGCGGCGCGGGCGGCGACGCGGAACTCCCCGGTGGCGACCGCGAGCCATGCGGTCGCGCCGATCGCGGCGGCGACGGCCAGCTTCAGCGCCGGCCGGCGCGGACCGAAGACGGCGCGCAGCCCGTCCCCCAGCGCGGTGACGATGCGGCCAGTGACCAGCTTCTCGCTGTCCGCCTTGGCGGCGACGATGGGGCCCAGGGCGTGGCCCACCGCTTCCAGCAGTCGCAGCGTGGAGGCGTCGAAGGGCGCGCCCTCGCGCTCGAAGGTCAGCACGCCGACGGTCCGGCTGCCGCTGGTCAGCGGCACGGTGGCGACGGCGTTGGCGCCGGAAAGCCGGCCGAGCTCGGCGGCGGCCAGGGAGATGCGGCGCGACGTCTCCGGCAGTGCGGGCACCAGCACCGGCACGTCCTGGTCCAGCGCCTCTTCCATCGCCGACTCGATGGCGGCGACGGTCTGCGCCTTCTGCTCGAACCATGCGGCGTGGGAGATGGCGACGAGCTTCGCCCCGCGCCGCTTCGCGAGGCCGAGGCAGACCCGCCGGCACTCGAGCCGCGTCGCGAGGTCGGTCGCGACGGCGACGGCAGCGGCATGCAGGCGGGGATGCTCGCCGGCCACCGCGACGACGTCGAGCGCGAGCGCGGTGCGACGCAGCTGCTCGGCATCCTCGCCGGCCCGGCGACGACGGAACAGCGTCTCCAGCCAGCCCGCACCCCAATGCAGCTGGCGCAGCGCGGCCTGCAGCGCCGCGCCGGTCGCGCGCAGCTCCAGCACCACGGCGCCGTGCACCTGGCCGTCGAGCTCGAGCGGATAGGCGACCTCGGACGCGCCGTCGCGGCCGGCTGCAACGATGCCGCGCTTCTCGGCAAGCGCCTGCTGGGCGGTCCTGGCGAGGTGCGTCACGTCACGCGCGCGGTCCGGCCAGATCGCCGCTGGGGTGAAGCGTGCGCGGCCTTCCTGCAGCAGCAGCAGGCCGCTGACCGCGTCCGGCACGGTGCGGCACTGGATTGCGAGCCAGGCGGTGCAGAACTCGCTGGCGTCGCTGGCGCCGGCGAAGGAGGCCCAGAGCGAGGCCTCCTCGGTCTGCGGCGTGACCAGCCGAAGCTTCGGCGCGCCCTGGGCGGCGGGGGACGGGCGGCTCGCGTCCTCGGCGAACGACATCGGCTTGGCCTCTCCCCTCAGGCGCGCGGCGCGCGCGATGACGCCCGGCCGCGATACGGTCCGATAGCGTTGCGGGACATACGGCGCCGCGTCATCGTGCCGAGGGTCCTGCACCGGTGGTCGAATGTCCTGCCCGCAAGGAGAGACCGCTGGTGGAGACGGGTCAATGTCGTTGAGCTTGCCGATTGATGTCGAAACGGACATGTTTCGGCCGGCGCGGGCAGCCGCCTAGTCCGGCGCGCGGAACCGGATGCGGCAGCGCAGTCCGGCCGGGAGGGCCAGGTCCGGATTCGCAAGCAGCAGGCGCACGCCGAAGGTGCCGCTCGCCGCATCCATCACCCGGTCCACCACGGAGACGCGGGCGCGATACTGGCCGCCCACCGGCGCTTCCGGCATCACGGTGGCGACGTCGCCGGTCGCGATCTGGCCGAAGAAGGCGACGGGCAGGTAGACCTCGACATGCAGCGGGTCGATCTGCGCGAGCGTCAGCAGCTGCGCCTGCTCGTGCAGGTATTCGCCTCCCGAGAGGTGGCGCTCCACGACGATGCCGTCGATCGGGCTCAGGATCTGGCGCTGCGCGACCTGCTCCTCGGCGCGCAGCAGCTCGGCGCGGGCGGCTTCCAGGTTCATCTGGGCATCGCGCAGCGTGAGTGCCGCGACGCGCGCCTCGGTCGCCGCCTCGTCGTATTCGCGTTCGCTGACGGCGTTGGTGGCGCGCAGCCGCTCCAGCCGACCGGCCCGGCGGCGCGCGTACTCGGCGCGCTGCTCCGCGCTGGCCACCGGGCTGTCGTTGCGGGCGCGGACGCGGGCGAGCGCGGCATTCGCCTCCTCCACCTCCGAGGCAAGCTGCGCCAGCACCTGCCCGCGCCGCACCACGTCGCCACGGTTCACGTTGACGGCGCGGATCAGCCCGGTGACGGAGGCGCCGAGCTTCACGCGCTGCGCGGCATCCATGAGGCAGTCGAACTCGGTGTCCTGCAGCAGCGGCGCCGGTTGGGCGGCAACAGGCAGCGACAGCGCGGCGAGCAGCAGCACGGGCAGCGCCGACCGGCATACCGGAGCGGTTCCGAAACGTCCCGTCGCGCCCATTCGGATCACGCGCCACCTCGCCACGCCATGGCGTCCAGCATCGCCGAATCCCGCGGAAAAGCAACGGTTCCCCGTCCTGGCGCGGCTTGTCCGTTCACGGACGCGTGGTATCGTCCGCCCAGCCAGCCGGTGCGCCCGATCCCGTGGCGCTCGGCGGATCGGGGAGCACGCGATGAGCCAGTCCAGCGACAAGCCGGACACCAAGCCGGAGATGAAGCTCGACACGAGCAACCTGAAGAGCAGCTACTGCAACGTCTGCAGCGCGACCAGCACGCGCGAGGAGGTGGTGCTGACCTTCGGCGTGAACCAGAACTGGGACCTGCAGCAGCAGGGCGGCGCGATGGAGGTGCAGCTGCTGCACCGGATCATCATGAGCCCGGTGGCAGCCAAGCGGTTCCATGATCTGCTGACACGGCTGGTGAACGAGCACCAGCAGCGCCACGGCGGCCTGTAAGGCGGCGCTTCGGCACGCCCGCCGCCCCGCGGCGGGCCGCCGGTCAGCCCTGGTCCGCGGCGTCGAACTCGCCGCGGAGCTCCTCCGTGCTCAGCAGCAGCACGCGACGGGCATCCAGCACCTGCGGCGCCTGGTCGCGCAGCGTCGCCCAGCGCGCCTCCAGCGCGTCCAGCGCGGCGTCCAGGTCCTCGAACCGTTCCGTTTCCGGCGCCGGCGAGCCGTCCGGCCGCCAGCGAAGATAGACCGGTCCCGACTGGCTCATCTGCCCGAATCCCCCGCCTGCTGCCGCGCACCCGGCGCGCGGCGGCGCCAACATCCGTAACCCCGGCGCCGCGATCAAGAGGGGGGCCGCCAGGCCGGGCGATGCAGTCCTGCCACGGTGTTGCACGAAGCAGCGCCTCAACCGCTTGTGTGGGTGTCCCGGCGATACGTTGCGGCGTTGCGCAGGCAGAATGCGCGGTGCCTCCGCAACGCTGTGCGACAGCACAAGGACTGCATGAGCGAACACGCGACCGCCGCCCCGGCCGTCAGTATCGGACTGCCCGTCTACAATGGGGAGCGCTACCTCGACGCAACGATCCGGTCGATTCTCGGCCAGTCCTTTGCCGACCTCGAACTGATCGTCAGCGACAATGCCTCGACCGATGCAACGGCCGAGATCTGCCTGGCGCACGCCGCACGCGATCCGCGGGTGTCCTACCGGCGGCAGCCGCGCAACCTGGGCGCGGGGCCGAACTACGATGCCTGCTTCCACCGCGCGCGCGGCCGCTACTTCAAGTGGGCGGCGCATGACGATTTGCTGGCGCCGGACTACCTGGCGCGCGCCGTCGCGGCATTGGATGCTGCGCCGGATGCCGTGCTGTGCACCACCGGCATCACCGAGATCGGGCCGGAGGGGCAGGAGCTGCGCCGCTACGCCAACCACTTCCCCGGAATCGACGCGGCGCGTCCGGCGCGGCGGCTGGGCGCGGTGATCCACACGCGCCACCAGTGCGAGGACTTCTTCGGCCTGTTCCGCCGCGCCGCCCTGGTCGGCTCCGGCCTGCACGGGACCTACAGCGGGTCGGACCGCGTGCTGCTGGCGGAGATGGCGCTCCGTGGCCCCTGGGTGTCCGTGCCGGCGCCGGTCTTCCTGCACCGCGAGCACCCGCAGCGCTACACCCGCGCCCTGCTGCTGAAGGACCGGCGGGAGGCGGCGCTGTGGCAGGACAGCACGGCACGCCGGGCCAGCGCGCATTTCCACCTGACGGTCTGGCGCCATTATTGGCGCGCGGTGACGCGCAGCGTGCCGGACCCGGCGGCCCGCGCCGCCTGCCGGGCCGAACTGCTGCGCTGGTGGCTGACCGACGGGCACGCCGCGGACGTGCTGCGCGACGCGGCGCGCGCGGCGAGTCCTCGCCTCTTCGCGGCGTTGCGCGCGGCAAAGCGCGCGGTGCTGGGCGATAGCGGCCCGGCCCGGCCCGGCGCACTGCCCCCGGCCGAATAGCGCCTACAGCGCCAGCAGCCGGGGCGAGAGGCCGAGCCCGGCCAGGGTGGCGGCGATCTCCTCCCGGTAGACGCGGTTCATGACCACCACGGTGTCGGGCCGCGACGCTGCCAGCGCGGCGGGCGCGACGATGGGATGGCCGCTGCCGATCATGAACATGCCCTGCCGGTGCGGGTTGATGTCCACGACCTGCATCACGGCGTCCGCCGTGCGACCGAGCGCCGCGAGGAAGGCGACGCCCTTGGAGCCAGAGCCCCACAAGGCCACACGCCCCGCCCCGGCGATTCGGCGCCGCCACGCAGCCAGCTTCGCGTCATGCGCGGCGGCGAAGCCCGCGCCGAGCCGTGCGACCTCGGCGAGAGGCCCGGGCGCCGCCGGCGCAGCGCCGACATGGCGGGCCAGCAGGCCGAGGTACTGCCCGTCGTAATCGGCATAGACCGCGTCCGTCGCGAAGCCGTGCCGGGCGAAGAGGCCGCGGAGCGCCGCCTCGGTAAAGTAGCAGCAATGCTCGTAGTAGATGTCCTCGATGGCGACCTCGCGCAGGATGCGAAGGCTGTCGGGCACCTGGACGAACAGCCGCATGCCCGGCGCCGAGTTGCGGGCGACCTGCGCGCAGAGCGCGGCGAAGCGGCCGACGGCCGGGATGTGCTCCAGCGTCATCTTGCAGACCAGCAGGTCGGCCTGCTGCGTCGCCGCCGCGACCTCGTCGAAGAAGGCCGGCACCAGGCGCACGTCCCCCGTGCGCCGTTCCACCACGTCGGCGCGGCGCGGGTCGACGCAGGGATCGAAGCCCTGTCCGCTCGCGCCCGTGGCGCTGCAGAGCAGGTGCAGGAACTCGCCCTGGCCGCAGCCGATCTCCACCACGCGCTTGCCGGCCAGGGGAACCGCCGCGGCAATGCGCAGGGCGAGGTCGCGGTGGTAGCGGCGGAAGGCGCCGCTCCAGCCCTGGCTCGGCTCGTAGCGGTCGGAATACTCGGTCAGCTCCGGGGCGAAGGCGCGGTTCGCGATGAAGCCGCAGGATTCGCAGAGGAACAGCGCGATGTCGCCGCGCGGCCAGGCGCGCGCGGCCTCCGCGCTGGGCAGCATCAGGCAGGAATTCGTCGGAACGCTGTGCAGCTCGGCCAGCTTCGCGCCACCCGGGGCGCCGCAGGCCGCGCAGCGATGGGCGGGCACCTTGGAGAGCGTGGCGGGCGCGGCCTGGCGCGACGCCAGCGTGTCGGGCATCGGCTCAGCCCTCCACGACGACGGGTTCGGGGATGGGCAGGATGAACCGCCCGCCGGCCGCGAGGAAGGCCGCCTGCTGCTGCAGGATCTCCGCCCGGTGGTTCCAGGGCAGCAGCAGCAGGTGCGTCGGCCGGTCCTCCGCGATGCGCTCCACCGGCACGATCGGTAGCTTCACGCCGGGCACGAACAGGCCGTGCTTGTGCGGATTGCGGTCGGCGACCCACAGCAGGTCGCCGCGGCCGATGCCGAAATGGTTGAGCAGGATGGTGCCCTTCGCGGCCGCGCCGTAGCCGCCGATCCGGGCGCCCTGCGCCGCCAGCCGATCCAGCAGGGCGCGCAGCCCGCGGCGCAGCTCCGCGACGCGGCCCGCAAGACCGCGAAAGGCGTCGGCCCGATCGAGCCCTTCCGCCCGTTCCTGCGCGAGCAGCGCGGCGAGGCGCGGGCTCGGCGCCGCCTCCCGCTGCACGAAGAGCCGGAGCGAGCCGCCATGGATCGGGATGCGCTGCGCGTCGTTCAGCGCCAGGCCCTCCCGCGCGAACAGCGCGACCAGCGCGGTGAGCGAGAAGTAGCAGAGATGCTCATGGTAGATGGTGTCGAACTCCACGTGGTCGATCAGGTCGCGCAGGTAGGGGACCTCGATGATGGCGGTGCCACCGGGCGCCAGCACCGTGCGGATACCGCGGACGAAGCCGCGCGTGTCGGCGACATGGGCCAGCACGTTGTTGGCGAACAGCAAGGCGGCGCGGCGGCCCTGCCCGGCCAGGTGCTGCGCCAGCTCCTCGGTGAAGAAGGCATGCAGCGTCTCGATACCGGCGGCGCGCGCCGCCGCCACCGGGCCGCGCGCGGGGTCGATGCCGAGCACGGCAAGCCCGGCGTCCCGCGCATGGCGCAACAGGTAGCCGTCATTGCTGGCCAGCTCGATCGCCAGCGCGCCCGGCGCCGGGCGGAAGCGCGCCACGGCCTCCGCCACGTTGCGCGCCGCATTGTCCACCACCGTGCGGGAGACGGAGGAGAAATACGGATAGTCGTCCGCGAACAGCACCTCCGGCGCGACGGTGTGGCGCAGCTGCGCCAGTCCGCATCCCACGCAGGAGACCACCTCGAGCGGCCAGGCCGGGTCGGGCCGCACGGCTTCCGCGGTGAAGCCGTCGGACAGCGGCATGCGGCCGAGGTCGAAGACGCTGGCCAGCTCACGCCCGCCGCAGCCGCGGCAGGCGACGATCTCGGCGCAGTCGGCGGCGACGGGGCGGAGCGCGACGCTCACGCCTCGACCCTGTCGCGCGTGAGGACCACGGGGCGATAGTCCGGCGTGACACGGCCGGCGGCGATCAGGGCGTTCAGATGCGCGAGGCGCTGGTAGCGCGCGCCCTCGAACTCCTCGGGCGTCGGGCGCTGGCGCAGGCAGGCCTCGAGCAGTTCCTCGACCGATTCGCGCACGGTCCGGCGCGGCGCGGCATGGGGAAAGCGGCGCGCGAACTTGTCGCCGCTGACGCGGTAGTTCAGCCGGTCCGGCCCCGCCCCGGGGGCGAAGCGCAGCACGGTGCCAGGCACCACGTCGGCGACGGCCTGCGCGATCTCGATGACGCGATGGTTCGCCTCCGTTGCGCCGATGTTGAAGGCCTGCAGGTGGATGTCCTCGCGCGGCGCCTCGCAGACGGCCAGGAAGGCGCGGCTGATGTCGTCCACATGCACCAGCGGCCGCCAGGGCGTGCCGTCGGACTTCAGCAGCACCTCCCCGGTGGCGCAGGCCCAGGCGGTGAGGTTGTTCACCACCAGGTCGAAGCGCAGCCGCGGCGAGAGGCCGAAGGCGGTCGCGTTGCGCAGGATGACCGGTGAGAAGCCGTCATCGGCCAGCGCCGCGATGCCGCGTTCCGCATCCACCTTGGACTGGCCATAGGGCAGCAGCGGGGCGAAGGGCGCCGTCTCGTCGATCAGCTCCTCGCCGGAGGCGCCGTAGTTGGCGCAGGAGGAGGAGAAGGCGAAGCGTGGCACGCCGGCGCGCTTCGCCGCCGCGGCGACGCGCACGGCCGCGCGATGGTTGATCGCGTCGGTCACCGCCGGGTCGCGGTTGCCGAGCGGGTGGTTCGACAGCCCGGCCAGGTGCACCACGGCGTCGAAGCCGGCCAGGTGGTCGGGCTGCAGGTCGCGGATGTCGAGGCCGAGATTCGGCACCTTTGCCGCCGGCCCGGGATGGCGGCCGAAGGTGCTGCCGCGGAACAGGTCCGTGTCGCAGCCCACCACCTCGTGCCCGGCCTCGAGGAAGATCGGCACGGCGGCCGTGCCGATGTATCCGAGATGGCCGGTGATGAGGATTCGCATCGTCGGGTGGTCTCCTTCGCGGCGCGGCCGCGTCAGTTCCAGATCTTCCAGGGCGCGCGGCCGGAGGCCCACAACGCCTCGAGCCGCGCACGGTCGCGCGGCGTGTCCATGCACTGCCAGAAGCCTTCGTGGCGGAACGCCATGAGCTGTCCGTCGCGCGCCAGCCGCTCGAGCGGCTCGGCCTCGAACTGCGTCGCGTCGCCATCGATCAGGTCGAAGACCTCCGGCTCGCAGACGAAGAAGGCGCCGTTGATCCAGCCCTCGGCACGTTCCGGCTTCTCGCGGAAGCCGGCGATGCGATCGCCGTCCAGCTCCAGGTGGCCGAAGCGCGGTGGCGGGCGCACGGCGGTCATCGTCACCATGCGCCCATGCGCGGCGTGGAAGGCGAGCAGCGCGTTCAGGTCCACGTCGGATAGTCCGTCGCCCCAGGTCAGCATGAAGCGCTCGCGCCCGATCGCCTCGCGCAGACGGCGGATGCGGCCGCCGGTGTTGGTCTCGGCGCCGGTCTCGCGCAGCTCCAGCGTCCAGCCCTGCATCGGCCAGTCCTCGGCGCCCGCGTCCTGCGTCTCAACGCTGCGGCGGTCGTAGTCGATCCGCAGATGGCCCCCGCGCAGCGCGGCGAAGTCGGTCGCGTAGCGGCGGATGACGTCGCCCTTGTGGCCGAGCGCGACCACGAAATCGCGATGCCCGTAACCAGCGTAGTATCGCATGATGTGCCACAGGATCGGCCGGCCGCCGATCTCGACCATCGGCTTGGGGCGCAGCTCGGTCTCCTCGCCCATGCGCGAGCCGAGCCCGCCGGCGAGTATTGCAACCTTCACCGTGTCCACCTCGCGAAGACAACCGCAGCCTTACGTCGGCGCAGTATTCGCAGCGTGGAACGGCGCCGCGAATCACGAGGGGTGGAGACAGGCCGCGCCACGATGCGGTCGGGATGACAACGCGGTGTGGACGTTGCGCAGGCGCCACACGGCAACGAAAGCGCCGCACGTCGCGTTCAAGCCGACGTCAGTTGCAACGGCGCGGCGCGCGGGGAGGCGGCCTGGCGACAGGCTTCAGGCGACGTCGGCGCCCGGCGCGAGCAGCGCGGCGGGTCCGCCGGACTCGCCGCTCTGCAGGATCAGGCGCAGGTTCCGCCGGGCATTGTCGGCATGCTCGCGGGCCAGCGCCTCCGCGCGCGCGCCCTGGCGCGTCTCCATCGCCTCGACCAGCAGGTGGTGCTGCTGGTGGGCGAAGCGCAGCAGCGACAGCCGCCCGGCATCGCTCGCCGCGTTCGGCACCAGGGCGGAGGCGCCGGCGAAGGGCAGCGCCTCCACCATCGCCAGCGCGCGACGCAGCGCGGCATTGCCCGCCGCCTCCACGATGGCGGCGTGGAAGGCGCCGTTCATGGCGACATAGGCGTCGGTCGCCTCGGCATCCAGCACGCCGCGCGCCAGGGCGGCGTCGCCCGCAGCCAGCGCGGCGCGCAGGCGACGGGACAGGGCAGGATCGACGCCCTGCTCGGCCACCAGCCGCGCCGCCATGCCCTCCAGCTGGCCGCGCAGCGCGATGGCGTCGTCGATCTCGCGCACGGTGAAGGCCCGCACCGCGAAGCCGCCGCCAGGCGCCGGCACGGCCAGGCCCTCCGCCTGCAGCTCGGCCAGCGCCAGGCGCACGGGCGT
>NZ_JAPSMD010000108.1 GCF_027856955.1 Falsiroseomonas oryzae | reverse complement strand
GCCTGGCGCTGGCGGTTGCCGCGCTGGCCGCGGCGCTGTCGCTCGGGCCGGCCGCGGCGACCGGGCCGATGCCCTCGGCCTGCCCGCCCGGCCTGCCCGACACCGTCACCTGCTGGCGCGGCCAGGACGAGAACGGCGCCCACCTGCTGATCGCCCGGCCGGCGACGTGGAACGGCCGCCTGCTGGTGCATGTGCATGGCGGGCCGCGCATGGCGGCGCCGCACGCGCACACCTCGGACGAGGACCTGCTGCGCTACGCGGAGTTCCTGCACGAGGGCTGGGCCTTCGCGGCGACCAGCCGCCGCAAGGCGGGGTTCGCCATCACCCGCGCCGGGGAAGATGCCGAGCTGCTGCGCCGCGCCGCCATCGGCACGCTGGGCGAGCCGCGCCTGACCGTGCTGCACGGCCAGTCCTGGGGTGGCGCGGTCGCCGCCAAGGCGATCGAGGCGATGAACGAGCCGGGGCCGGATGGCCGCCGGCCCTGGGACGCGGCGCTGCTGACCTCCGCCGTGCTGGCCGGGCCGAGCCGGGCCTATGACATGCGCGTGGACCTGCGCGCCGCCTTCCAGGTCGCCTGCGGCACCCACCCGGCCCCGCACGAGCCGCAATACGAGGTGACGCTCGGCCAGCCGCCCGGCGGGCGCCTGACGCGGGAGGAGGTGGTGGCGCGCTACCTCGCCTGCACCGGCGCCGACCTGGCGCCGGAGGCGCGGACCGAGAGCCAGCGCCGCGCGCTGGCCGACCTGGTCGCCGCCAGCCGGGTGCCGGAATGGGCGCTGCCCGGCCATCTCTGGTACGCCACGCAGATTTTCGGCGACATCGCGGAGAACCTGACCGGTGGGCGCAGCCCCTTCGGCAATGCGGCGGTGACCTATCGCGGGACCTCGGACGACGCCGCCTTCAACGCCCGCGTGCCGCGCATCTCGCCCGACCCCGCCGCGGCGGCGCGGCTTGCCGCCGATGGCGACCTGACCGGGCGCGTGGCGATCCCGGTGCTGACGCTGCACGGGATCGGCGACGCCACCGTCTTCGTGGAGAACCAGGCCGCCTATCGCGCCACGCTGGCCGAGGCAGGCACGACCCAGCGGCTGGTGCAGGTCTTCGTGGACGAGAACGAGCACAACAAGCTCTCGCCGGTGCTCTATCCCGCGGCGCTGGCCGCGCTGGCCGACTGGGCCGAGGGCGGGCCAAGGCCGACGCCGGCCTCGGTGCAGGCCCGATGCGAGACGATGCGCGCCGCCTACCCCGGCGATTGCCGCATTCTGCCGGACTACGTGCCGCAGCCCTGGGACGCCCGGGTGAACCCGCGCGAGCCGTCGGAGACGCTGGCCGGGCGGTGAGGCGGCTTTGCCGCTTTGGCGCGGAGCCGCCGGCGCGGCTTCGGACAAATTCGCCGCGTCCCGGTTGCGCGCAAGGCAGTCGCCGCCGCGGGCGGCCGCCGCATCGCGGGGGAAGGGAGGGCGCATGCACCACGGGCGGGTGTCCGTCGACATGTCGGCACAGTAGCGGTAAATTTTCCTAGATTCAACACGCGTCTCGCTGCGTCAGGCGACCTTCGCTTCCGCCGCTGATCCAGCGGCCCCAGATTTTCCGCTCGCTCTCTGCCCGTCTGCCGCGCCGGGCCCGGCGAATCGCGACGTCTCTTTCTAAGATAACATACCTAGGAGCGCGGTCTATCGGCCGACGCAGCCGGCATCGCTGCCGGTCATGACCGGATCCGGCCGACACAGGTTGCCGTCCGCAACCTCCGTGCCAAGCCGAGGACGCTGCCCGCCCATGCGGAGACGGTGATCCAGCGCCAGGCACCGCCCTGCGGCGCCGCCATGCCGGTGGTGAGCCGCATGGATGGCCCGGCGATCCTGCTCATCACGCTGCGGCGTGACGCGCCGGTCGGGCGCGCGGACTATCCCCGCCTGACGACGTAGTGCCCGGCCTGCAGCGCCGCCACGATGGCGTTGCCCTGGGCGGCGTCGCGCACCTCCACCATCAGGTGAAGCTCCGTGCTCTGCACCGTCGGCGCGCCGAACAGCTGCTGGTGCTGCACCTCGATGACGTTGCCGCCGAGGTCGGAGATGCGGCGCGCGATGTCGGCCAGCATGCCGGGCCGGTCCGGGATGTCGAAATGCAGGCGCAGCAGGCGCCCGTCGCGCAGCAACTGGCGCAGCAGAACGTTGGAGAGGGCCCGCGCATCGATGTTGCCGCCGCAGATCGGGATGCCGACCGCCTTGCCGGCGAAGCGCTCGGGGAAGGCGAGCACGGCGGCCAGGCCCGCGGCGCCGGCACCCTCGGCCACCACCTTGGCGCCCTCGCAGAGCATGGCGATGGCTTCCTCCACCGCGCGCTCCGGCACAACCAGCACCTCGATCCCGTGCTGCTTAAGCCAGGCGAAGGGCAGCTCGCCCACGTCCCGCACCGCGATCCCCTCGGCCACGGTGGGGCCGCCGACCTGCACCGGGCGCCCGGCCAGGCGCTGCGCCATGGCGGGATAGGCCTCGACCTCCACGCCGAAGACCTGGATGCCCGGCTTCATCTCCAGCGCGGCCGCGGCGCAGCCGGTGACCAGGCCACCGCCGCCCACCGGGACCGCCAGCATCTCGATCTCCGGCGCATCCTCCAGCATCTCGAGCGCGGCGGTGCCCTGCCCGGCGATCACGGCCGGGTCGTCATAGGGGTGGATGAAGGTCAGGCCCTCGCGCAGGGCCAGGTCGTAGGCATGGGCGGCGGCCTCGGCCAGCGTCTCGCCATGCAGCACCACCTTGGCCCCCCAGCCCTCGGTGCGGGTCACCTTGGTGGCGGGGGTGTAGCGCGGCATCACGATGGTGGCGGCGATGCCGGCGAGCGCGGCATGGCGCGCCACGGCCTGGGCATGGTTGCCGGCCGACATGGCGATGACGCCGGCGGCCCGTTCGCGGGGGGAGAGCAGGGCGATGCGGTTCGCCGCGCCGCGTTCCTTGAAGGCGCCGGTGGCCTGCAGGTTGTCCAGCTTGAGGAAGACGGTGGCGCCGGTGGCGCGGGAGAGGGTGTCGCAGCGCAGCGTGGGCGTGCGGACCACGGCGCCCCGGATGCGCCCCGCGGCGGCGCGGACCTCGGCCAGGGTGATGTGCGGGGCAGCTGGCGGGTCGAGGGTGGCGACCTCGGCGCGGAACGGGGACATGGTGGTGCGGGCCTGACGTGACGGGGCTGTTTCCCGCAACTCGGGCAGGGGGCGCAAGCGGCGGGGAACGTTCCCTCCCCCGCGCCTGCGGGGGGAGGGGTGTCAGCCGAACCTGACGGCCGCGATCTCGTAGACGCGGGACCCGCCGGGGGCGGGGACCTCCACGCTGTCGCCGACCTTCTTGCCGATCAGCGCCTTGGCGAGCGGCGAGGAGATGGAGATCGAGCTGGCCTTCATGTCGGCCTCGTACTGGCCGACGATGCGGTAGGTCTTCTCATCCTCGGTCTCCTCGTCCACCACCGTGACATGGGCGCCGAAGCGCACCTGGTCGCCGGACATCTTGGACGGGTCGATCACCTCGACCGAGGGGATGATCGCCTCCAGCTCGGCGATGCGGCCCTCGATGAAGGACTGTCGCTCCCGCGCGGCGTGGTACTCGGCATTCTCCGACAGGTCGCCATGCGCCCGGGCTTCCGCGATGGCGCGGATGACGGCCGGGCGCTCCTCGGCCTTGAGTTGCCGGAGTTCCTCCTGCAGGCGGGAAAGGCCCTCCGCAGTCATGGGGAACTTCTGCACGTCACGTCCTTCCTTCAGCCGGCCCCGCCAGGACCGAAGCGATATCCAAGCACGAATCTTCCAGCGGGGGCGAAACAGATTGGGCGGGGAGGGTTGCCCCTCCGCCGCCCGCTACCGGTCGGCGCCGGGCGCGCGTGGCCCGGCTAGAACGAACGCTGAAAGTAGGCTTGCAGGGGCGCCACATCAAGGGTGCCGCCCTTCAGGGCCGCGATCGCATGCACCGCCGCCCGGGCGCCGGACATCGTCGTATAATGGGGTACACCGTGTGTCAGGGCGCTGCGGCGGATGTCGAAGCTGTCGGAGACGGATTGACCGCCGCTCGTCGTGTTGATCACCAGCTGGATGGCGTCGGACTTGATGGCGTCCACGCAATGCGGCCGGCCTTCCAGCACCTTGTTCACCACGCTGCACTCCAGCCCGGCTTCGCGCAGGCGGGCGGCGGTGCCGCGGGTGGCGCTGATCCTGAAGCCCATTTCGATCAGGCGGCGCGCAAGGGTGACGGCGGCGGTCTTGTCGGAATCCTTGACCGAGATGAAGGCGGTGCCGGCTTCCGGCAGCTTCACCCCGGCACCGAGCTGGGACTTCAGGAAGGCGCGCTCGAAGCTGGCGTCGAGCCCCATCACCTCGCCGGTGGACTTCATCTCCGGCCCGAGCAGCACGTCCACCCCGGGGAAGCGGTTGAAGGGGAAGACGGCCTCCTTCACCGCGACATGCGGGGCGATGGCGGCATCGTCCAGGTCGAAGTCGCGGAGCGAGGCGCCGGCCATGACGCGCGCGCCGATCTTGGCGACCGGCACGCCGGTCGCCTTCGCGACGAAGGGCACGGTGCGGGAGGCGCGCGGGTTCACCTCCAGCACGTACACCTCGCCGTCCTTCACGGCGTATTGCACGTTCATCAGGCCCTTGACCTTGAGCGCCTTGGCCATGGCCTCGGTCTCCGCCTTCAGCTCCGTGACCAGGGCGGGGGCGAGCGAATAGGGCGGCAGGGAGCAGGCGCTGTCGCCGGAATGGATGCCGGCTTCCTCGATGTGCTCCATCACGCCGGCGACATAGACCTCGCCGCCGGCATCCGCGATGCAGTCCACGTCCACCTCGATGGCGTCCACCAGGTACTTGTCCACGAGGATCGGGTTCTCGCCGGAGACCTTCACCGCCTCCGCGCCGAAGCGGCGGAGCTGTTCGCGGTTGTGGCAGATCTCCATGGCGCGGCCGCCCAGCACGTAGGAGGGGCGGACGACGACGGGGTAGCCGATGCGGTCGGCGACGCGCTCCGCCTCGTCCAGGTCGCGGGCGGTGCCGTTGGCCGGCTGCTTGAGGCCGAGGCCCTTCAGCAGCTGCTGGAAGCGCTCGCGGTCCTCGGCGATGTCGATGGCCTCGGCGGAGGTGCCGAGGATCGGGATGCCGGCCTTGTGCAGCGCCTGGGACAGCTTGAGCGGCGTCTGCCCGCCATACTGCACGATGCAGCCGAGGACGGTGCCGTTCTCCTGCTCCTTGCGGACCAGGGCGATGACGTCCTCCGCGGTCAGCGGCTCGAAGTAGAGGCGGTCGGAAGTGTCGTAGTCCGTGCTGACCGTCTCCGGGTTGCAGTTGACCATGATGGTCTCGAAGCCGGCCTCGCGCAGCGCATAGGCGGCGTGGACGCAGCAATAGTCGAACTCGATACCCTGGCCGATGCGGTTCGGGCCGCCGCCGAGGATGATGATCTTCTGCCGGTCGGTCGGGCGGGATTCGCACACCGGCGTGCCGAAGCCGCCCTCGTAGGTGGAGTACATGTAGGGCGTGTCGGAGGCGAACTCCGCGGCGCAGGTGTCGATGCGCTTGTAGACCGGCGTCACGCCCAGCGCCTCGCGCGCCGCGGCGACCTTCACCTCCGTCGTCATCGCGAGCTTCGCGAGCCGCCGGTCGGAGAAGCCGAGCGCCTTGAGGTTGCGGAAGGCGGTGGCGGTCTTCGGCAGGCCGTGCTCGATCACGCGCCGCTCGGCCTGCACGATGCGGTCGAACTCGCGGATGAACCAGGGATCGAACTTCGAGGCCGCGTGGATCTCCTCCACGCTCATGCCGGCGCGCAGCGCCTGCGCGACGACGAGCGCGCGGTCGGGCGTGGGGGTGGCAAGCGCGGTGCGCAGCGCGGTGGGGTCGGTGATGTCGAGGTCGTCGAGGCCGGAGAGCCCGGTCTCCAGGCCGCGCAGCCCCTTCTGGAAGGCCTCGCAGAAGGACCGCCCGATCGCCATGGTCTCGCCGACCGACTTCATGCTGGTGGTCAGCGTGGCGGGTGTGCCCGGGAACTTCTCGAAGGTGAAGCGGGGGATCTTCACCACGACGTAGTCGATGGTCGGCTCGAAGCTCGCCGGCGTGACGCGCGTGATGTCGTTCGCCAGCTCGTCCAGCGTGTAGCCGACGGCGAGCTTGGCGGCGACCTTGGCGATCGGGAAGCCGGTGGCCTTGGAGGCGAGCGCGGAGGAGCGGGAGACGCGCGGGTTCATCTCGATGATGACCATGCGCCCGTCCGCGGGGTTGATGCCGAACTGCACGTTGGACCCGCCGGTGTCGACGCCGATCTCGCGCAGGCACGCGATCGAGGCATCGCGCATGCGCTGGTATTCCTTGTCCGTCAGCGTCAGCGCGGGCGCGATGGTGACGGAATCACCGGTGTGCACGCCCATCGGGTCCAGGTTCTCGATGGAGCAGACGATGATGCAGTTGTCCGCCTTGTCGCGGACGACCTCCATCTCGAATTCCTTCCAGCCGAGGACGGATTCCTCCACCAGCACTTCCGTTGTCATGGAGGCGGCGAGGCCGGCGGAGACGATCTGCTCGAACTCCTCGCGGTTGTAGGCGATGCCGCCGCCGGTACCGCCCAGGGTGAAGGACGGGCGGATGACGCAGGGCAGGCCGACCTGCTCCAGCGCGGCATGCGCTTCGGCCATGCTGTGCGCGATGGCGCTCTTCGGGCTCTCGATGCCGATCTTCGCCATCGCGTCGCGGAACTTCTGGCGGTCCTCGGCCTTGTCGATGACCTCCGCCTTGGCGCCGATCAGCTCGCAGCCGTATTTCTGCAGCACGCCGGCGGCATCCAGCTTCAGCGCGGTGTTCAGCGCGGTCTGGCCGCCCATGGTCGGCAGCAGCGCGTCCGGGCGCTCCTTCGCGATGATCTTCTCGACCATCTCCGGCGTGATCGGCTCGATGTAGGTGGCGTCCGCCAGGCCGGGGTCCGTCATGATCGTGGCGGGGTTGGAGTTCACCAGGATCACGCGGTAGCCCTCCGCGCGCAGCGCCTTGCAGGCCTGCGCGCCGGAATAGTCGAACTCGCAGGCCTGGCCGATGACGATCGGGCCGGCGCCGATGATGAGGATCGAGTTGATGTCGGTGCGCTTCGGCATCTGGGGTCAGGCCTTGGGGGTCTTGCGGTTCAGGATCAGCAGCACCGGCAGCGCGACGATCTGCAGCAGCACGGTGGTGCCCAGGGTGAAGGCTGCGATCTCGCGGTCGCGGAAGGCGTAGGTCAGGAAGGCGGCGGCCAGCCCCGCCAGGCCGAGCGCCGCCAGCACGGCCAGCGTGCCGCGGCGGATGTTCGGCAGCCCCTGCGCCAGGCGCCACATCAGCGGCGTGCCGAGCAGCGCGCAGGCCGCGCCGATGCCGAGCGCGGCGAACAGGCCGGTGAAGTCCAGCGTGATGTCGCTCATGCGGATTGCCTGCGGGCCGACCACAGCAGCAGCGGCAGCACCAGCAGGTGCGGCACGCCCCAGAAGGCGAAGGCCCAGCCCATCTGCTCGCCCATCATCAGCGTTGTCGCGCCATGCACCACGCAGGACAGCACGAAGGCCGTCAGCGCCGCGCGCATCGGCGGGTAGATCTTGCGCAGCGCGTTCGCGAGAACGAACAGCACCAGGCCCGAATAGGCCAGCGCGAAGAGGCCGAGGACAGCTTCCATCGTCAGGTCACCGCATCCACCGTCAGCGCCAGCGCGACCAGCACCATCGCCCCGCCCACCGCGCGCTGCTGCACCTGCGCCAGGGCGGGTCGCCGCTGGAGCACGTGCGCGAAGCGCTCCGCCCCCAGCACGATGGCAACGTCGCAGCAGGTGTTGATCGCGATGTAGGTCAGCCCGAGGACGAGGCCCTGCGTCACCGCCGAGCCGTCCGCCGGCACGATCAGGTGGGGCAGGCCGGCGATGAAGAAGGCGGCGACCTTGGGGTTCAGCGCGGAGGTGGCGAAGCCCAGCCCGAACAGCCGCGCCGGCGGGTCGGGCGGCAGCGCCGGATCCTGCGCGGCGACCGTCGCGTGGCCGCCGCCGGGCTTCAGGTAGCCCCAGGCCAGCCACAGCAGGCCGGCGGCGCCGGCCAGGCGGATCGCCTCCCACAGATGCGGCATGGCGGTGAGCAGGCTGGCGAGGCCGGCGACCGAGACCAGCATCACCAGCAGCAGGCCGGCATTGGTGCCGGCCAGCGAGACGAAGCCGGCGGCGCGGCCCTGCGCCATGCTGCGCGACATCAGATACGCCATGTTGGCGCCCGGCGTGGCGGCGAGGCCGAGCGCGATGCCGGCCAGGATGAGCAGGGTGTGCCACTCCGGCATGTCAGCCTGCCCGCGTGCTCTCGCTGGCGAGCTTCACCGCCAGCAGCGCCAGCGCCGCGCCCAGCACCCAGCGCTGCACCGCCATCCAGACGGGCTTGGTCGAGAGGAACCGCGCCGTGCCCGCCGCGCCCCAGACCAGCACCGCGTCCCACAGCGTGCAGACCGCGATCTGCACGAAGCCCAGCGTCGCCGCCTGCAGGAACAGGCTGCCGCGGTCCGGGTCCAGGAAGGGCGGCAGCACGGCCATGTAGAACAGCGCGACCTTCGGGTTCAGCGCGGCGGTCGCGAAGCCCACGCCGAACAGCCGCGCCGCCGGTTCCTGCGGCAGCTTGCGCGCGGCAAACAGCGGCTGGCCGCCCGGCCGCACGCATTGCCAGGCGAGGAACAGCAGGTAGATCGCGCCGCCGATGCGCAGCACGTCCCAGGCATAGGGGATGGCGAGCAGCGCGGCGGTGATGCCGGCCGCGGCGCAGAGCATGATGAAGAGCGACCCCGCCTGGCAGCCGACCAGCGAGATCATCCCCGCGCCGGTGCCCTGCGCCAGCGCGCGGGAGACGAGGTAGAGCATGTTCGGCCCCGGCGTGACCGCCAGGCCGAGCGAGAGCGCGGCGAAGACCAGCAGCGTCTCGGCGGAGGGCATGGTCAGCCCTGCGTCGAATACCCGCCATCCACGGGGATGGCGGCGCCGGTGACGAAGGCGGCGGCGTCGGAGGCGAGGAAGGCGGCGATGCCCGCGAAGTCCTTAGGGTCGCCCCAGCGCTTCGCCGGCGTGCGGGCCAGCACGCTCTCATGCAGGCCGGGCACGTCGCGCCGCGCGCCGCGCGTCAGCTCCGTGTCGATCCAGCCGGGCAGCACGGCATTGGCGGTGATGCCGTCCGCGGCCCAGGCGGCAGCGAGGCTCTTGGTGTACTGCACCACCGCGCCCTTGCTCGCGCCATAGGCCGGCGAGAAGGGCACGCCGAAGATCGAGAGCATGGAGCCGATGTTGATGACGCGGCCGCGCCCGCTGGCCTTCAGCGCCGGATAGGCGGCGCGCGTCAGGCGCATCAGCGCGGTCAGGTTGGTGTCCAGCACCGTCGCCCAGTCCTCGTCGGTGACGAGCTCCGGGCGCTTGCGGATGTTGGTGCCGGCGTTGTTCACCAGGATGTCGAGGCCGCCGGCGAGCGCCAGCACCTCGGCCAGAAGGCGTTCTGCCGCGCCGGGTGCGCGCAGGTCGGCCTGGAAGGCGGCGGCGCTGCCGCCGAGTTCCTGCACGGCCGCCGCGTTCTTCGCCGCGTCGCGGCCGGTGACGATCACGCGCGCGCCGCAGGCGGCCAGGCCGCGCGCCATGCCGAGCCCGATGCCGCCATTGCCACCGGTGACGAGCGCCACGCGGCCGGTGAGGTCGAACAGCGCCATCGCGTCCTCCTGGCGGTCAGGCCGCCTTGTGCGTCTCGATCAAGCCGACGAAGCGGTGGAACAGGTGGTGGCTGTCGGTGGGGCCCGGCGATGCCTCGGGGTGGTACTGCACGCTGAAGGCCGGCAGCTTCGTGCTGGCGATGCCTTCGTTGGACCCGTCGAACAGGCTGATATGGGTGACCTCCACGCCGTCGGGCAGCGTCTTCTCGTCCACCGCGAAGCCGTGGTTCTGGCTGGTGATCTCCACCTGGCCGGTCTTCAGGTCCTTCACCGGCTGGTTCGCGCCGCGATGGCCGCGGTCGAGCTTGTAGGTCCTGGCGCCCAACGCCAGCGCCAGCAGCTGGTGGCCCAGGCAGATGCCGAAGGTCGGCACGCCCTTCTCCAGCACGCCGCGGATCGCGGGCACCGCGTATTCGCCGGTCGCCGCCGGGTCGCCGGGGCCGTTCGACAGGAACACGCCATCGGGCTTGTGACGCAGGATGTCCTCGGCAGTCGCCGTCGCCGGCACCACCGTCACCGCGCAGCCGGCGGCGGCCAGGCAGCGCAGGATGTTGCGCTTCGCGCCGTAGTCCACCGCCACCACCTTGAAGCGCGGCGCCACCTGCGTGCCGTAGCCGCGGCCGAGCTCCCAGGTGGTCTCGGTCCAGTCGTAGGTCTGGCGGGTGGAGACCTCCTTCGCCAGGTCCATGCCTTCCAGGCCAGGCCAGGCCTGGGCCTGGGCCAGCAGCGCCGGGATGTCGAAGCGGCCATCGGCAGGGAAGCACAGCACGCCGTTGGGCGGGCCGCCGTCCCGGATGCGGGTAGTCAGCGCGCGTGTGTCCACGCCGCAGATGCCGGGCACGCCATGCGACTTCAGCCAGTCGTCCAGGTGCCGCGTGGCGCGGAAGTTGGAGGGCTCGGTGACGTCCTGCTTGACGATGAGGCCGCGCGCGACGGGCGTCGTCGCCTCGATGTCCTCGGGGTTGGCGCCGACATTGCCGATATGGGGGAAGGTGAAGCAGATGGTCTGGCCGGCATAGGAGGGATCGGTCAGCACCTCCTGATAGCCGGTCATGCCGGTGTTGAAGCAGATCTCCGCCACGGTGGTGGCATGGGCGCCGAAGCCGCGGCCCCAGAACACGCTGCCGTCGGCGAGGACGAGGGCGGCGGTCGCGCCCTCCGGGACGGCGGCGTCGGTGTGGGGGGTGTCGGTCACGGGCGTCTCCGTGCGGGGCTTGGCGCGGGGCAGGTCATCGAGGGCGAGGCCGGTGGCGGATAGCACGGCCGGCCAGTGCTTGGCGGGAATCGCACGCGCCTGGCGCCACTTGCGCACCGCCTCGGTGCCGATGCCAAGGCGCGTCGCCGCCGCCTCCGGGCCGCCCAGCAGGGCGACGATGTCCTCGACCGTCCGCATGGGATGGATATGTGGGAAATATCTTCCCGCGTCCAGGGTGCGGGTAGGATGGGAAGGAAATTCCCAGCTGGAGCGTGTGTCCCGCCGCGCTCTGCGCCCTCGGAATGCTGACCCACCCCCGCCCGGCCTCCCCCGGCCTGCGGGGGAGGGGTATGGAGGGCCGAAGGAGATGACACCATGGCCGACGACCTGCGCACCCGATTCAACGCCGCCATGAAGGAGGCCATGCTGGCGAAGGACGCCGCGCGGACCTCCACCGTGCGGATGATCATCGCGAAGCTGAAGGAGGTGGACATCGCCGCCCGCCCCTCCGGCGTGGACAAGGTGCCGGACGAGCAGGTGGTGGCCATGCTGCGCAGCATGGTGAAGTCGCGGCGGGAGAGCGTGGACCTCTACCGCCAGGGCGGCCGCCAGGAGCTGGTGGACAAGGAACTCGCCGAGATCGCGGTGATCGAGAGCTTCCTGCCGCAGCAGATGGACGAGGCCGCCGTGGCCGCCGCGGTGGACGCTGCCATCGCGGAGACGGGCGCCACCAGCGTGAAGGACATGGGCAAGGTGATGGCGGCGCTGAAGAAGCACGGCAGCGCGCTCGACATGTCCCGGGCCAACCCGCTGGTGAAGGCGAAGCTGGGCGGCTGAGGTGCCCCGATGACCGCAGGGCCGCAAGGCCCGGAGGTCTGAATCGGGTCGCCCGACACGCCGCGCCGGGCGGCCTCACCCCGTGAGGTCGCGCACGCAGCGGACGTGGTTGTGGCCGCGGATGTCCTCGATGCCGTGCGGCGCGAAGCCGTTGGGGAAGCCGCCGGGGAAGGCGGTCTTGGGGTCGCTGCGCTGCGCGCCCGCGCCATGCACGTCCTGCCAGGCGAAGCGGCCGGAGCCCGGCGGCTGCTCCACCCGCCCCAGCGCCGGGCCGAAGGCGATGTAGACCGCCAGCTCCCCGGTGGAGCCGAAGGCGCGCGGCCGGCTGGCGGGCGGCGCCAGCAGCGTCGTCGTGGAGGTCCAGGCATAGGCGGCGGCATCGGCCAGGTGGAACACCGGGGAGATCGCGGGCACCCGGCCATGCTCCACGATGCTGAACAGCTCCTTCGCATGGGGCAGGCGCCAGCCGCGCTGGCCGCCCAGCACCAGGCCGGCGCAATGCGCCAGCGCCGCTTCCCAGCTGCGCACGACGCCGTCGTCGGAGCGCTGCCACTCCAGCCGCGTCGCATGGTCGCGCACGGTGGTCGGCGTCGGCTCGAAGGCGTTCTGGCCATAGGCGGGGCCGCGCACCAGCCGCACCGGCAGCTGGTTCGGGCCGCGTGCGCGGCCGGCCATGTCCAGCAGCGGATGGGCAACGACCCGGCCATCCCCGAAGCCGATGGCGAAGGCGGCCTCCTGGTCGCCGGCGATGCGCTGGGCGGCGCGCGTCGCCGACCATTCCGGCACCTCGGCCGGGCGCAGCACGCCGCCATAGGCGAAGCGGAAGACCTGCGTGTCGATGTAGGGCCGAGAGGTCGCCGGGTTGCCGGTGAAGCTGCCGCGGAAATCCAGCAGGGAGTGCAGTTCCCGGATGCTCGGCACGCGCCAGTCGTCATGGCCGCCGAGCCGGCTCTCGCGGGCCAGCCGTTCGGCCTCGGCGAAGGCGACCGGGGCGCTCGGCGCCGCGGCCCAGGTCAGGCCGGTGATCAGGTCGGCCACGGTGCCGTCGGCATTGTCCCGATACACCGCCGCGCGGCCGGCATGCTGCGCATCCTGGCCGAAGAAGGCGCCCGGGCCTGGCGGGCAGGGGATCGCCTCCCGCTGGCCGAAGCAGCGGTCCTGGCCGGTGGCGACGATCGGGTAGCGGGCCGGCTGCGCCGCCGCGGGCAACGCGGCGAGCAGGGCCATGCCGAGTAACAGGAATTGCATGCAGCCGACCATGCGGCCGGCCCGAGGGGCTGTCCAGCGGCGGGCCCGGCCCTGCTACACTGTCCGTGCCGATGGCCCTCCCCCCCGCCTTCCTCGACGAGCTTCGCCTGCGGACGCCGCTGCCCGGCCTGATCGGGCGCAAGACGCGGCTGACCCGGTCGGGGCGCAACTGGAAGGGATGCTGCCCCTTCCATGGCGAGAAGACGCCCTCCTTCTACGTCTATGACGACCACTTCCACTGCTTCGGCTGCGGCGCGCATGGCGACGCCATCACCTTCGTCATGCGCGCCGAGGGCGCATCCTTCCCCGAAGCGGTCGAGCGCCTGGCCGGCGAGGCCGGGCTGGAGGTGCCGAAGCCGACGCCGGAGGCGGCGGCGCGGGAGAAGCGGGCGCGCGACCTGCACGGCGTGCTGGAGGCGGCGGCGGCGGCCTTCGAACGCCGGCTGCGCCTGCCGGAAGGCGCCGAGGGGCTCGCCTATCTGAAGCGCCGCGGCCTGTCGGACGAGACGATCCGGAAATTCGGCCTGGGCTGGTCCGGCGGCGGCCGCGGGGCCATCGCCGCCGACCTGAAGGCCGACGGCATCACGCCGGAGCAGCTGGCCGAGGCCGGACTGATCCGCCCGCGCGAAGAGGGCGAGGGCTACACCGACCTGTTCTTCAACCGCGTGATGTTCCCGATCCGCGACCGGCGCGGGCGGATGATCAGCTTCGGCGGGCGGGTGCTGGGCGACGGCGTGCCGAAATACGTCAACGGGCCGGAGACCGTCCTCTTCAAGAAGCGCAACAGCCTGTACGCCCTGGACCTGGCCAAGGAGGGCGCGTTCCGCGGCGGCACGGTGGTCGCCGTCGAGGGCTACATGGACGTCATCGCCCTGCACCAGGCCGGCTTCGCGGGCGCCGTCGCGCCGCTCGGCACCGCGCTGACGCCGGAGCAGATGGAGGAGCTGTGGCGGCTGACGCCCGAGCCGGTGCTCTGCTTCGACGGCGACGCGGCCGGGGCGCGGGCGGCGGCGCGCGCGGCGGAAGCGGCGCTGCCGCTGCTGACGACGGAGCGCAGCCTGCGCCTGGCCACGCTGCCCGCCGGGGAGGACCCGGACACGCTGATCGTCCGGGGCGGCCCCGCGGCCTTCCAGGCCGTGCTGGATGGCGCCCGTCCGCTGGGGGAGGCGCTGTTCGGCCTGGTCGCGGAAGGCCGGCCGATGGCGACGCCCGAGCAGCGCGCCGCGCTGCGCAAGCGGCTGGAGGAGGCGGCCGGTGCCATCAAGGACCGGGCCCTGGCCGGCGAATACCGCCGCGCCCTGCTCGACCGCTTCTTCGACGCCACGCGCACCGGCCCGCGTGGGGCAGCGCG
>NZ_JAPSMD010000107.1 GCF_027856955.1 Falsiroseomonas oryzae | reverse complement strand
CTTCCTTTCTTTCCCCTTTCTGGCGCAGGGCGGCGCGCCCGCCTGGCCAAGCCGGCCGGTCGTGCTCGTCGTGCCCTATGTGCCGGGCGGGCCTTCCGACCTGCTGGCCCGCGCGCTGGCGGGGCCGCTGCAGGCGGCGACGGGCCAGCCCGTGGTGGTGGAGAACCGCACCGGCGCCAACGGCATCGTCGCGGCGCAGCACGTCATGCGCCAGGCGCCGGACGGGCAGACGCTGTTCGTCGCGGCCAGCGGCCTGCTGACGGTGACGCCGCTGATCACGGCGCGCCCGCCCTTCGACCCCGTGCAGGACTTCACGCCGCTGACCATCGCGATCAGCGCGCCGAACCTGCTGGTGGTGCATCCCTCGGTGCCGGTGGCGACGCTGCCGGAGCTGATCGCCTGGCTGAAGGCGAATCCGGGCCGGGCGTCCTACGGCTCCTCGGGCATCGGCTCCTCCGAGCACCTGGGGATGGAACTGTTCAAGCTGCGCACCGGGACGGAGGCGACGCATGTGCCCTATCCCGGCGGCGGCGCGGCGGTGACGGACCTGGTGGGCGGCACGCTGCAGCTCTCGATGCTGAACGTGGCGACGGTGGCGCAGCACGTGCTGGGCGGGCGGCTGCGGGCCATCGCGGTGGGCGGCGCGGCCCGCCACCCGCTGCTGCCGGAGGTGCCGACCTTCCCGGAAGCCGGGCTGCCCGGCTTCTCCAGCGGCAGCTGGCATTCCATCGTCGCGCCCGCGGGAATGCCGCCGGCGCTGCAGGCGCGGGTGCAGGCGGTGCTGCGGGAGGCGCTGCGCTCGCCCGAGATTGCCGCGCGCCTGGCCGCGACCGGCTTCGCGGTGGAGGCGACGGACGGCGCGACGCTGAAGGCGCTGGTGGAGGCCGACCTGGTCCGCTGGCGCGAGGTGGTGCGCGCCGCGGCGATCCCGGTGAATTGAGGGTGGCGGCGGCGCCGGCTTCGGGGAGCGCGGTCGCGCCCCCACCCCGACCCTCCTCCGCTTCGCAGGGGAGGGAGCCTGGCACGCCGACGATCCCTCTCCCGCGCAGCGGCGGTGCCCTCGCGCAGCGAGGGCGGGTGGGGGCGCGACCAGCCCACCCCGACCCGCCCTGAGTTGGCGCGTATCGCGCTACGCCTGCGGCCGGTGGAGCACCGCCGGCGCGCGGGTCACGGTGCGGCGGCCGCGCTTGAAGGCGTGCAGCACCGGCGCGATGCCGCGCAGCGCCGCCACCGCGTCCGGCGCGTCCAGCACGACGATGTCCGCCGGATTGCCGACCGCAAGGCCGTAGTCCTCGCGGCGCATGATCTTCGCCGAGGACGCGGTGATCATGTCCCACATCGCGCGCAGCTCCTCCGCCGCGCCACGCTGGACGATGTTGGCGTAGAGATTGGCCTGCCGGACCAGCTGCCCGTCGCCGAAGGGCGTAAAGGGGTTCTGGATGTTGTTGGAGGAGAGCGAGCAGGTCACGCCGGCCTCCACCAGCTGGTTGGCGTCCACCACGGCGCGCGGCACGTCGTGGTCGCGGTGGCGGCCGCCAAGGTAGAGGTCGGTCGCGGGCAGCACCGTCAGCGCGACGCCGGCATCGGCCAGGCGCTTCGCGACCTTCGCCATCTCCGCCGGCGGCATGGTGGAGAGCTTGGTGACATGGCCGATCGCGACGCGGCCGCCCCAGCCGTGCTTCTCGGTCAGCTCGCAGACCAGCAGCGTGTCGAGCTCGGCGGCGGAGGCGCCGCTGTCGAGGTGCATGTCGATGTCGAGGTCGTAGTGGCGCGCGAGCTCGAAGACGCGGCGGATCTGCGCGGCGCGGTCGGTGTCGTAGTTCGGCGCGGCGCCGACGACGGTGGCGCCGTTCTCGAGCGCGGCGACCATCAGCTCGTCTGTGCCGGGGTTGTTGGTCAGCCCCTCCTGCGGCATCACGCAGATCTCGATGTCGATGGCCCAGGCATAGGCCGCGATCAGCGCCTTCACGCCTTCGAAGCCGCGCAGGCCGATCTTCGGGTCCACCTCCACATGGGTGCGCATGCGCGTGCAGCCGTGCAGGATGCAGCGCTCCAGCGTGCCGGCCGCGCGGCTGCGGACATCCTCCACGGTGATGGAGGGCTTGAGCGCGGAGACGGCCTCCATCGCGCCATGCGGGAAGCGCGTGGTGGAGCAGTCGCAGCGGTCGATGATGCAGGACTTGTCGAGATGGATGTGCGTCTCGACGAAGCCGGCGCAGGCCAGGCGGCCGCCGCCGGCGACCTCCTCCTGCGCCTGGCCGGGAAGGGCTGGCGCGATGGCGGCGATGCGGCCGGCGGTGACGCCGATGTCCACCGTGGGTGCATCCGCGCGCTGGTCGGGCAGGCGCACCTCGCGCAGCAGCAGGTCGAAATCCATCCTGGCCCCCGTGATGACGATGCGCGCCGCGGCACGCCTGGGTTCCTGCGCCGCGGCATGACGCTTGCTGGGACAATCGCCGAGCGGGTTAAGCTGCGCAAGCCGACGCCCGTGATGGTGCGGACGAGCGGAAGGACGGAACACGATGCGGCCTCATCCGGGTTCGATGCGACGACGCGGCCTGCTGGTGGCGGCCGCCGCGCTGGCGGCGCCTTGCATGGCGCGGGCGCAGGCCGCCTGGCCGGAGCGGCCCATCCGCTGGATCGTGAACTTCCCGCCGGGCGGCGCGGCCGACATCCTGTCCCGCACGCTGGGCGAGTGGTTCGGCACGCGGCTCGGCCAACCGATCGTGATCGAGAACCGGCCGGGCGCGGGCGGGATGCTGGGCGCGGACATCGTCGCCAAGGCGCGCGGCGATTCGCATGTGGTGATGATGTCGAGCGCGGCCTCGCACGGCATCGGGCCGGTGCTCTACGCCAACGTGCCCTACGACGCGCTGGCGGATTTCACGCATGTCCACCTGGTCGGCACCTTCCCGAGCGTGCTGGTGGTGGGGCCGGCCTTCCCCGGCACGACGCTGGCGGAGCTGCTGGCGGCGGCGCGGGCGCGGCCGGGACAGATCACCTACGGCTCGGGCGGCAACGGCACGATGAACCACCTGACCGGCCAGTTGCTGGCGCGCGCGGCTGGGGTGGAGCTGACGCATGTGCCCTATCGCGGATCGGCGCCGGCGATGACCGACGTGATGGGCGGGCAGTTGCCGGCGCTGATGGAGAGCCTGCCGACCGCGCTCGGCAACATCCGCGCCGGGCGGCTGCGCCCGCTGGCGGTGAGCGAGGCGGAGCGCGCAAGCGTGCTGCCGGAGGTGCCGACCTTCGCCGAGGCGGGCTTCCCCGCCGTGGCCTCGACCAACTGGTTCGGCTTCTCGGCCGCGGCCGGCATCCCGCCTGCCGTCGCCGAGCGCTGGCGGGTGGAGCTGGATGCTGCGCTGGCCTCGGCGCAGGTGCGGGAGCGATTCGCCGCCATCGGGGTGCGGCCGGGGACGCTGGGGCCGGATGGTTACACCGCGCTGATCCGGGAGGAGCTGACGCGCTGGCGGGAGGTGATCCGCGCGGGGAACATCCGGGCGGATTGAGGGGAGCGTCGTCGCCGGATCAGGGGAGGTCGGTCGCGCCCCCACCCCAACCCTCCCCCGCTCCGCGGGAGAGGGAGCAGCGCGCGCCGACGATCCCTCTCCCGCGGAGCGGGGGAGGGGAGGGGCCCGCGCGGAGCGCGGGAGGGTGGGGGCGCGACCGGCAGCGCCGCCATGTTCGCGCGGCCCTCTCCCGTGCGGGGTGAAGGGCTGCGTAGTTCAGCGGGACAGCGCGCGGTCCAGCCAGCGCAGCAGCGGGTTCGCGATGTCCATCTGCGTGGGTGCCGCTTCCGCCGGCGGGTGCGGGTTGGGGGCGGGGCGCTCGCGCGGCGGGAGATACTTGTTGACCGGCCTGTAGCCGAGCTCCGGCATCAGGTCGAAGCCGCCACGCGCCGCGACGAGCTGCGACACCTTGCTGGCAGGATCGCCGAGGTCGCCGAAGTGGCGCGCGCCGACCGGGCAGGTGATGACGCAGGCGGGCTGGCGCTGCGGCTCCGGGATGGTCTCGTTGTAGATGCGGTCCACGCAGAGGGTGCACTTCTTCATGACCCCCTCGTCCTCGTCCAGCTCGCGCGCGCCATAGGGGCAGGCCCAGGCGCAGAGGCCGCAGCCGATGCAGGTCTCCGTGTTGACCAGCACGATGCCGTCCTCGGCGCGCTTGTAGCTCGCACCCGTCGGGCAGACGGTGACGCAGGCCGGCGTCTCGCAATGCAGGCAGGAGCGGGGGAAGTGGACGGTGCGGCCGTCCTCGCCCTCGCCGGCCTCGTAGGAGTGGACGCGGTTGAACCACACGCCTTCCGCGCCGGCGGAATAGGCGTTGAAGTCGGGCAGCGGCTTGAGGTGGCCGCCGGCATTCCACTCCTTGCAGTTCGTCGCGCAGGCATGGCAGCCGACGCAGGTGTCGAGGTCGATGACGAGGCCGAGCTTCTTCGCGCTCGGCGGCGGCAGTTCGGTCACGTGCCGGGCTCCCTGACCAGTGCCGGTGCGGGCTGCATGCCGGGTGGGCGCTGCAGTGTCGCGGGATGCGGGTCGGTCTGCGCGATCTCATCCGCGGCGCATTTCGTCACGCGCACGCGCAGGTCGTACCAGGCCGCTTGGCCCGTCACCGGGTCGGAATTGGCGAAGCGGTACGCCGCCTCCTGCGCCGGCAGCCACTCGCTGATGACGTGGTTCAGCAGGAAGCCGCGCGTGGCTTCCGGGCTGTCGGGCGAGAGGTTCCAGGCGCCGGCGCGCTTGCCGATGGCGTTCCAGGTCCAGACGGTGTCGGGGTTCACGCCGTCCATCAATGCAAGCTGGCCCTTCACCCGGCCGTTGCGGCTTTCCACCCAGATCCAGTCGTCCTGCTGCAGGCCGAGCCGGCTGGCGGTGACGCGGTTCATGTAGAGCTTGTTCGCGCCCTTGATCTGCCGCAGCCAGGCGTTCTGCGAGCCCCAGGAATGGTAGTGCTCCATTGGCCGCTGCGTGATGGCGGAGAGCGGGAAGCCCGACACGTCGTGCTGCTGCTGCTCGAGCGGCGGGTACCAGATGGGCAGCGGGTCGCAATAGGTCGCGATGCGCGCCCGCTGCGCCTCCGGCGGCTGCTTCGCGCCGTGGCCCTGCGCCGCCAGGCGGAACTTCTGCAAGGGCTCGCTGTAGATCTGCAGCACGATCTGGTCGGCCTTGCCGATCAGGCCCATCGCCTTGCTGTCATCGAGATACGCCTTGTTGGCGTGCTTGAAGTAGAGCTGCTCCGGCGGCAGGTGGTGCCGCCAGAAGCAGCCGTTCTCGATGTACATCTTCAGCTGGTCGGGGTTCGGCTCGCCGACGCCCTTCTTCGTGCCGTCGCCGCGGAAGCCGGCGAGCGGGCCGATGCCGGGCATGCGCTGGTGGTTGATGATGTAGTCCGGGTAGTCCTTGAAGCGCGGGCTGCCATCCTCCTGCACGAAGGCGGGCAGGCCGAGGCGGGCGCCAAGCTCGATCAGCACCTCCTGGAAGCCGCGCACGTCGCGGTCGGGCTGGATCACCGGCTGGCGGATGGCGTCGCCCGGGCCATGCGCGCTGCCGATCGGGCGGTCCAGCAGGGAGATGCAGTCCCAGCGTTCCAGGTAGGTCGTGTCGGGCAGGATGAGGTCGGCGTAGGGGACCGTCTCGCTGAAATACGCATCCGAGTAGATGACGTGCGGGATGCGGTACTCGCCATCCTCCCGCGTCTCGGTCAGGCAGCGGACGACCTCGCCGGGGTTCATCGCGCTGTTCCAGGCCATGTTCGCCATGAACATGAACAGCGTGTCGATCTCGTACGGGTCGCCGGCGCCGGCATTGCCGATCACCGTGTGCATCATGCCGTGCAGCGCGAGCGGCGCGTCCCAGCTGAACGCCTTGTCGATGCGGATGGGCGAGCCGTCGTCATGCACCAGCAGATCGTCCGGCCCGTGCGGGAAGGCGAGGATGTTGCCGGCGAGCGGCGTGTTGGGCTTCGCTCCCTTGCCGGCGGGGCCGGGCCCCGGCGGGATCGGCCGCGGGAAGGGCGACTTGTAGCGCCAGGAGCCAGGCACATCGATGGCGCCGAGGATCATCTGCAGCAGGTGCAGCGCGCGGCAGGTGTGGAAGCCGTTGGAATGCGCGGAGATGCCGCGCATCGCGTGGAAGGAGACGGGGCGGCCGACCATCCTCTCGTGCCGGCGGCCGAGCGTGTCGGTCCAGGGCTGCTCGATGGTGATGGTGTGGTTGAAGGCGATGTCGGCAATCTCGGCGGCCAGGCGCCGGATGCGGTCCGCGGTGACGCCGCAGGTCGCGGCGACCTTCTCCGGCGCGTAGTCCGGCGAGAGGTAGCGCTCCGCCATCAGCTGGAAGACGGGCACGGCGGTGCGGCCATCCGGCAGTTCGTACTCGCCGACGATCTGCGGCGAGAGCTCGGCGCTGCCGGCATCCATCGCGCCGCGCGCGCGGTCCCAGGCGAGCGGCTTGCCCTCCGCGTCGCGCGCGAAGAGGCCGTCATCCGCGCCGCCGGGGTTCTTCACGACCAGCCAATGCGCGTTGGTGTAGCGGACGAGGAACTCCAGATCGACGCGGTCGGTGCGCAGCAATTCGTGGATCAGCGCCATGACCAGCAGGCCGTCGGTGCCCGGCCGGATGCCCACCCATTCATCGGCGATCGCGCTGTAGCCGGTGCGCACCGGGTTCACGCTGACGAACTTCGCGCCGCGTTCCTTCAGCTTGCCGAGGCCGATCTTGATCGGGTTGCTGTCATGGTCCTCGGCGACGCCGAACATCATGAAGTATTTGGCGTGCTCCCAGTCCGGCTCGCCGAATTCCCAGAAGCTGCCGCCGATGGTGTAGAGGCCCGCGGCCGCCATGTTCACGCTGCAGAAGCCGCCATGCGCGGCGAAGTTGGGCGTGCCGAACTGCGCGGCCCAGAATCCGGTCAGGCTCTGCGACTGGTCGCGGCCGGTGAAGAAGGCGAGCCGGCGCGGATCCGTCTCGCGCACCGCCTTCAGCCAGCCGGTGGCGATGTCCATCGCCTCTGCCCAGGAGATCTCGGCGAACTCGCCGGAGCCGCGCGGGCCGACGCGCTTCAGCGGCGCCCGCAGGCGGGAGGGCGCGTACTGCGTCATGATCCCCGCGCTGCCCTTGCCGCAGAGCACGCCGCGGTTCACCGGGTGGTCGGGGTTGCCCTCGATGTAGCGGACGCGGCCGTCCTTCAGGTGGACTTTGATGCCGCAGCGGCAGGCGCACATGTAGCAGGTGGTCGTCTTCACCGCGTCGCCGATCGGCGCGGAGGTCTCGATGACCTCGCCGTTCCCGGTCATGCGGGCCGGCAAGGCGCCGCGGTCGCGGTGTGGAAGATTCGTATCCGGCATGCCTGGCCCGTGGTGTCGCTGCGGTCGGGATTAGCGCATGGCGGGCGGTGCCGGCAAAGCCCGGCGGCCGGATGATTCGAGGGCCGTCCGATGTGCGCCCTGCCTGCCGGGCGGCGTCCGTGGGGGGAACCGGCCTGCTTGACGCCGCCCGCGGCCCGCGCGCATCACGCGAGCCCGCGCCGCCGTGCTCAATCCACCCGGGACGACCGCCAGGCATGCCGAACCTGCTCCGACCTCGCGCACTGGGCCGTCTGCTCGTGCTGGCGATCGCTCTCCTCTCAGGTGCGGCGCAGGCCGAGTCCTGGACGGGCAGCTGGGACACGCGCTGGCGCGGCGGCGGGGCGATGCTGGACCTGCGGCAGGAGGGTGACCGCGTCACCGGCACCTACCCGCTCTACGACGGCCGCATCGAGGCGCAGGCGCGCGGACGCGAGCTGCAGGGGCGCTGGATCGAGGGCGACCGCTTCGGCAGCTTCCTGTTCGTCATGGCCGAGGACGGGCAGACCTTCATGGGTCGCTTCGACACCGGCGAATGGTGGACCGGCGGGCGGGTGGCCGGCACGGCGCCGCGGCTGGCGGTGGACCAGGCGACGCCGCGCCGCGCGATGCGCACCTTCCTGACCGCGTCCAACCGCGCGTGGCTGGGCAGCGAGGAGGCCTGGGGCGCCGCGGCGGCCGTGGTGCATTTCGGGGAGGGGGCGGCGCGGCTGCGCGCGGGCCAGAGGCTGGCGCAGGTGCAGGCGCTGGCCGAGGCGATCAACCTTGCGACCTTCCGGCTGTGGTCCATCCCGGGCCGGTCCGCCGAGGGCGACCGCGTCGAGGTGCGGCTGGAGCGCGCCGGCACCGAGGCGGCGCTGACCCTGACCTTCCAGCGGCGCGAAGGCCGGTGGTACATCGTCATGCCGGCGGCCGAGGAGCTTGCGGGGCAGGTGCGCCGGATGCGCGCGGCACGGCCGGCAGCGGCGGAGGCGGAGGCGCATCTCGCGCTGCGCAGCCCGCGCGACGTGCTGCTGACGCTGTTCGATCCCTCGGCGAACGAGGCACAGCGCCTGGCCGTCTTCAACCTGGACGAGGTGCCGGAGGCGGTGCGGACGCATGAGGGGCGGCTCGCGGTCGGCTATCTGCGCCGCATCCTGGCGCGAATCGGCCCGGTGCTGCCGCAGGAGGTGCCGGATGACCCGGCCTCGGCGCGCGCCTATGTGCATTTCGAGCATCCGCTCGGGCGCATCGCCATTGCCCGCCGGCCCGACGCCACGCCGGAGGCGCCGCGCTGGGCGGTGACGGCGGACAGCGTCGCGGCGCTGCGCCCGCTGTATGGCGCGCTCGAGGCGATGCCGACGGATCCGGAATCCTCCGCCATGCTGCCGGAAGCCACCGGCTACTTCGCCGTGCGGCAGTGGGTGTCCGGGCTCTCGCCCTGGCTGGTCACGCGGCTCGGCCCGATCGAGACGTGGCAGGTCATCGGCATCCTCGGCCTCGTCGCGGCGGGCTGGCTGCTCGGCTTCCTGGTCGGACGGCCGGCGACGATGCTGTTCGCCTGGCTCGCCGGGATTCCCCGTGCGGAGGCGCGCGCGATCCGCTGGCCGGCGAGGCTGGCCGCCGCTTCGGGGCTTTGGCTGGTGGGCAGCAACTGGCTCGGCCTGCCCGACCTGGTGCAGGGGGGCCTGCTCGCGTTGTTCAGCATCACCCTCGCGGTGGCGATGGCCTGGGCCGGCTGGCTGGTGGTGGACGCCATCGCGCGGCGGCTGATGCTGCTGGCGGCCGCCACCGAGACGAATCTGGACGAGATCATGCTGTCGCTGCTGGCCGGTGCGGCGCGGGTGGCGCTGGCGGCAGGCGCGGCGGTCTATGTCGCGCTGGTCCTGTCGATCCCGGTGGCGGGAATCATCGCGGGCCTGGGCGTCGGCGGCCTGGCCTTCGCCTTCGCCTCACGCGAGACGCTGCAGAACGTGTTCGGCGCCGGCATCCTGCTGACAGACCGACCCTTCAAGCGCGGTGATTCCATCGTGGCAGGCGAGGTGCGTGGCACGGTCGAGAAGGTCGGCATCCGCTCGACCCGGGTGCGCACGGCCGATGACAGCCTGGTCGTGGTGCCGAACGGCAAGCTGGCGGATGCGACAATCAACAACATGGGCACGCGCCGGCATCGCGTGGCGACCGGCAAGGTGGTGGTGGCCTGGACGGCGCGGCCCGAGCAGGTGGACGCGCTGATCGAGGGGATACGTGCCATCCTCGACGCGCGCCGCGACGTGGCACGGGAGAAGACGCTGGTCGGTGCGACCGGCCTCGGGCTGGACGGTATCGAGGTGGAGTTCACCGCCTTCCTCGCCGTGCCGGGCGTGGCGGCGGAGCGGGCGGCGAAGCACGAGATCCTGCGCGAGGTGCTGGCGCTGGCGCACCGTCTGCGCCTGCCGGCCTGTGAGGAAGTGAGCCGGCGCGACGCCCGCGCCGCGTGACGCCCTGGTGAACCCTGCGGGCGCCTGCCTGGCCGTTCAGCCGGCGCTGAATTCCTGGCCGACCGGGCGAAGCTGCTGCTCGCGGAAGGCACGTTCCAGGCCGTCCTTCGCGCTCCGGGCGCGATAGGTGCGGTCGAGGTCGTCGCCCGGCAGGGCCCGGGTGATGGTGTAGAGTCCGCGGGGGATGTTGGCGTCCCAGGGGCCGGGGGTGAACTCGACGTCCTGGCCTACGGTGAATTTGTGCGGGGCCATGGCGGCCTCCTTCAAAGGGGGCGGGCGCGGCCCGAAGGCCGCGCCACACCGTTCAGGCGCGCTGCAGCCGGGAGGCCGACATCTTGCCCTGGTTGCCCTGCTGGAGCTCGTAGCCGAGCTTGTCGCCTTCCTGCAGGCCGTCCCAGCCGGCGCGCTGGACTTCAGAGATGTGGACGAAGACGTCCTTGGAGCCGTCATCGGGCTGGATGAAGCCATAGCCCTTGGTGGCGTTGAACCACTTCACGGTGCCAACTTGCATGATGTACTTATTCCGATAGGCACGAGGACCGCCGCGCGGACATCGCGTGGCGGATCAGCCGGACGAAACGGAGGGGGGCTGGGCTCGGTGCTCCATGCGGAGCAGTGAGGACAGGCCGAACCGGGACGCAGGGTGACGCGCACAAGATGCGCCTTTGCCGGTCCCGACGCCAGTCTTTTCGGCTGACGCTTCCGTGTGGCGCCGGGCGTGCTGCCGCCCGCCACGTCGGCGCACCGGCGGAGCGCCATTCTGATTGCGCAATCGCGAATGATTGAAACAGGCGCAACTGGTGCATGGTTCGGAGCGATTCCGATGTTGCGCCGTTGCCTCATCCCTGCCGTGCTCATCGCCATGAACCCTGTGGCCGCCTGGGCCGGGCCCAAGGAAGACGCGGAGGCGGTGTTCGGCCGCTTCCTCGCGGCCTTCACCGCCGCAGACCCGGCAACCGTTGTGGACCAGTTCTGGCCGGATGCGCTGTTCTGGGGCACCACCATGACCGGCCTTGCAACGACGCGCGACGCCGTCCAAGCCTACTTCGCACCTCTGGCGAACCGCGCCTCGAACGAGCGCCGCGCCACGGCGGAGTCCGTCACCTCCGCCGTGCTCTCCGACACGGCCGTTCTGGTCTCCGGCGTGTGGCGCGTCGAGGCGGCGGGCCAGGCCACGCCGTCGCTGCTCCGCGTCAGCATGGTGGTGACGTGCCGGGACGATGCCTGGCGCATCGCGCAGTTCCACAACTCGCAGATGCCGCGGCCATAGGCGACGAGCGCGGGCCGCGCGGCGGTCAGTTCCGGGGCAGCCGGGCCTGGCTCGGCGCGTCGGGGTTCTGGGCGCGGTGGCGCAGCAGGTGGTCGGCGAGCACCAGGGCGAGCATCGCCTCGCCCACCGGCACCGCGCGGATGCCGACGCAGGGGTCGTGGCGGCCCTTGGTCAGCACCTCCACCTCCTGCCCGAAGCGGTCCACCGACTTCCGCGGCGTCAGGATGGAACTGGTCGGCTTCACCGCGAAGCGCGCGACCACGGGCTGGCCGGTGCTGATCCCGCCCAGGATGCCGCCGGCGTGGTTGCTCTCGAACTGCACCAGGCCGTGCGGGCCCATGCGCATCTCGTCGGCGTTCTCCTCCCCGGTGAAGGACGCGGCCGCGAAGCCGGCGCCGATCTCGACGCCCTTGACGGCATTGATCGACATCAGCGCGGCGGCGAGGTCGGCATCGAGCTTGCCGTAGATCGGCGCGCCGAGGCCGGGGGGCACGCCCTCCGCGACGAGTTCGACGACCGCGCCCAGGGAGGAGCCGGACTTCCGCGCCTCGGTCAGCTTCGCCTCCCAGCGGGCGGCGGCGGCGGCGTCCGGGCAGAAGAAGGGGTTGTTGTCCACCTCCGCCCAGTCGAACCTGGCCACGTCGATCCAGTCGCCGCCCATGGCGACGAGCGCGCCGCGGATGGTGACGCCCTCCAGCACCTTGCGTGCGACGGCGCCGGCGGCCACCCGCATCGCCGTCTCCCGCGCGCTGGACCGCCCGCCGCCGCGGTAGTCGCGGACGCCGTATTTCAGCTCATAGGTCAGGTCGGCATGGCCGGGGCGGAAGCGGTCCTTGATCTCGCCGTAGTCCTTGCTGCGCTGGTCCTGGTTTTCGATCAGCAGCGAGATCGGCGTGCCGGTGGTGACGCCCTCGAAGGTGCCCGACAGGATCTTCACCTGGTCGGGTTCCTGGCGCTGGGTGACGAACTTGGACTGGCCGGGACGGCGGCGGTCCAGGAAGGGCTGGATGTCGGCCTCGGTCAGCGGGATGCGCGGCGGGCAGCCATCCACCACGCAGCCGATGGCGGCGCCGTGGGATTCGCCCCAGGTGGTGAACCGGAAGAGGTGGCCGAAGCTGTTGTGGGACATGGGGGTCGCCTGGCGCCTCAGGGGGAGCGCGGGATGATGCCCCCACCCCGACCCTCCCCCGCAAGCGGGAGAGGGAGAACGCGGCGTGGGAGACGGAGGATCAGACCGTGGCGATGTCGGGCGCGTCGGGGTTCTTCATGCCCACCACGTGATACCCGCAATCGACGTGGTGCACCTCGCCGGTCACGCCGGAGGACAGGCCGGAGAGGAGATACAGCCCCGCGCCGCCGACATCCTCGATGGTCACGTTGCGCTCCATCGGCGCGTTGTACTGGTTCCACTTCAGGATGTAGCGGAAGTCGCCGATGCCGCTGGCGGCCAGCGTCTTGATCGGCCCGGCGCTGATCGCGTTCACGCGGATGCCGGCCTTGCCCAGGTCGGCGGCCATGTAGCGCACGCTCGCCTCCAGCGCGGCCTTGGCCACGCCCATGACGTTGTAGTGCGGCGTCACCCGCTCCGCGCCCAGGTAGCTCATCGTCAGCAGGCTGCCGCCCGGCTGCATCAGCGGCACGGCGCGCTGCGCGACCGAGACGAAGGAATAGACGCTGATGTCCATCGCCTGCAGGAAGGCGTCGCGCGGCGTGTCCATGTAGCGGCCGCGGAGATACTGCTTGTCGGCGAAGCCGATGGCGTGGACCAGGAAGTCGATGCCGCCCCAGGCCTCCTTCACCGTGTCGAACACCGCATCCACGCTGGCGTCGTCCGTCACGTCGCAGGGCAGCACCAGGCGGGAGCCGACCTGCTCGGCCAGCGGGCGCACGCGCTTCTCCAGCGCCTCGCCCTGGTAGGTGAAGCAGAGCTCGGCGCCCTGCGCCGCCACAGCGCGCGCGATGCCCCAGGCGATGGAGCGGTCGTTCGCGACCCCCATCACCACCCCCCGCTTGCCCGCCATCAGCGTGCCCGCGGGCACGGCGGCGGGGGCGTCGGAGTCTTCGGCTTGGGGCATGAGGGGACCGGCGGCTGGTTGCGGAGGCCGGGGCGGGATGGCACATGCCCCCAACGGGAGCAAGATGCCGGCGATCGGCCGGCCGCCCCCCATGCCATCGCAGGAGCCGTTCTTGGACCAGCCCGCGCGGACCCCCGCGACCGAGGACCCCGTCGCCCTCTTCGAAGCATGGATGGCGGAAGCGACGCGGTCCGAGCCCAACGATCCCAACGCCGTCTGCCTGGCGACGGCGACGCCGGATGGCCGGCCCTCCGCCCGCATGGTGCTGCTGAAGGGCGTGGATGCGCGCGGCTTCGTCTTCTACACCAACCTCGAAAGCCGCAAGGGCGGCGAACTGGCGGCCAACCCCTTCGCGGCCATGTGCTTCCACTGGAAGACGCTGCAGCGGAGCGTGCGCGTGGAAGGCCCGGTGGAGCAGGTCTCGGCGGCGGAGGCGGACGCCTACTACGCCTCCCGCGCGCGGGGGTCGCGCATCGGCGCCTGGGCCAGCCGGCAGTCCCGCCCGCTGGAGGGCCGCTTCGCGCTGGAGAAGGCGGTGGCCGAATACACCATGAAGTTCGGCATCGGCGAGATCCCGCGCCCGGCGCACTGGGGCGGCTTCCGCCTGCTGCCGCAGCGCATCGAGCTGTGGCGCGACATGCCCTTCCGCCTGCACGAGCGGCGCGTCTTCCACCGGTCGGGCGAAGGCTGGGAGATGGAGATGCTCTACCCGTGATCCCCGCGGAGCAGGAGCCGGTCGCGGCGCTGCTCCACCGGATCACCGGGGCCGCGCCGGTGGAGACGCACATCTCCGCCGTCTTCGTCGGCCGCGACGACGCCTTCAAGCTGAAGAAGGCGGTGACGCTGCCCTTCCTGGACTTCGCGCCTCTCGCCGCGCGGGAGCGCTTCTGTCGGAGGGAGCTGGAGCTGAACCGGCCGGCCGCGCCGGGCATCTATCGCGAAGTGCTGCCGGTGACGCGCGGCCCCGACGGCGCGCTGGCGCTGGGCGGCGCGGGGGAGGCGGTGGACTGGGTGCTCCGCATGGCGCCCATCCCGCCGACGGACTTCCTGGATTCCGTGGCGGCGCGCGGCGAGCTGGACGGCGCAATGCTGGATGCCATCGCCGACACCGTCGTCGCGCTGCACGACGCGGCGCCGCCGGTCGCGGGCGTGGACGCGCCGGGGCGGATGCGGACGGTGTTGACAGGCAACGTCGCGAGCTGCCGCGGCACCGGCCTGGACGAGGGGCATGTCGCGGAGGTGGCGGCCGCGCTCGGCGCCCGGATCGAGGCGGCGGCGCCGGCGCT
>NZ_JAPSMD010000106.1 GCF_027856955.1 Falsiroseomonas oryzae | reverse complement strand
TCGCCGCCGCCGCGGCACGTGCCGGCGCGACGCTCGCCGGCGGGGTGGAGGTGCGCGGCATCGCCCGCGACGGCGCGGGCTTCGTCGTCGCGACCTCCGCTGGCGCGGTGCGCACGCGGCACGTCATGGTCGCGACCAACGGCTACACCGGCCGCGCCACGCCCTGGCACCGCCGCCGCGTCATCCCGGTGACCAGCTGCATGATTGCCACCGAGCCGCTCGGCACCGATCGTGTCCAGGCGTTGCTGCCGAAGCTGCGTGTCTATGGCGACACCAAGAAGGTGCTGTATTATTTTCGCCCCTCGCCGGATGGCGCGCGCATCCTGTTCGGCGGGCGCGCGACGCTGACCGATGCCGACCCGCGCATCGGCGCGCGCTGGCTGCACCGGCACCTGGTCCACGTCTTCCCGCAGCTCGCGGGCGTGCGGATCACGCATGGTTGGAAGGGCAGCCTGGCCTTCGCGTTCGACATGCTGCCGCATGTCGGCGTGCGCGACGGCGTGCACCACGCGCTGGGCTGCAACGGCAGCGGCATCACGACGATGACGCATCTCGGCACCGTCGCGGCGCGGATGATGCTGGGCGGCGACAACCGCGCCAGCGCCTTCGCCCGCCTGCCCTTGCCGACCCTGCCCGGCTACACCGGCACGCCCTGGTTCATGCCGCTGGTCACCGGCTGGTACCGCCTGAAGGACCGGCTTGACGGCTGGCGGGCCTAGGGCACGGTCCGATCGGCTGGCTGCGATGTGCTCTCGGCCGATCGGAAGGCCGGACTTCGGAGGCCGTGGGGCCAGCGCAGAGCTCAGTCCGCCTGCACGTTGTTCTCGCGGATCACGGCCCGCCAACGCGCCACCTCCTGCCCGACGAAGGCGGTCATGAAGGCCGGGTCCATGTTGGTGCCCTCGAAGCCCATCTGACCCATGCGCTCGCGCATGTCCGGCGTCTCGAGCACCGTCCTGATCTCGGCGACCCAGCGCGCCGCGATGGGCTGCGCGAGCCCCGCCGGGCCGCAGAAGCCGAACCAGTTCACGCCCTGCGCCGCGGCCAGTCCCAACTCGCCGAAATGCGGCACCTCCGGCAGCGCGGGCGAGCGCGCCGCCCCGCTCACCGCGAGCGGCCGCAGCCGCCCCGCGCGGATATGGCCGATGGCGGCCGGCAGCGTCTCGATGATCGAGGGCACCACGCCGGCCAGCACGTCGGTCAGCGCCGGCCCCGCGCCGCGATAGGGCACGAAGGTGAACTCGACCCGCGCCACCTTCTGGAACTGCACGCCGATCAGGTGGGACGCGGTGCCGTTGCCACCATAGGCCATCCCGACCGCGCCGGCGCGCGCCCGCGCCGCCGCCAGCAACTCCTCCAGCGTGCGCGCCGGATGGTTCGGGCTGACCGCGACGACCATCGGCAGCGCGCCGAACAGGCCGAGATGGGTGAAGTCCGCCACCGCGTCGTAGGGCACGTTCGGGAACAGCGTCGGGCTCGTGCCGTGCGGCGCGAAGTTCGACATCATCACGGTGTGCGCATCGCCGCGCGCCTTGGCGACGATGTCGGCCGCCAGCGTGCCGCCGGCGCCGGCGCGGTTCTCCGCCACCACCGGCTGGCCGAGCCGCGGCCCGAGCCGCTCCGCCAGCAGGCGCGAGAGGATGTCGGCCGTCCCGGCGGGCGGGAAGGGAATGATCCAGCGGATCGGGCGCTCCGGCCAGGCAGGCTGGGCGCGCGCCGGCAGCGCGGCGGAGGCGAGCGCAAGGCCGCCAAGGGCGCGGCGCGTGAGGTTGCGGTGCATGGCGATGTCTCCCGGTCGGCGGCCGCGTCTGCGCCCGGACCGCCGCCGGATGACATAGGCTTAATCCTTGCGCCGTCCCAGCCCGTCGGCCCCCCGTCCTGGCCGCCATCGCGCCGGCACGGGCCGTGTCTGCACACCGAAGGAGCATCCCATGACGCCAATCCTGGCAGGTCTCGTCCTGGCCGCGCTGTCGCTCGGCCCCCTCGCGGCCGCCGCGCAGGAGCCGGTGCGGATGATCCTCAACTGGCGCCTCGAGGGCCCGAACGCGCCCTTCTTCCTGGCCGAGGATCGCGGCTTCTTCCGGGAGGAAGGGCTGGCCGTTCGCCTCGACCCCGGCGAGGGCTCCTCCGCCCCGATCGGCCGCATCGCGGCGGGCACCTACGATGCCGGATTCGGGGACATCAACACGCTGATCGAGTTCACCGCCCGCCAACCGGAGCGCCGGGTGGTCACGGCCATGGTGCTCTACACCCGCCCGCCCATGGCAGTGGTCAGCCTGGCGCGCGCGAACATCCAGCGGCCCCAGGACCTGGTCGGGCGGCGCGTCGGCGCGCCGCAGAACGACACGGGCTTCCGCCTGTTCCCTGCCTTTGCCACCCTGACGGGCATCGACGCCGGCCGCGTCAACTTCCAGGCCGTGGCCCCCACCCTTCGCGAGACGTTGCTGGTCCGCGGTGATGTCGAGGCCGTGACAGGTTTCGATTCCACTGTATGGTTCGCCCTCAAGGGTCTCGGCATTCGGCGCGAGGACGTCCGTTTCATGTACTACGGCGACCACGGGGTGGACGTTCTTTCCAACTCGATCCTCATTTCGACGGAGATGGCGGAGCGCCGGCCGCAGGTGGCGCAGGCGCTGCTGCGCGCCATCGCGCGCGGCTGGGTGGAGGCCATCCGCGACCCGCGCGCGGCCGTCGCCCACATCGCCCGGCGCGAGCCGCTGCTGAACGCCGATCTCGAGGTCGAGCGCCTGCAATGGGTGATCGACAACCAGATCGTCACGCCGGAGGCGCGCGCCAGCGGCATCGGCCATGTGGAGCCCTCCCGGCTGGACCGCGCCATCGACATCGTCGCCCAGGGCTTCCAGCTGCCGCGCCGTCCCGCCGCCACGGAGATCGTGGACGGCCGCTTCCTGCCGCCGGCCGAGCTGCGCCGCCTGCGCTGAGACCAGACCCGAAGAAAGGACAAGCAACATGCTCCGACGCCGTCACCTTCTTGCCGCCGCCGGCGGTGCCGCGCTCGCGCTGCCGGCGATGCGCACGGCGCGCGCGCAGACCGCGCTGCGCTTCAGCCTGGACTGGGCGCTGCAGGGCAACCACGGCATGTGGGCGCTGGCCGAGGACCGCGGCATCTATCGCCAGCAGCAGCTGGCCGTGCGGATGGACCGCGGCTTCGGCTCGGGCGACGCGCTGGTCAAGGTGGGCTCCGGCGCCTACGATGTCGGCTTCGCGGACTTCGCGGGCGCGGTGAAGTTCAACGCGGAGAACCCTCAGAACCGCCTGGTGATGATCTACCCGGTCTTCGACCGCACCGCGGCAGCGATCGTCACGCTCCGCGGGCGCAACATCAATCGCCCGCAGGACGTGGCCGGCAAGAACCTCGGCGCGCCGGAAGGCGAGGGCAGCCGGATGCTGTTCCCCGCCTTCGCCCGCGTCGCCGGCATCGACCCGCGCAGCGTGCGCTGGACCTCCATGGCGGCGAACCTGCGCGACACCATGCTGCGCACCGGTCAGGTGGACGCCGTCACCGGCTTCCTCTTCACCGTGCACTTCAACCTGGTCGGCCTCGGCATCGCGGAGGACCAGATCCTGGGCTGGCCCTATGCCGAGCACGGGCTCGACATCTACGGCTCCGGCGTCTTCGTCCGCGCCGAATGGCTGGAGCGCAACCAGGAGACGGCGGCGCGCTTCGTGAAGGCCTCCGTCGAGGGCCTCAAGCTGCTGCTGAACGACGTGCCCGGCGGCATGGCCGCGCTGAAGCGCCGCGAGCCGCTGTTCGACGAGGCGCTGGAGGCGAGGCGCTTCGCGATGACGCGCGACCGCTCTATCCTGACGCCGAACAGCCGGGCCAATGGCCTCGGCCATCTCGACATGGCCCGCGCGCAGCAACTGGTGGCGGTGAATGCCGAGGCGCTCGGCGTCGCCAACCCGCCCTCCGCCGAGAGCATGTTCACCGACCGCTACCTGCCGCCGCGCAGCGAGCGGATGGTCTGAAGCCCGCCCCCCTCTCCCGCCCTCCCTTCTCCCTCCCCTGCTTGCGGGGGAGGGCTGGGGTGGGGGTCCGAGGATGAGGGCGCCCTGACGTCACGAACCCTCACCCACCATCCTCCGGTCCGCTGCGGCCCCCGACGCCTTCGGCGTCGAAGCCCCCGCAAGCGGGGGAGCGAACAGGCTGCTCCGCATGACCAAGCTCCTCCTCACCGGCGCCCGCGTCCTCGCGCCCGACGCGCTCTCCGCCCCCTTCGCCGACCTCCTGGTCGAGGACGGCCGCATCGCCGCCGTCCTGCCGCCCGGCACCGCGGTGGCCGACGCGCAGGCGCATGACGCCCGCGACCGGCTGATCATCCCCGGCTTGGTGAACGGCCACACCCATGGCCATGGCGGCCTGGCCAAGGGCGCCGGCGACAAGTGGGACCTCGCCGTGCTGCTGGCCCATGCGCCCTGGATCTCCGGCGGCCGGGTGCTGCAGGACAAGTGGCTCTCCACCGCGCTGACCGCGGTGGAGATGCTGAAGAAGGGCTGCACCGCCGCCTTCGACCTCTCCGCCGAATTCCCCGTCCCGACCGTGGACGGGCTGGATGCCATGGCGGAGGCCTATGCGACGGTGGGGCTGCGCGCCGTGCTGGCGCCGATGGTCGGCGACCTCACCTTCTTCCAGGCAACGCCGGGCCTGATCGAGGCCCTGCCGGAGCCGCACCGCGCCCGCGCCGCGGCCATGCGCGCGGCCTCCGCCGCCGACATCCTGGCGGCCATCGGTACCGCCGCGCAGTCCTGGAGCCATGCGCGGCGCGACGTCCGGCTGGGCTGCGCGCCGACCATCCCGCTGCACGGCACCGACGACTTCCTGAAGGGCTGCCGCGCGCTGGCGGCCGAGCACGGGATGCGCATGCAGACCCATGTCGCGGAAGCGCGCTACCAGGCGGCCGGCGGCGAGATCCGCTACGGCGGCGCCACCCTGCTGGAGCACATGGACCGGATGGGCCTGGTCGGCCCCTGGTTCAGCGTGGCGCATGGCGTCTGGCTGACGCAGTCCGACCTCGACCTGCTGGCGAAGCGCGGCGCCGGCATCTCGCACAATCCCGGCGCCAACATGCGCCTGGCCTCCGGCATCGCGCCGGTGCGCGCGGCGATCCGCGCCGGCGTGACCGTGGGCATCGGCACCGATGGCTCCTCCTCCTCCGACAACCAGAACATGTTCGAGGCGATGCGCCTCGCCGCCTTCGCCTCCCGCCTGTGGGAGGAGGCGGAGGACGAGGACTGGCTCGGCACCGCGGAGACGGTGCGGCTGGCCACCGTCGGCTCCTCGAAGCTGCTCGGGCACGAGCAGGGCGGCACGATCGAGCCCGGGCACGCGGCTGACCTGGTGCTGCTGGACCTGCGGCACGTGAACTGGGCGCCGCTGAACGACGCGGCGAACCAGCTGGTCTGGACCGAGGACGGCAGCGCGGTGGCCGACGTGATGATCGGCGGCGCCTGGAAGCTGCGGGACCGCAAGGTGCTCGGCCTGGACGAGGCGAAGCTGGCGCGCGACGCCCAGGACGCCGCCGACCGCCTGCGCGGCGCGAATGCCGAGCTGCGCGCCTGGTGCGAACAGGTCGCGCCGCATGTCGCCTGCCACTGCCGCGCGCTGGCCAGGGGCTGGACGCGCAGCAAGCGGCTGCTAAAGGCGGAGTGAGACCTCCTCTCCCGCTTGCGGGAGAGGGTCGGGGTGAGGGCCGCGCGCCCGGCCCCACCATCCGGGAAAGCGCCATGTCCGAGCTCCTCGCCGACCTCCTCATCGCCGGCGGCACCGTCGTCAACGAGACAACCCGCTTCCCCGCCGACGTCGCGGTGAAGGACGGCATGGTGGTCTTTGTCGGCGATCCGCGCTTCGCGCCGAAGGCGCGCGAGACCCTGGACGCGAAGGGCCGCTACGTCATTCCCGGCGCCATCGACGTGCACACGCACATCCGCGAACCCGGCATGACCCACAAGGAGGACTGGACCACCGGCACCCGCGCCGCCGCCGCGGGCGGCGTCACCACCGTCTTCGACATGCCGAACACCGATCCGGCGGTCTCCTCGCCCAAGATCCTGGCCATGAAGCGCGAGGCGGCGGAGCGGCAGGCGCATGTCAATTTCGGCCTCTACGGCATCCTCGACGAACGCTCGCTCGACAACCTGGAAGCGCTGGCGAAGGCCGGCGTCATCGGCTTCAAGCTGTTCTACGGCAACACCACCGGCAACAACCCCGCGCCCAACGACGGCGCCGTGCTGGAAGGCTTCGAGATCCTGGCCGAGCTCGGCCTGCGCTGCTCCATCCATGCCGAGAACTCTCCCATGCTGTTCTGGCGCGAGAACCGCATGAAGGCCGCCGGCCGCGACGACGCCTTCGCACATCTGGCCGCGCGCGCCGACATCGTGGCGCTGGAGAGCCTCAACCGCTGCATCGTGCTGAGCGAGTGGACAGGCGCACGCATCCACATCGTGCACGAGAGCTGCATGCGCTCAATTCCCGTCATCAGGGACGCCAAGGCGCGCGGCGTGCCGATGACGGTGGAGACCTGCCCGCAATACGTGCTGATCGCGGCCGAGGACCTGACCGGCGACAAGGGCCGCATCGCCCGCCTCAACCCGCCGATCCGCGAGGGCCGCCAGCGCGAGCCCATCCTTCAGGCCTTGCTGGACGGCACCATCGACATCCTCGGCACCGACCACGCGCCGCATGCGATGGAGGAGAAGCAGCGCCCGTCCTTCTGGGACAATGCCTGCGGCTTCCCGGGCGTCGAGACCTCCATGCGCCTGATGCTCACCTTCGTCCACGAGGGCCGCATGACGCTGGAGCAGTACGTCCGAATGGCCAGCGCCGCGCCCGCGCGCGCCTTCGGCCTGTGGCCGCGCAAGGGCGTGGTGCAGCCCGGCGCCGATGCCGACCTGGTGGTGGTGGATGCCGCGAAGCGCGGCGTGATCCGCGGCGCGGAACTGCACAGCGAGCGCAGCCGCTTCACGCCGTTCGAGGGCATGGAGACGGTGGGCGGCCCGGTCGCGACCATCGTGCGAGGCCGCGTCGTGATGCGCGACGGCAAGGTGCTGGACGCGCCGGGCTGGGGCCGGATGGAGCGGCCCGAGATGCCGAAGCCGGAGCCGCGCAACCCGGCGACGACGACGAAGGCGATCCTGCGGCCCGACGCGCAGTCCTGGTAGGCCGCCCGCCACACGCCGACGGCATCAACCGGCCAGGAGCACCCCTCCGTGGCCTGCACCGTGGCGGCGATCGGGGTGACGTGGGCGACGCCCAACTGCGCGAAGACCTGGCCGACCTGGGGCTGCGCGGCAGCCAGCACCAGGCGCTGGCCACGCCGCTTCAGCTGCTGCGCCGCGCGCAACAGCATGCGGATCCCGAGCGATCCGCAATAGGTCACCCCGGACAGGTCGACGATCGCCCCGCGTTCCGCCGGCAACCACGCCATCGCTGGCCCACCCTTGAACGGGGCGCGCGGCGCGCCGGCCCTGGCAGCGGCGCGCCGCGTCACGATATGGTCATCCGACAGCCGCCTCACCCGGAGACCGCCGCCGATGCCCCTGCTCCGCCGCAGCCTGCTCGCCGCCCCGCTGCTCGCCCCGCTTGCCGCGACCGCGCAGCAGCGGCCCGCCGCCCATCCGATGCCGGAGCGTGGGCGCCGCGCCTGGGCGGCGCAGATCCCGCAGATCCGCATCGGCATCCTGGGCGGCGAGAACGAGGCCGACCGCATGGGCCGCTACGGCGCCTATGGCCGGCTGATCGAGGAGACCTTCGGCGTGCCGGTCCGGCTGTTCCAGGCCTCCGACTATTCCGGCGTGGTGCAGGCCTTCGCGGGGCGGCACATCGAGATGGCCAGCATGTCGCCGGCCGCCTACGCCGCAGCGTGGGTCGAATCGAACGGCAACGTCGAGCCCTTCCTCGTCACCCAGGAGGCCGATGGCAGCACCAGCTACATCGCGGTGATGTATGTCCGCGCCGATTCGGGGATCACCAGCCTCGATCAGATGCGCGGCCGCTCGATGGCCTGGGCGGACCCGAACAGCGCCTCGGGCTTCCTGATCCCGCGCGCCGCGCTGCGCCAGGCCGGCGTCAACCCGGACAGCTTCTTCGGCCGCACCGGCTTCGCCGGCGGGCACGAGCAGGCGATCGTCGCGGTGCTGGGCCGGCAGTTCGATGCCGGCGTCACCTGGGCCTCCGGCATCGGCGAGGAGAGCCAGGGCTTCACCCGCGGCATGCTGCGCGCCACGGCCGAGAAGGGGCTGCTGAACATGCGCGACATCCGCATCATCTGGCGCTCCGGCCCGATCCAGAACGGCCCGCTGGTGGTGCGCAAGGACACGCCGCAGGCCTTCAAGGACGACATGCTGGCCTTCCACCTGGCGCTGCCGACGGCAGCGCCGGAGATCCACCGCGCGGTGGAGCGCGGGACCGTGATCGGCTGGGTGCCCACGAAGCACGAGGACTACGAGCTGTTCGTCCAGATGCGCCGCGAGGAGGCCGAGCAGCGGCGCCGGCGGAACTGAGCGCCGGCGCGCCCTGCCGCGTCAGCCCTTGAACCCGGTGGCGACCACGTAGAGCTCCGCGCTGTCCTTGCGGCTGGCCGGCGGCTTGGCGTGGCGCACCTGGGCGAAGCGCTGCTTCAGCGTATCCAGGAAGGCCTTCTCCGACCCGCCCTGGAAGACCTTCGCCACGAAGGCGCCGCCCGGCGCCAGCACGCGCAGCGCGAAGTCCAGCGCAAGTTCCGCCAGCGCCATGATGCGCAGGTGGTCAGTCGCCGCATGGCCCGTGGTGTTCGGAGCCATGTCGGACAGCACGAGGTCGGCCTGGCCGCCCAGCGCGGCCTCCACGGCGCGCTCCGCCTCCGGGTCCTGGAAGTCGCCCTGCAGGATCGTCGCGCCGGGCACCGGGTCCACCGGCAGCAGGTCGAGCCCGACCACGCGCCCTCGTTCCCCGACCGTCCGCGCCGCCACCTGCATCCAGCCGCCCGGCGCGGAGCCCAGGTCCACCACCCGCCCGCCCGGCTTCAGCAGGCGGAACTTCGCATCCAGCTCGGTGAGCTTGAAGGCCGCACGCGACCGAAAGCCTGCCGCCTTCGCCGCCTGCACATAGGGGTCGTTCAGCTGGCGCTCCAGCCAGCGCTGGCTCTGCGCGCTGCGCCCCTTGGCCGTGCGCAGCCGGGCGGAAAGCGAGCGGCCGCCGGTGGGTGTCCTGGTCATGCCAGGGATATCGGGGATCAGCCCGGCGCCTGCCAGCCCAGCCCGCGCGGCGCCGGGCGGCGGGGCGCCATGCGGTCGGCGCGCATCAGGCGCTGCAGCATGCCTTCCCGCAGGCCGCGATCGGCCACCGTCAGCCGCGGCACCGGCCAGACCCGGCGGATCGCCGCATAGACCGCGCAGCCCGGCAGCACGAACTCCACGCGCTCCGGCCCGACGCAGGGATGCGCGGCCAGCCCCTCCCGCCCCAGGGCGAACAGGTCGCCCAGCGCCTGGTCGGCCAGGTCGGCGTCCAGCGTCTGGCCATCCACCAGCGGCCGCCGGTAGCGCGGCAGCGCCATCGCCACGCCGGCCAGCGTGGTGACCGTGCCGGAGGTGCCCATCAGCCGCACCCCACCGGCCCGGATCTCCTGCGCGATGCGGTGCACGGCGTCGAAGCCGGCCAGCCGCTCCGCCACCTCGTCCACCACCGCGTGGAAGCCGGCAGCGGTGAAGCAGGACGGGCCGCAGCGCTCGGACAGGGTGACCACCCCGACCGGCACGGAGAGGTAGCCGATCAGCTCCGGCGTGCGCGTATGCGGCTGCACGCGCATCCAGGCGATCTCGGTGGAGCCGCCACCGATGTCGAACAGCAGGGCCCGCCGGTCGCCGGGCTCAAGCAGGGGCGCGCAGGACTCCATCGCGAGTTCCGCCTCCTCCCGCGCCGAGATGGTGCGCAGCCGCAGCCCGGTCTCGCGTTCCACCCGCGCCAGGAAGCCCGGCCCGTTGCCGGCGCGGCGACACGCCTCGGTCGCCACGGCGTCCAGCGCGCGGACAGGCCGGCGGGAGAGCTTGTCCGAACAGGCGCGCAGCGCGGCCAGCGCCCGTTCCATGGCCGCCTCCGACAGCTGCCCGGTGCCGACCAGGCCCTCGCCCAGCCGGACGATGCGGCTGAAGCTGTCCACCACGCGGAAGCCACCGGCCGCAGGGGTGGCGAGCAGCAGGCGGCAATTGTTGGTGCCGAGGTCGAGCGCCGCATAGAGCGGCGCCGCGTGGTCCCGACGCCCCGTCGCGCCGGCCTCGCGGGCGGCGGAGCGGGGCTCGGAAACGGGGGTGGGGCCGGCGTCGATGGGCATTCTGCTGTGACAATGCTCCCCTGGCCGGCTTCTGGCACGCCCGGCCGGAGACGAAGCGTCATGATCCGGCGAGCACCGCGCGGGGGCAAGGCATTTCCTGTGTCCGCGCCCCGTCCGGCTGTTGCCCACCCCCTGTGCCTGTGCTACCCCCCGCGCCCGCGCCGGATGCGGCGTGCCACCGGCCTGGTGGGGGATAGTTTAGCGGTAGAACTCCGGATTCTGACTCCGGCAGCCTTGGTTCGAATCCAGGTCCCCCAGCCAACCATCCCGGCCGCGATGGCTCCGCCTGCTCGGCCCCGCTCCCGCGCGACTCGCCACGCGGGCTTGCCCCACGCGCTGCCGCCCACCCATCATGGCCGTCGCAGCAGCAGCGGGACCGCGCCCATGCCGACCTTGATCGCGCGTTGCATGGCCGCGGCGATGCTCTGCGCCCTGCCCGCCGCCATAGCTGGGCAGGCCGCCGCGCAGGACCTCCGCATCGGCTCGGAGATCGCGCCGAACAGCATGGATCCCCACTGGCACAATTTCGGCGGCAACAAGTCCTTCGCGCCGCATGTCTTCGAACCGCTCGTGCTGCTGGACGCCGACCAGCGACCGGTCGCCGCCCTGGCGGCGGACTGGCGCGCGACGGACCCGACCAGCTGGACCTTCCGCCTGCGCGACGGCGTGCGGTTCCACGACGGCAGCGCGCTGACGGCCGAGGATATTGCCTTCACCCTGCGCCGCGCCGCCGACGTCCCCGGCAGCCCCTCGAGCTTCGCGGTCTATCTGCGCGCCATCACGGCAGTGGAGACCCCGGATGCGCAAACCGTGGTGCTGCGCACCGCGGAGCCCTTCCCGCTGATGCCCGTCTATCTCAGCCAGGTGCCGGTGGTGTCGCGCCGCGCGGGAGAGGGCGCGACCACCGCCGACTACAACAGTGGCCGCGCGGCCATCGGCACCGGGCCCTACCGCCTGGTGTCCTGGACCGCCGGCGACAGCGTCGCGCTGGCCCGGAACGAGGCCTATCGCGATGGCCCGGCGCCCTGGGCGCGGGTCACGCTGCGCAGCATTCCCCAGGCAGCCGCGCGGGTGGCGGCGCTGCTGGCGGGCGATGCGGATGTGATCGATGCGGTGCCGGCGCAGGACCTGCCGCGGCTGGAGGCGGACCGGAGGATCGCCGTCGCCACCAGCGTCTCGCCCGCCGTCGCGGGCTTCCACCTGGATGTGGTGGAGCGCGTGCCGCCGGGGATCCTGGGGAACGACGGGCAGCCGCTGCCGCGCAACCCATTCGCCGACCGGCGCGTGCGGGAGGCGGTGAGCCTCGCCATCCAGCGCGATGCCATCGTGGACCGCGTGATGGGCGGCCATGCGCGGGTGGCCAACCAGTTCATGCCGGCGGGCGGCTATGGCCACGCGCCGGGCCTGCCGCCGATCCCCTTCGATCCCGCGCGCAGCCGCGCGCTGCTGGCCGCGGCCGGCTATCCGGATGGCTTCCGGCTGACCATCCACTGCCAGAACAACCGCTTCGTCAACGACGCCCAGATCTGCCAGGCGGTCGCCCAGATGCTGACGCGGGCCGGCATCCGCACGACGGTGGACGCCATGCCCCATGCCCTGCACGTCACGCGCAGCCGCAACCGGGAGTTCAGCCTGTGGACCGGCCTCTGGGGCGTCGAGACCGGAGAGCCGACCGCCCCGCTCGCCACCCTGGTCGCAACCGTGGACGAGCGTCGGGGACGCGGCCAGTTCAATCGCGGGCGCTACAGCAACGCGGCCTTCGACCAGCTGCTGGACCGCGCCCTGGTGGAGATCGACGACGCCGCGCGCGAGGGCTTGCTGATCCAGGCGACGGAGCTCGCCTTCGGCGACGTCGCGCTGATCCCGCTGCATCACCAGGTCAACATCTGGGCGCATCGCCGTCAGGTGGCGTTCCGTCCGCGCGTGGACGGCTACACGCGGGCGATGAGCGTCTCGCCGGTGCCCTGAATCGGGAGCGGAACGCGGCGGCTACACCACCGCCGTCATCCCGCCATCCACGAACAGCACCTGCCCATTGACGAAGCTCGCCGCGTCGGAGGCCAGGAACACGGCCGCGCCGCCGAGTTCCTCCACGCGCCCCCAGCGCCCGGCCGGCGTGCGCTTGCTCACCCAGTCGGAGAACGCCGCGTCCTCCACCAGGGCACGGTTCATCTCGGTCGCGAAGTAGCCGGGCGCGATGCCGTTCACCTGCAGCCCGTGCTTCGCCCAGTCGGCGCACATGCCGCGCGTCAGCATCCGCACCGCGCCCTTGCTCGCGGCATAGGGCGCGATGCCCGGCCGGCCGAGCTCGCTCTGCACGGAGCAGATGTTGATGATCCGGCCCCGCCCGCGCGCGATCATGTGCTGCGCCACCGCCTTCGCCACGTAGAACACCGCGTCGAGGTTGGTGCGCATCAGCTCGCGCCAGGTTTCCTCGGGGAAGTCCTGCAGCGGCGCGCGCCGCTGGATCCCGGCATTGTTGACGAGAATGTCGATGTCGCCGCGCGCCAGCACCGCCGCGACGCCGGCCTGGACGGCCTCGGGGTCGGTGACGTCGAAGGGCGCGATCTCCGCGGCATGGCCCGCGGCGGCCAGCGCTTCCGCCGCCTGCTGCAGCTTGCCGGCGTTGCGCCCGTTCAGCACCACGGTCGCGCCCGCCCCCGCGAGGGCGCGCGCGAGCGCGAGGCCGATGCCCTGGCCGCCGCCCGTGACCAGCGCGCGGCGTCCCGACAGGTCGAAGAGTTCCGGCAGCATGCGCGCCTCCTCCGGGCGCGCGAGAGGCGCGCACCGATCGCTGCCGACATATTCGGCCGCACAGGGGACCACAACCGGGGCCTTGCGCGACGCCGCGCACCGCCTGGGCGCCGTCGGACCGCTTGGTGACCGGACCAGTCCTTGGCCATGCGGCGATGGAGCATCAGCCGCGGCGCGCCGCCTCGATCGCGGCGACGTCGATCTTCCGCATCGTCATCATCGCCTCGAAGGCGCGGCGGGCTTCGTCGCCGCCGGCGGCGATCGCCTCGGTCAGCACGCGCGGGGTGATCTGCCACGAGATCCCCCAGCGGTCCCGGCACCAGCCGCAGGCGCTCTCCGCGCCTCCATGGCCGACGATGGCGTCCCAGTAGCGGTCGGTCTCCTCCTGGCTGTCGGTAGCGACCTGGAAGGAGAAGGCCTCGCTGTGCCGGAAGGCCGGGCCGCCGTTCAGGCCGAGGCAGGGAATGCCGAGCACGGTGAACTCCACCGTCAGCACGTCGCCCTTCCGGCCGGAGGGGTAGTCCGCCGGTGCGCGATGCACCGCCAGGACCGCGCTGTCGGGGAAGGTCTCGGCATAGAAGCGGGCAGCGGCCTCGGCATCCCTGTCGTACCAGAGACAGATCGTGTTCTTCGGCATGAGGCGTCCCCTCGCGCTGCAGGTCGTCGGTTGCGTCGCTCAGCGGGCCCCGCGGCGTCGCAGCCGTGACGCCGGCCTCGTCGAAACGCCGCCTGGCACATTGCGCGTGGCTCCGGCACCCGGCGGCAGCGCACCGCCGGAGGTGCGGTGCTCCCGCGACCTATTGCAGCAGCACGCGCCGCGCGACGGCGCGCGCGACGAAGCGCAGCCGGTCGATCCAGGGCAGGCGCCCGAAATTCGTCCTGACCACGCCCTGGGTGAAATAGCTGCGGTGACGGTTGTCGATGGCGACCTCGACCACCACCGGCCCGCTTCCGGCGGCGGCGAAGGCCACGTCGAGCACCTCCGCCATGCCATCGGCCGAGTGCAGCGGGAGGCAGGGCACGCCGAGCGACCGGCAGAGCATCGGAAGATCGAAATCCGGCAGGTCGCTCGCGCTGCGCCGGGCGAAGGCGGTGTCCTGGAACTGCGCGATCTGGGTCAGCTCCCGGTCACGCAGCACGAAGAGGACCAGCCGCGCCCGCTGCTGCATCGCCGTCATCAACTCGAGGCCGGTCATCAGGAACGCGCCGTCGCCCATGAAGGCCACCGTGCGGCCCTCCGGCCGGCTGAGCGCCGCGCCGATCGCCGCGGGCAGCGCATAACCCATCGCCGAGAAGTCCACCGGCGCGAGGAAGCGTCCCGGTGCATCGAGGCGGAGGACCTCCGCCGCGACGAAGAGGCCGTTGCCGCTGTCGGCGACGAAGACCGCCTCCGGGCCGGCCGCGTCCTGCACCGCCGCGACAAGGCGCGGCCCGGGCACGCCGTGCCGGCCGTCCAGCGCGTCCCACGCGGCCTGCACCGTGCGGTGGCCGGCGGCGATGGCGCTGCGCATCCCGGCATCCGCGGC
>NZ_JAPSMD010000105.1 GCF_027856955.1 Falsiroseomonas oryzae | reverse complement strand
CGACGCCGCCGCGGCGGTGCTGGCCGCCTGGGATGCCAGCCCGGCGCAGGACGCCACGGGCAACCCGATCAGCCGCGCCATCGAGGCCCTCCGCGCCGCCCTGGCCGGCAAGCCGCCCCGCCAGGCGCGGGAGCCCGGCGCCCCGCGGAAGCCGCGCGAGGGCACGAAGCAGGAGACGGTGCTGGCGATGCTCCGCCGCGAGGAGGGCGCCACCATCGCGCAGATCTGCGACGCCACCGGCTGGCAGCAGCACACTGTCCGCGGGTTCTTCGCCGGACTGAAGAAGCGCCAGGGGATCGAGGTGCAGGTGCTGGAGCGGGTGCGCCAGGTCGGCCCGAACAAGGAGGGCGCGAAGGGGTCCTTCACGATCTACCACCTCCCGGCCTGACGAACGCCAGACACGCGGTTCACCCCGCCGCCTGCTCAACGCGGGCGGCGGCGCTGCTCTGTCAGCCCTGGGCCAGCAGCTCGGTCGTCAGTGGATCCGGTTGGCCGCGCAAGAACTCGCGGATCAGATGGCCGAACACCTGCCTATCCGGGGCCGCCGCCGCAAACAGCGTCATCGACGAATGCAGCTTCAGATCATCCGGGCTGCCGAAGATCTCATGCGCGGTCCGCCCCGGAACAGCCAGCACCAGCTCGGCACATTCCACCAGTCGCGGCCCCAGCACCGGATGCGCCATGTAGGCCTGGGCTTCAGCCAGTGAGGCGATGCCGTAACGCTGCGCCGTCGGGCTGCGTCCGAGCGCACGCAGCTGCGGGAAGACGAACCACATCCAGTGCGTGCGCTTGCGCCCCAGCTGGATCTCGCGCCGGACGTCGCCCATCACTGCATCCTGGGCCTGCACGAAGCGCTCGAGGTCGAACGGGTCTGCCATTGATCGAGCCTATACTAGACACCGGTGCCGCTCGATGGTCTCCAGCGTCAGTTCCGATTGAGGCCCATATCTCGGCTGAGAAGCTTCTGCTTCCACCGCGCCTCGAGGGCGATGATCTCCTCCGCCGTCGCTACCGAGCCGGCGACCTCCAGGATACTGACGACATAGTCGCTCGGGTCGCGCATCCGCAGCCCGACATTCCCGCCATGACTGTTCGCCACGTAGGCCTCCCAGCGGCCGAGGAAGCCGTCGCTGCCATAGGCCGAGCCGACGTAATGCTCGCGGGTCCGCGGGCACGCGAGCAGGTAGACGCCGCGGCTCGCCCGCAGCACTGCCTTCCAGCTCGGCGGCATGGTCTCGATGTCTGACAAGGGCTGGATCAGTTGCGAGAAGCCGGGGAACTCAGGCTCCCGGAAGGCACGCGCCAGCGCCACGATCTCCTTGTCCTGGTTGTCAGCGCGCTGCACCCAGCTCCGGGTTCCTTCCCCCCAGCGGATGAACAGCCGCCCGATATAGGCCGACAGCTGCGGCAGCAGGGTGCAGGCATAGCGGTCGTAGTGGCCGGTGCTGTTCGCGGGCTGACCCGTGAGCGGGTTGACCAGATCTGGCTCCGCCGGCCCGAGCCGCGACACCTGGTAGAGGCCGACGAACAGCGTCTCGCCATCGGGCGGCGTGACGAAGCTGGCCCAGTAGCGCGCCGCGAAGACCGCCTGCCGACGTGGGTCCGCCGCCTGCATGGACTGGTAGAGCTCGAAGGCGGCGCGATCATCGCGCCAGAGGCTGTAGGGCGTCCGGCCGCGCGGCCCGACGGTCTGATGGCGCAGGAGACGGACATCGGGGAGGGGGATACCCTCTGCCGCGAGCAGCATGTTGAAGCGCAGCGTCATGCCGGCATCGTATCAGGGAGTCGACGCTTGGCGAGATCGTCGAACACCCGATCCTCACCGGCCAGCACGGCGGCCCGCCCGGTGAAGCCCTGCCAACGTCGCACCGCGACATCGACATAGCGCGCGTCGACGTCCATCGCGTAGCAGACACGCCCCGTTGTCTCCGCCGCGATAATCGTGCTGCCGCTGCCGCAGAACGGCTCGTAGACCGCATCGCCCGGCGCGCTGTTGTTCAGCATCGGCCGGCGCATGCACTCCACTGGCTTCTGCGTGCCATGCACCGTCGCGGCGTCCTCGTCGCCGCCGTTGCTGATCGGCCAGAGCGTTGCCTGGTCCCGCGCGCCCTGCCAGTGGCCGGTCGCGCCCTTGCGCACGGCATAGAGCGCCGGCTCATGCTGCCAATGATAATCTCCGCGCCCGAGCACGAAGCGTGACTTCGCCCAGACGATCTGGCTGCGGATCACGAAGCCCGCCGCCTCAAGGCTCTCGATCACGGTGCGGGCGTGCACGCCGGCATGCCAGACATAGGCCACGTCACCGGGGAACAGAGCCCAGGCCTCGCGCCAATCGGCGCGGTCGTCATTCGCCACCTTGCCGGTGCGCATCGTCGCCGAGACGCCCGCCTCGTTCCGCCATTCCGGATCGTAGTTCACGCCGTAAGGAGGGTCTGTCGTCATCAGGTGCGGCCGCGTGCCGTCCAGCAGCCGGGCGACGTCCGCGGCACTCGTGGCGTCGCCGCAGAGCAGCCGGTGCGGGCCGAGCAGCCAGAGATCACCGGGCCGGGTGACCGGAGCCTCCGGCGGCTCGGGCGCTGGTGCGTCCGGATCACCGCCGCCCGACGCAGGCGCGTCCGCCGCGACGTCGCCCAGCAGCCGATCCAACGTTGCGCCGTCGAAGCCGATCAGGCCGAGGTCGAACTCGTCGGTGCGCAGCGCCCGCAGCTCGGCGGCGAGCAGGTTCTCGTCCCAGCTGGAATTCAGCGCGAGCTGGTTGTCCGCCAGCCGGAAGGCGCGCGCCTGCGCCTCGGTCAGATGCCCGAGCCGGATGGCGGGCACCTCCTCCAGGCCGAGCACCTTCGCGGCCAGGACGCGGCCGTGGCCGGCGATCAGCACGCCGGCGTCGTCCACCAGCACCGGGACGTTGAAGCCGAACTCGCCGATCGAAGCCGCCAGCTGCGCCACCTGCTCCGTGGGATGCAGGCGGGCGTTCGCGGCATAGGGCGCCAGCGATGCCACCGGCATCATCTCGACGCGAAGATCAGGCTGCAAGGGCGGAGTCCTCCGCGCGTGCCGTGGCGACGGCGTCGTAGTCGCGGCCGTCCTCGGCCAGCGTCACCAGCAGCTCGGGATGCAGCATCCGCCAGCGGGCGATTGCCAGGTCGACATAGGCCGGGGCGAGCTCGATGGCGCGGACACGCCGCCCGGCCCGCTGCCCCGCCAGGATGGTCGTGCCGGAGCCGCCGAAGGGCTCGAACACGACGTCGCCCTCGTCGGTGTAGGCGCGCATCAGGAAGTCGGGCAGCGCGACCGGGAACACCGCCGGGTGCTCGGTCTCGATGCCGCGGCCCTTGTGACGGGTGATGCGCAGCACGCTGTCGGGGATGCGCATCTCCTGCACGGGCAGGCCGATGTGGGTGTAGGCCTTTACCTCGCCGTCGGCAGCCCGCAGGCCGCTGCCCTTGTTCGGCGTGCCCGCCCACTTGCAGGGCACGATCTTGTTCGCCTGCCGCGCCTCGCGGTTGAAGTGGAACATCAGCTCGAAGGCCGGCGCGAGCCGCCCGTTCCAGTCGCCCGGCAGGCCAGGCCCCTGGTCCCAGGCATAGAGCCCGAAGCGCCGCCAGCCCTGCGCCCGCATCCAGTCCAGCCAGCCCTGCCAGTAGGGCTGCCACTCCCCCTCGCGATGGATCAGGCCGAGGTTCACCAGCACCTGCGCGTCGCGCCGCAACGCGCCGTCGAGATGCTGGAACACCCCCTGCATCAGCGCGTCCCAATCCGAGACACCGCCGGTGGTGTAGTCCCGCTGGTTCCCGTAGGGCGGGCTTGTGAAGAGCAGCGCCGCCCGATCCGCGGCCATGACGCGCGCGACGGTGCTGCGGTTCGTGCTATCGCCGCAGGCGAGTCGGTGCTCGCCAAGCAGCCAGATGTCGCCGACCCGCGAGACGGCCTGGCGCGGCGGCTCGGGCTCGGCATCCGAGGGATCCTCCGCAGCCTCCGCGCCACCCGCGTCCGGCTGGTTGCCAGGAGCCGGCTCGGCACCGCTGGCAACCGCTGGCGCCGGGAGGTTGCCGGCCTCGGTTTCCAGCCCGGCCAGCAGCCGCTCGATCTCCGCGCCGTCGAAGCCGGTCAGTGCCAGGTCGACGCCGCCCATCTCCTGCAGCTTCGCGACCTCGGCCGCGAGCAGCGCCTCGTCCCAGCCTGCATTTAGCGCGATCCGATTGTCGGCCAGGCGATACGCCGCCTTCTGCGCGTCGGAGAGGCCGGAGCGGACGATGGTCGGAACGGTGTCGAGGCCGAGGGACTTCGCGGCCAGCAGCCGGCCGTGGCCGGCGATGATCTCGCCGCGTTCGTCCACCAGCACCGGCGCGACGAAGCCGAACTCGAGGATGCTGGCCGCGATCTGCGCCACCTGCTCGGCGGAATGCGTGCGCGCATTGCCGGCATAGGGCAGCAGGGAGGCGACCGCGCGCGCCTCGACGGCGCTCGCAGACCATGGGGCCTGAGGCATCTGCACCTGCTTGTCAGTAGAAATTGACGAGGCGTCGGCTGTTAGAGTGCTGTCACCGGCCTGCCGGCTAAACGAGAGGAGTTCGACTAATGCGCACACATGCCTTGTCGCTCGCCATCGGCCTGGCAGCCGGCGTGACGCTTGCCGCCCTTGCCCAAGCACCTGCGCAGCAGCGGACGCCCGACCTAGTGGCCGCTCGCATCGTCGAGGAGCACATCCTCCGCCGCGTGGCGGACACCCTGGATCACGCTGTCGACACGAAGAACTGGACGCTGGCGCGGGCGCAGTTCGCCGACAGAGTAGCCCTAGACATGTCCAGCCTCGGCGGTCCGCGGGCGGAGGTCGCGGCCGACGAGCTCGTCGCCGGCTGGCAGCGCGCATTCCGGGGCGACAAGACGTCGCTCCACCTCAGGACCAACCACCTTGCCACGGTCGACAGCGATGCGGCTCGCATGACCAGCCATGGCTACGCGTGGAACCGCCTCCCAGAGGGCGCCGTGGCTGGCGTGGATGGCCCGGCGCTGTGGGAAGTCTGGGGTCAATATGATTATCGCTTCGCCCGCATCAGCGGCGAGTGGCGCATCACGCACTTCACGTTCGTCGCGACGCATGATCGCGGACCGCGCGCTGTGCCCGCCGCGGTGCGCCCCGAGTAGCGGCCCGCTCCGCCTCCAAGCTTGGCAACTGGCAACTACGCGGCGCTGGCAACCTGGAAAACTGACCTGGCGCTAGGAGCCTTGCGCGCTTCCGCCCCCCGCATACAGCGGGCCCAGGAAGGACCCTGGGGCTCGAGAGCTACAGTGGCTCGCCAGCGGCGCCGCGGTCGCGGCTTTTCGATGTAAGCTGATGATACTCGAAGCGGGTTCCATCGTGCAACGCGACATTACTTCGCTCTTTCTCGCTCCGCTACGATCCTGCGATGTTTCTTCGTGCCGTTCGCTGCCGACGGCCTCTCGTCGAACTCGCCTTCGCCGATGCGGGACATGCAAGCGAGCGCGTCGCGAGCGCCAGCCCCATCCGCGTCGACATCGTCCGAAAGCAGAAGGTGCAGGTCGGCTTCGCCGTTCATGCGCGAAGCTAAGTGGTCGCACGCCTCTTCGCTTGGACCGGCCGTAATTGCAATCTCGCAAGGGACTTCTAGACCTCGATCGCCTCCGCCGAGGGCTTCCTCTAAACCGCCTCCGTCATGCTCCTGCTCGGCCGCATCGCCCGTGCAAACTGAGATTCGCTACTCACTCGTAAACAAATCACTCGCTTGGCGACTTCAAGCTTGAACGCTGAGGATTCTCTCGGTCATATTGGCTTTTTGGGAGACGGAGAGGTTGAGATGCGGGCCCGAGGATATATCTATTTAGGGCTAGCTGTCCTGTGCCAAGCAGTCATAACGACTCAAGCACCAGCACAGACGGAAATAACGTTGAGACGCGGAGAACATATTGGCGAGAATAGCACGTTAGATTTCGGGATGGGCTTTAATAGTATTGTTGGAAACTCATACATAAATCCATGCGTTACGTTTACGCGACCCTCAGGTGCCCAAAACTCAGATCTGCCAGGCAGCGCCGGCGAGGCGCGCTTTAGCTCAGATACATTGTCGTTTCTGAGTCAATTCGAGTCTGAGAGCGGTATGTCTGTCGGGGTCTCTATCGGTTATGGTCTCTACGAGGGCGGCGCTAAGTATAACCGCATGAGTCGAACATCTGGATCAAACTATACACTCAGGACGCAAGTTGAAGGAGTATTCACCACGTCTCCTTTTGCAATCACAGGCGTCAAAATCACTGACGAGGCGCGGCAGCTTTATGAGAGAGATCCTGTAGCCTTTCTCAATCGCTGCGGAGATCGGTATGTATATGCCATCCAGTATGGTGCGGTTGTTTCTGCATCGTATGTAATTTCTGCTTTTTCGCAGGAAGAATATTCCTCTCTGCTCGTTCAGCTCACTGCGACGTTTAGGAGTCCAACGTCTAGCGGAAGTTTCGAGGCCGGCGCTCGTGAAGCAGTACGAACTGCATTGCAGAGAAATAGCAGCAACATGCGGCTCGCAGTTTCTGGTGGCTACCCAAGCTCTGGTAGCGGCGAGAGGTGCCAAAGATTTGCTCGCGGCCGCCCGCGTCCAGATGAAGTCAATGAAGTAATGCAGCTCGCGCTCAACGCGGATTGTCTGGCGCGAGTCGAGAATCCTGTGATCTTCACGCTAAGATCCTATGATGAATTGCTTCCGGGTGGTGGCAGCTATCGCGACTCTGACGAATCTGCGTTTGTCCGCCTTCTGACGCGTGCCTACGCACGTCGTGCCTCTCTCCGACTGGCCATGATGCATCCTACGCAGTTTGGACCGATCGACCCCATCGAGCTCCGGCGGCAGATCGAGAGCCTCGATCGAGTTGTTGACACGTGCAGAGCAACATACGTCGAACGCACGCGAGCGCGGTTGAGCCAGAATTCGGGAGGAGGGGCGACACAAAGTCTTTCTTGGTGTCTTTCTCAGATGGATGGAGAAAGCAGGATCTCAGATCCCTTGCCACCAGCGATTCTGGCAAAGCCAGGCCTCTGCAACCACGACATTGTACGACTACCCGGCTTTCCCAACACTCATCAGACAGCAATTGAGTTCAGAGGAAATTATACAATCTCTCGTGGTAATCCCGGCTGGCTCTGCCCGCTTGATAGGCGATGCGGCGGGGGCGAGGGAACGACTGGTAGACTATCTCGCCTGCCGAGTGCAGGCGGACAGGAAACGCGGATCGATTTTGGAATCGATAACGCCCATCGCGAGCGGCGCATTATCCCTCCAGGAGACGTTGTTGTTTGGCAAGGCTGGGAGACTCAACCAGGCTGTCGTGATAATGAGTGGCTGAACGGTGACAATGGCTTGTTGATTTATGTCCCCGTCGCTCCCCTGCGTGCTCAATAGCTTCGGCGCGCCCTGACGCAGCCAATTTGCTTCCGACCCGACCCTGGGGCTGTGTCGTGATGCGACCGAGTTGCGACACCTTGGATGAACGACCCGATGTGGACCCCGGCCATCCGGCAGCAGCATAGCGGTTCGGCCGGCGTTATGCGGATGACCGGGCTCGCCTTCCGCTACAGTCACGCCGCCCGCTGCCGCGGCGTCAGCCGGAAGTGCGCCGCCAGCACGCTGAGCGTCGCCACCAGCATGCCCTGCGCCTGCGGTGGCGCGACGGGGCGCCCGCCCCATCCCTGGCGCATCGCCCATTCGCGGACGGACATCTCCAGGCCGACGACATACCAGGCGCAGGAGCCTGCTGCGCTGTCGTGACCGCCCAGCGCGTCGAGCGCCTGAGCGACCTTCCGGCGCGCGTCGATGTTCCGCTCGGACAGCGCGTCTGCGGTCCTCCCAGGCAGCCGGACCAGCGGCGAGCGCGCCATACCGTCCAGTGCAGCGCGACGGAACAGCGCGCGGAAGTAGCCGCCGGCGTCGTGCATCTGCTGGGTGATGGTGCCGTTCGCCAGCATCATGCCAAGCGTGTCCACGGCGCGGCGATGCTGCACGGGGCTGCCCGTCTCGGGATCCGCCTCGCGGATCGGCGCTGAGAAGTCGCCGTGCTGCAGCCGCCACTTCGACGGGCCGAGCGCCTCGTCCCGCTTCGGCGCCTTCGCCTTCCGCTTACCGGCCATGGGTGGTCTCCTGCTGCCGCGGCCCCCAGCGCCGCGTGGCTTCGTTGATGAGCGCCTGGCGCAGCCAGGAATCGCTGATGTCATCGATCGCCAGCAACGCGATGCCCTGCTCGCGCCAGACGCGTCGGCGCATGGCGTCCATCTCGGGACTGGTGGTGGGGCTGCGCGTCCTGCCATCGAGGCAGGACCGCGGCGGGCGGGGGGAGCCGGGGAGCGCCATCTACGCAATCCCCCTGGGCGCAACAGAACCCCCGGCTATCCTACTGATATATATATTATTGTTGTTTTTGTTATTATGTATTGGGGTGTTCCCCTCGGCGCCCGCGCACGCGTGGGGGGAGGTCTTCCCCCCGCGCCCGCGCACGAAAACACAAAATCCACAAAAGCCTGTTTTCAACGACTTAGACCGCCCGGACTGCTTTTCGTTACTCATCGCCGGCTGGCTCCTCGGCCGGGAGGTCACCGGGAGCGTGGACGAGGACGTAGCGGGGACCGGCCGGCCGGCCGGGGCTGCCGGTGGCGGGCGACAGCGTCTCGATGACCAAGCCGTTCGAGACCAGCGCGTCGATCACCTCGCTGAGTTCGCGTGCAACGAGCTTCAGCCCCTTGTGGAAGATGTCGCGCCGGCTGCACGGCCCGTGCTTCCCGATGATGCCGATGGCCTTGTTCAGACGCTTCTCGAATTCGCTGTCGGCCAGGAAGCGCTGCGCGTCGCGAAGCACGGTCCTGGTGCAGTGCTCGGCCAATGCCCAGCCCCAGGCCACCTCCGCCTCGGTGATCCGCGGATGCGCGGGATCACGGCTGATGGCGCAGATCAGCGCCAGCTTGCTGGCATTCTCGCCGAGCCGGTTGACGATGGCGGCCTGTGGCGTGCCCGCCACCTTGAGCGCCCAGGCGTCCTCCTCGGCCAGCTTGCGATCGTGCAGTGCCTCCGCCGCGGACGTCATCGGCACCGCGTATGGCGCCGGCTCGTCGGTGGCCTTCATTGGCACCACGTGCACGTCGGGCAGGTTCCCCGGCGGCGGTGGATCGCCCTGGCCGCGCGCGATCGCCTTCAGCGCCTCCAGCAATTTGGCGGACGGCGCGATGATGCCCGCCGCCCGGTTGCGCTCCGGCCGATCGGTGTCGGTGACGAAGACCAGGAAGCGTGCAAGCGAGCCGTCCAGCATCGCGCCGCCTTCCAGCGCCTTCCAGAAGGTTGAGGGCGTGGTGGTGCCGTGGAAGCAGACGCAGGGCTGGTGAATGTCGATGCGCGGCGCGTCTTTCTTGTTGGCGTATTCGGTGCCGCGGTAGATGCCCTTCGCGCGGCTGTAGAGCTTCATCAGCTCGGACCAAATCTCGGCCTTGTGCGCCGGCGCCCTGCCGCCCGTCACGGTGGCGAGGAAAAGGCCGAACTCGTCGATCTGGAACAGCCGCGCTGGATGCTGCTCCAATGCGGACAGCAGGCCGCGGCCGGAGGCGAGGTTCTCGCCGCCGAGATAGCGTTCCAACCCGGCCCGGTCGAAGCAGCGGCGGATCACCTCCGGCGCGTGGTCCTTCCCGCCGCCGCTTTCGGCCACCGCGGCGACATAGACGTTGGTGCGCAGATCCGTGCGCGTGCGGTACTGACGTCCGGCCAGCGCGCCGACGGCGCAGATGGCCGCACCCAGGGCAAGGAAGGGCTGCGGCCGCAGCGCGGTCCTGACGCATTCCTCCACGAGCATCTGCAGGACGCCGCCGGGCTGCAGGATGTTCGCTGGCACGGGGAGTGGCTTCGCCTGCTGCTGAGCACGGCGGGCGTACAGCGTCGCCAGGAACGGTGCGGCGGGATGGATGGCCTCGGGTGCAGGATACGGTACACGCTGCGGCTGCCCCATCCCCTCTCGGAAGGCGCGCTGCAGGGTGCGCTCCGCCGCGCGCTGATCCCGGCACCGCGGCAGCAGCACGGAGAGCGCGTCGCTCAGCCCGCGCCATGCGGTGCCTTCGTCCAGGTGACCAGCGGACACCATGCCGCCGATGGCGAAGGCGGCTTCGTTGACGGCGTGATGCTTGGTGCCATCCGGTGCGTTGCGGATCTGCTCGCACCGCTCGTCGAGCGCCGCCCGCCCGATCGCGCTGCCCTCGCCCTCGAGGCGGGGGCGCTGCGGCAGGGCGGCGGGAGGCAGCGTCGGCGGGGGCAGCAGGGCCGACAGCAGCCAGTCCGGGAGGTCGGCCAGCGGCGCGTCATTCGCCACCAGATAGCCCGGCGAGGGCGGCACGATGACGTAGCCGCCGTCGCCGCGCACGTCGACGCCGGGGGCGATCCTGCTCGCGCTGTTGCGGATCGGCTGACCAGGCCAGCGGAAGTAGAGGTGCCGACCACCCGAGGCCGTCTGCACCGTCCACGTCGGTGGCAGACCGTCCCGGTTGGCGTCGAGCCACGCCTGGCCCTGCCGGTCATCCTTCACGTCCACGTCCACGACGACCAGGGCCGTGACCTCGCCCGTTGGCATGCCGATCATGGCGGCGGCCGGGCTGGTGAAGTGGCGACGGATCGCAACCGGATCGGCGGTGGCGTCCTTGAAGCCATGTGGCGTCAGAGGCCGCTTGCTGGCGTCGCAGGGGAACACCGGCACGCCGAGCGCGATGGCGGCGTGGGCCATATCGTCGCCGTGGCGTGGCTCGCGCTTATCAGCACAATCGGCGAACCCGGAGATGCCGCTCATGCCGGCGGTCCCGCCTGCACCTTGGCCAGCGCCGCGTTGATGGCGATCTGCTGCTCGACCAGCGCATCGACATAGCCACCGCAGATCGCCTCGATGAAGCCGCGCCAGTCCTGCTCGGACCACGTGGCCATGTCGGTGCGGCCGACGGCGTCGATATACTGGCCGGCGATGTCACCGGCGGCGCGCATCGCGGCGGCTTCCTGCTCGTTGGGATCAACCATGCGGAGTTCCCTCCAGAGGTCGAGACAGACGGGCGAGCAGCTCGGCACGGTCCAGTGGACGCGGAGCGTCCGGGCCGGATGCCACCACTTCCAGTGCCAGGCGGGGCGGCCGCAGGTTCGGCATCTCACACGAACCTCGTGGCGGCGATTTCCGTGTACTGGCCGGTCGGCCGGACCTGGATCGCGATGGGACGGCGGAGCTGGTCGACCTGCCGCAGGGCCTCGTCGACCGTGGCCGGTGGCGGCAGATTGCCGGCACGCCGTCGCCACCAGCCGATCGCCTTCTCACGCGGAAAGCCGGTGTGCTCGAAGCAGACCCATTCGCTATGCCGTGCCAGGCCGCACTCGTAGGTCACACGCAGCGAGGGCGGTTTGCCGGGCTTCTCGTGCCGGGCGTAGGTGATACCGGTGACGTCAGCCCAAGAAGCCTGCAGCTGCGTCGAGAGCAGCGCGTTCGACGCCGCCTGCGGGGCCACCTTCACGGCCGGCGGCGGGAACTCGTAATCGCACTCGATGCAGTGCCGCGCGCTGGCGTGGTTGATGGTCTTGCATTCCGGGCAGACCTTGATCGGTGCCTCGCCGTCGCCGGCCGGTTCCTTCTTCCGACCGTCCACCATGTCGATTGGGCCGTGCCGCGCCGTGTTGCCGGCGAAGTCCAGCACCAGGCAGTCATCCTTGCCTTCGGCGAGGCGGGTGCCGCGGCCGACCATCTGGACATAGAGGCCGACGCTCTTCGTCGGGCGCAGCAGGGCGATGAGGTCGGTGCCGGGGGCGTCGAACCCGGTGGTGAGCACGTTGGCGTTGGTGACGCAGCGCAGGCGCCCAGCGTTGAAGGCGGCCAGGATCCCGTCCCGCTCCGGCGCGGGCGTGTCCCCGGTGACGGTCTCGCAGCTGACACCATGCTCGCGGATGGAATCGCGGACGTGCCGGGCGTGGGCAACGCCGGAGCAGAACACCAGCCAGGAGCCGCGACCCTCGCCGTGCTGGACGATCTCGGCCACCGCCGCACGCGTCACCTCGTCCCGGTCCACCGCCGCCTCGAGATCCTTGGCGATGAACTCCCCGCCGCGGGTGCCGACGCCGCCGACATCGAGCTGCGTCGTGGTCTGCTTCGGGACGACGGGGCAGAGGTAGCCCTGCTGGATCATCTCCAGCACCGCCACGTCGTAGGCGATGTCAGTGAACAGCCGATCCTTTCCCTCGTGGAGCAGCCCGCTATCGAGCCGGTAGGGCGTGGCGGTAAAACCCACCACCTTCAGCAGCCCGGCATTGATCTCGTTGAGCTGCTTGAGGAAGGAGCGATACATCCCGCTGTCGCCGCGGCCGAGCAGATGCGCCTCGTCGATCAGCACCAGGTCGCAGCGCTGCACCTGCCGCGCGTGGCGGTGGATCGACTGGATGCCGGCGAACAGGATCTGCGCGTGGATGTCGCGGCGCGACAGGCCGGCCGAGTAGATGCCCGCGGGCGCTTCCGGCCAGGCGCGAAGCAGCGCCATGAAGTTCTGCTGGATCAGCTCCTTCACGTGGGTGAGGACCAGCACCCGGGTGTCGCCATAGGCGGCGATAGCCTCGCGGATGAAGCCCGCGATGACCACGGACTTACCACCTGCGGTGGGAATGACGACCAGCGGATTGCCGGTGTATCCGCCGAAGTAGTCGTAGAGAGCGTCGATCGCGGCGCGCTGATAAGGGCGGAGGGAAAGCGTCATCGATCCTCTCCCACCGCCGTGTCTTCCAGGAGCGGAGCGCAGCGTCGGCGCAGGTCATGTCGAGGCGCCGCCAGTTTGCGCTGGGCGTGATGGATGGTCTGCCGGACTCGTTCCTTGCTCACGTTGAAGGATCGTCCGATCGCCTCAAGCGTCCGCGGCGCTTCGCCGTCGAGGCCGAAGTACATCTGCAGCACGCGTGCCTCGCGGGGGCGCAGATTGGCCATCGCGGCATCGAGCGCACCGAGGGCGGCGCCAACAGCTACCGCCCGCTCGGGGTCGTAGGCGATGGAGCCCGTGGCCTCGCCCATCAGCATCGGCAGGTCCGCCGCGCTGACTTCCCGCGTGACCCGGTTCGACGCCAGCGCCCGGCGCAGGAACTGTGCGGGGAAGAGATCCTCCGGCAGGCGCCGCAGCAGCTTCGAGATGGCGAGCACGCAGGCACGCCACTCACCGTCCTTGCCAATCGGCGCGATCTTCAGGTTCAGGTAGTCGTGGACGCGGTGCAGAGAGACACCGCTCGCGCGCGACAGCGCGGCAGCGCTCTCGATTCCAGCCTCCTGCATGGCGGTGAGCAGCGCGTTGTTCTTGACCGAGACGATGATCAGGAGATCCGCGCTCATGCGGCCACTCCGATCGCCACGGCGTCCACCTTGCTGAGCCAGCGTCCGCCCACCTCGCAGCCAGCGCAAATCAACTCGGCAATGTGCGGCCCCTTGCCGGGCCCGACCCGATAGATCGTGCCGCGACACACCCGGCACGGCAGGTGCGAGACGGTGTTCTGCTGCGCCGTTGCCGGCACGCCGTCACGCCATTCGGTGCCGTCGGCGATGCGATAGCTGACCCAGTCCTCTCCTGCGTCGAGCTGCTCGCCATCGATGAGGTCGGGGATGTAGAGGTGCGCGCCACACCCCGCCTCCTGGGTGCCTCGATCCAGCGGGACATCGTGACGCGCGCAATGCCAGGCGCCGCCCTGGACCGGCGAGGCATGCAGGCACGACCTGCAGTGCCGTTCCACGTGGACCGCCCCGCCGTCATGACAAACGGCATGGTGATCGCAGAAGCGGCACTGCCACCAGGCCGGATCCTGGCTGATGCGGGCGGGCGGCCGTGCCGCGGCGATGATGCACGCCGCCTTCGCCAGGATCCGCAGCCCGGCCTCCGCGTCGTGACGAACGCGCTCCTGGTAAAGCTCGTCCGTGTCCTTGCAGACTGCCAGGTAGAATGCGCGATCGAGGCCGGCGAGCTGCATGTAGGCCTGCATCTGCGCCCAGTGCAGGGGCTTTGCCGCAGCGACGCCCTCGGCCTTCAGCTTGGCGAAGGACTTCGCCGAGTGCGTCTTGAACTCGCAGACGTGCCAGGTCGTCGGCGCCTCAGGCAGCCCGATCGCCACAGCATCCATGCTGCCGCCGAAGTGGCCGCTGGCGTCGCGCAGCTTCCACTGCCGGCCCGTCGCGGGATCGAGGTCGAGGACGGTCACGCCGATGCGGCGCAAATCCGCGACGAAGCGCGCCTCGGCCAGGTTGCCGGTGTCGAAGAGCCGCAGCAGCCGGCCGGTATGCCGCGCGCGGGTGGCCCAGCGGAATGTGTACCAGATGGCGCGTTCGCATTCGGTGCCGATCAGCGAGGCGCCGAGATGCGCGCGATAGCCGCTGTCCGCCGCCTTCTCATAGGCGGCATAGATGGCGGCGACGGTGGGCGAGGCAGGCGGAGGAAGGGCAGCCATGACCTGATCCTGAAGAGGCGGGGAGGAAGGCCGGCAGACGCGTGGCCTGCCGGCGGATGGTCAGGCATTCCGCCGCCACGGCGGCGTCTGCGCGGCGCCGGCGCCGGCGCGGGCGGCGGGAGCAGGCGCTGCGGCCG